>DASPXO010000227.1:0-5671 GCA_035637235.1 Gemmatimonadales bacterium | reverse complement strand
AACGGCTTCGGTCTGTCGCCGCTTGTCGACGCCCTCCGATCCGCGACCCTCCGCCGCGCGCCGGTCGCCCGTCCCGAAAGGAGGTGTGTGTGTGATGAAAATCGGCAAACCCCAGCGCGAGTTCGACGAGCCCGCGCCGCTCCCCAAGCTCGAGCCGCAGCCGGAGGCGGCACCCCCGGTCGAGCCGCGACCGGCCACGCCGGAACCGCTGGTGCCGGCGTGAGCGTCCGCGCGTGGCGCTTTTGGCGCGTGATGCAATACCAGGGCGAGCCGTGGCTCTGGTCCGTGTTCATGGACGTGCGCTGGCCGGGCCCGGTGCTGCACGCGGACGAGCGGCCGACCTGGAGCAGCGAGCACGGGATCTACGCGTACCGCCGGCCCCGCCGTGAGTGCGAGGTGGCGCGGGGGGAGGTCGGGCTGGGCGTGCGGGAGCTCGGCGTCGTGGCGGGGTGGGTGGACCTGTACGGCCACGTCATCGAGCACGCGGACGGCTACCGCGCCGAGTCCGCGCTGGTCACGCTCCTCGTGGTCAAGGATCGCGCGTTGTTCCCCTACGTCCCCGTGCTCGAGCGGCGCTACGAGGTAGACGCCATGATGGGCGTAGGCCCGGAAGCGATTCTCCCGTAGCGATCGGAGGCTCGATGTCGCGCGTGCCCAGACCAGCCGCTTGCATGGCTGCCCTCGCCCTCGGCGCGTGCGCCGTCGGCTCGCTCGCCGGCCAGGACGTACCACAGCTCTGCAAGGCCATCAGCAAGGTCACGGTCGGCCAGTGGGCCTCCTACACGGTGAGCGGGGGCCAGGCCCTTCGCTTCGCGATCGTGGGGAGCGAACAGCGCGGCGATACGACCCTGTATTGGCTCGAGATCAACGACAGCGGCGCGGGGCCGCGCGACGGGGGCATCCTCCAGGTCCTCGTCCCCGGCTTCGGCGTCGAGGGGGTGGGGGTCCGCGGCATGGTCATGAAGACCGGCACGCAGCCGGCGATGAGGCTGCCGGACCAGATGCTCGCCCTGGTGGGTCAGCAGATGGTGCAGAACAACCCGGCGTTGGGGATCGCGCGGCGCTGCGCGAGCGCACAGGTGGTGGCGTGGGAGAAGCTCACGGTGCCCGCGGGCTCCCTCCGCGCGCTGCACGTGAAGGACACCGAAGGCGAGGCGTGGCTCTCGGGCGATGTGCCCTTCGGGATCGTGAAGGGCCATGCCAAGGACGGTAGCGAGATGGTGCTCACAGGCCGGGGGGTCGGTGCGAGGTCGTCGATCACCGAGAAGCCGTAGCGACGCCCGGGTCGCGCTTGACACATCAACTGTTCTTGATATATTCCGGGAATGACTAGCGCCACCCTCCCGGACCCCGTGTCCGCAGCGCGCCGGTTTCGCGCGCTGGCGGACCAGACGCGGGTCGAGATCGTGCGCCTCCTGTCGCACGGCGAGCGTTGCGTCTGCGAGCTGCAGGACGTGCTGGACGCCGCCCAATCGCGCCTCTCGTTCCACCTGAAGACGCTGAAGGAGGCCGGCCTGGTGACCGACCGCCGCGAAGGCCGGTGGGTGTACTACGCCGTGAACCGCGACGCCCTGGATGAGATCGCCGCCTTCGCCGCGGCCGTGAAGCCGGGGAAGCACGCCGGCAGCTGCCGGGAGGCCTGCTGCGGGTAGCGCGACGTTTTTTTGACTACATACATCAACATTTCTTGATTGATGAGAGGGAGCCCCGACGATGAGCGAGCCACCCATCAAAGACACGGTGCGGCAGAAGTACGGACAGGAAGCGCTGCGCGTGCTCTCAGGCAAGGGCAGCGCCTGCTGCGGCGATCCCATCTCTTCCCACCTCTACTCCGCCGAGCAAGCCGCCGGGCTGCCGGAGACCGCGGTGCTCGCCTCCCTCGGCTGCGGCAACCCGACGGCGCTGGCGACGCTCCATCCCGGGGAAACGGTTCTCGACCTCGGCTCCGGCGGGGGGATCGACGTGCTGCTCTCCGCCCGGCGGGTGGGGCCGACCGGCAAGGTCTACGGGCTCGACATGACGGATGAGATGCTGGCGCTGGCGCGGGAGAACCAGCGCCAGGCCGGCGTCCCGAACGTGGAGTTCCTGAAGGGCGACATCGAGCGCATCCCGCTGCCCGACGCGTCGGTGGACGTGATCATCTCGAACTGCGTGATCAACCTGGCGGCGGACAAGCGCAGAGTGCTCGCCGAAGCGTTCCGTGTGCTCAAGCCCGGCGGACGGTTCGCGGTGTCGGACGTGATCGTGCGCGGCGAGATTCCGGCCGCCGTCCGCCGGAACATGGAGCTCTGGGTGGGCTGCGTGGCGGGCGCGCTCGAGGAAGGAGAGTTCAGGGCCCTCCTCGCCGAGAACGGCTTCGTCGAGATCAGCATAGAGCCGACTCGCGTGTACGAGTTCACGGATGCCCAAGCGTTGCTTGGCCGGGCGGGGCTCGATGCCGACGTGCTGGCGCGCGAAGTGAGTGGCCGGGTGATGGGCGCGTTCGTGCGGGCGCGGAAACCGGCACGCCGGTAGGGGCCCCTTGCGAGGGTCCCGGCTTACGTGCTACGTGGTGCGCCTCGCACCCACGTTTCGGAGGCCCTGTGCCCGCCCGCCGAGCCACCCCGCTTGCCGCCCTTGCCTTCCTTGCCGCCTGTGCCGCCCTGCTGCCCGTCCGCGCCGCGCCGGCCCAGGCCACTCCGTACGACTCGACCGTCTTCGCCGCTCTGAAATGGCGCGAGATCGGGATCTTCCGCGGCGGCCGCTCGGTGGCCGTCGCCGGTTCGGCGTCCCGCCCCAACGAATACTGGATGGGCACGACGGGCGGCGGTGTCTTCAAGACCACCGACGGCGGCCATACCTGGATGCCTGCGACCGACAAGTACTTCGGCGGGACGATCGGCGCGATCGGGGTGAGCGAGTCGAACCCCGACATCGTCTACGTCGGCACGGGCGAGTACCCGATCCGCGGCAACGTCTCCCACGGCGACGGCGTCTTCAAGACGACCGACGGCGGGAAAAAATGGGAGCTCGTCGGCCTCGCCGAAACGGGGCAGATCTCCCGCGTGCGGGTACATCCCACGAACCCCGATGTCGTGTGGGTCGGCGCGCAGGGTCACGCCTTCGGCCCGAACTCCGAGCGCGGCGTCTTCAAGACGACCGACGGCGGGAAGACGTGGCGCAAGGTGCTGTTCCGGAACGATTCGACGGGAGTCTCCGACCTCGTCCTCGACCCTTCGAATCCCGACGTGCTGTACGCGGCGTTCTGGCAGGCGCAGCGCAAGCCCTGGCAGCTCGTCTCGGGGGGGTCGGGCGGCGGGATCTTCAAGTCCACGGACGGGGGCGAGCAATGGACGGAGCTCACGCGCAACCCGGGGCTGCCGCCGGGGCTGCTCGGGAACATCGGGCTCTCGGTCTCGGCGGCGAAGCCGTCGCTGGTGTGGGCGCTGATCGAGGCCGGCGCGGGCGGCGTGTACCGCTCGGACGACGGCGGCTCCAGCTGGCGCTACGTCAACGCCGAGCGGAAGCTGCGGCAGCGGCCCTGGTACTACTCCCGCATCTTCGCCGACCCCAAGGACACGAACACGGTGTACGGGCTCAACGTGCTCGCCTACAGGTCCACCGATGGGGGCCGGACGTTCCGGCACCTGCCCGATCCGCACGGCGACAACCACGACCTGTGGATCGCGCCCAATGATCCGCAGCGCATGATCGAGGGGAACGACGGCGGTGCGAACGTCTCCTTCAACGGTGGCAGGACGTGGACCGACCAGGACTATGCCACGGCGCAGTTCTACCACGTCACGACGACCAACCACTTCCCCTATCGCGTGTGCGGCGCGCAGCAGGACAACTCGGGAGTGTGCGGGCCGAGCCGCTGGCCGGGCGGGATCGACCGGGCCCAGTGGTACGATGTCGCGGGCGAGTCGGGCCATATCCAAGCCCGCCCCGACGATCCCGACATCACCTACGGGGGCGACAACTCGGGCTTCCTCGCGCGCGTGGACCACAAGACCGGCTTCTGGCGCATGATCAGCCCCTGGCCGGACAGCCCGGACGGGCATCCCGCGGGGGAAGGGAAGTTCCACTTCCAGTGGACCGCGCCGCTGCTCATCTCGCCCCACGACCCGCACGTGCTCTACCATGGCGGCAACGTGCTGTTCAAGTCGGTGAACGAAGGGCAGAGCTGGGCGGTCGTCTCGCCCGATCTCACGCGTCACGATCCGGCGACGCTCGGTCCTTCGGGTGGGCCCATCACGCTCGACCAGACGACGGCCGAATACTACGGCACCATCTTCGCCCTTGCCGAGTCGCCGCGCGTGAAGGGGTTGCTGTGGGCGGGCTCGGACGATGGGCTCGTCCACCTCACGCGGGACGGCGGCAAGACCTGGCAGGACGTCACGCCGCCGGCGGTCGCGCCGTTCACGCGTATCTCCGCCATCGAGGCGTCGCACCACGCCCCGGGCACCGCCTACCTGGCCGTGAACCGCTACCAGCTCGAGGACATGGCGCCCTACATCTACAAGACCACGGACTACGGGCGCACCTGGAGGAAGATCGCGAACGGGATCCCGGCGACCGAGTTCGCGCGCGTGGTGCGCGAGGACCCGGTGCGCCCCGGCCTGCTGTTCGCGGGAACGGAGCGGGGCGTCTGGGTCTCGTTCGACGACGGAGCGAGCTGGCAGTCGCTGCGCCTCAACCTCCCGATCGTGCCGGTGCACGACCTGGCGATCAAGGAGGGCGACCTCGTGGCGGCGACGCACGGGCGCTCCTTCTGGATCCTCGACGACATCTCCCCGCTGCGGCAGCTGTCGCGCCCGGTCCTGCGGGAAGCCGTGCATCTCTTCAAGCCGCGCGATGCCTACCGGGTGGACTGGGGCGGCGGGTTCTTCGGCGGCGGGACGGACGCGCATCCGGTCGGCAAGAACCCGCCGAACGGCGCGATGATCTACTATTGGCTGAAGGAGAAGAACCGGGAGGTGCGCCTCGAAGTCCTCGACGCCGCGGGTGGCGTCATCCGCGGCTTCACGAGCAGGCAGGACTCGCTCACGGTCCTGGACAGCGCGCGGACCGACAGCCTCAGGCGCGTGCGGACGGACAGCCTCAGGAGCGCGGGGGTCACCGACAGCGTGAAGATCGACAGCATCCTCGCCGCCGACACCCTCAAGGACGTGGACAAGCCGTGGCCGCGGCGACCACCCGCAGCTCCTCGCGTCGCGAACAAGGCGGGCCTCAATCTGTTCACCTGGAATCTGCGCTATCCGGACGCAGCCGCGTTCTGGGGGATGGTCGGCGTGGCGACCGACGGGCCGATGCCGCCGCCGGGAGCCTATCGGGTACGCGTGCGCGCCGGCGGACGCGCCTACACGTCCAGCTTCGGGCTCAAGGCGGACCCTCGGTCCAAGGTCACGCCGGCCGAGCTGCGGGAACAGTTCGCGTTCTTGAAGCGCCTCCGCGACACGGTGGACGCCGCTACCACCGCGGTGCTCACGATCCGGAACGTGCGGGCGCAGCTCGAGGACCGGTTGGGCGCAGCGTCCCCGTCCGACACGGCGCGCCTGGCCGGGGTCGCGCGCCCGCTGGCCGAGCGGCTCGCGGCGATCGAAGCCGGGATCTACGAGGTCCGGAACCGGTCGTTCCAGGACCCGCTCAACTTCCCCCCGAAGCTCGTCGAGCGGATCAGCTCGCTCGC
>DASPXO010000226.1:0-13452 GCA_035637235.1 Gemmatimonadales bacterium | reverse complement strand
AGTCCGCTCGGCGTCGAGCACCTGCAGAAAATCGGTGACGCCCTCCTGGAAGCGCAGGCGGGCCAGCTCCGCCGCGCCTTCACTGGCGGCGCTGGCTTCGACCAGTCGCTCCACTCGGGCCCGGGCGGTCCGGTACCGAGCCAGGGCGCTCTCGACTTCCTCCACCGCGGCAAGCACCGCCTGCCCGTATTGTGCCTGCGCCTCCCCTGCCAGTGCGCGGGACGCATCCACGCTCGCCTTGACTCGCCCCAGGTTGAGCGCCGGCCAGCTGATCGTCGGACCGACCACGTACCGCAGGGTGCCGGGACCGCCGAGCGATCCGGACTCGGGTGACGTGTATCCGGCGCTTCCTCCGATCGTGAGGCGGGGCAGATACTCCGCCTTGGCCGCGCTCACCAGGACGCCCAGCGCGGCCGCCCGGCGCTCGGCGGCACTCACGTCGGGGCGGTTGCGGATCACCGACTCAGGACTCCCGATCGCCGCCTGGGCGGGCAGGGCCGGCAGTGCGCTGGCGACGGCCAGTTCCTGCGCGACGGCAGTGGGGGACCGGCCGACCAGGACTCCGATCCGGTACTGGGCCGCCGCCACCTGCGCCTCACGAGCCGGTATGAAGGCCAGCGTGGAATTCAACTGGGCCCTGGCCCGCTCGGTGTCGAATGCCGAGCCCCGGCCGGCATCGAGCCGCTGCTGGGTCAGGTCGAAGGTGCGACGCTGGTTCTCGGCGTTCCGCTGAGCCACGGCGAGCTGTTCCTGCGCTCCCCGAAGCTCGAAATAGGTTCGGGCGAGCTCCGCCGTCAACGAGACGAGCACGTCGCGCAGATCTTCCCGGGCCGCGGCGACAAAAGCGCTCTGAGCCTGCACGCCGTGCCGGAGGCGACCGAAGAGGTCGACCTCCCACGCGGCATCGAACCCGGCATCCCACACGCTCTGGTCGGGGAATGTTCCCGACGCTCCTGGGAAGCTGGCGCTGGAGAACCGCCGCCGGGAGTATCCGCCGCCGAGCGTAGCCGACGGCGTCAGGTCGAGCAGGGCGCTGGCTCGACCCGCGCGCGCACCCCGCACCCGTGCCTGCGCCGCTCGAACGTCGAGGTTGGCACGCACGATCTCGCCGATCAGACGGTTGAGGGTCGTGTCCCCCAACTGCCGCCAGAAGCCGGTATCGATCGCTACGGCATCGGTGATCGTGGCTCGCGGGTCCGGCGCCGCCGGGGAGCGAGCGGGAACACCACCGCGGGCCGTGTCCACGGTCTCCCGGAACGCCGCCGGCAATTCGACCGCGGCCGGGCGGTACGCTGGAGTCCAGGCGCAGCCCGCGAGCGCGATGAGCCCGAGGAGAATCGCGTTACGCACGGGCCGGCTCCTCTAGGAAGACCGGTTCGACGCCGTTGGCGGAACTCACTTCAACCGGGCTGGGACGGTGCTCCGCCGCGATGAGCGAGTAGAACACCGGCACGACGAACAGCGTGAACACGGTGCCGACGGTCATGCCCGCGACCAGCACGGTGCCGATGCTGTTTCGGGCTGCTGATCCCGGTCCGGACGCGAACACCAGGGGCAAGTGCCCGAACACGGTGGCCGCCGAGGTCATCAGCACGGGCCGCAGCCGCGTCAACGACGCCTCGCGCAGCGCGGCCAGTTTCTCGACGCCGCGCTCCTGGAGCGTGTTCGCGAACTGCACGATCAGGATCCCGTTCTTGGCGATCAGTCCCACGAGCGTGATGAGTCCCACCTGCGAGTAAATGTTGATGGTGGTGAGGTCCAGGAAGCTGAACACCAGCGCGCCGGAGATCGCGAGTGGCACCGAGCCGAGCAACACGATCAGCGGGTCGCGGAACTTCTGGAACTGGGCGGCGAGCACGAGATAGATGAGCACGACCGCGAACAGGAGCGTGGTGGTGAGCGCCGCCCCCTCCCGGCGGATCTGCCGCGACTCTCCCATGTAATCGAGGGCGACATTCGACCCCCCTGCCGCCGTGGCGGCTGCCTCGAGCACCCGCAGCCCTTCCTCTTTGGTGACGCCCGGCTGGACGCCGCCGAAGATCCGGACCGCATTCCTCTGCTGGAAGCGGTTCAACGTGCGGGGCGCGGTGCTCGACTCGATGCGCGTAAAGGTCGACACCGGCACGAGCTCGCCGCCTGGCGTCTTGATCTTGAGATCGAGCAACGGCCCCACGGTGGCGCGGCCCTCGTCGCCGATCTGGGGGATGACCTTGTAGCTGCGGTCGAAGTAGTTGAACCGGTTCACGTACCCTCCGCCCAGCAGGGTACCGAGCTCCCGGCCGACCCCCGCCAGGTCGAGCCCCAGATCGGCGACCTGGTCGCGGTCGATCACGACCTGCGCCTGGGGCAGGTCGATCTTCAGGTCGGTATCGACGTACAGGAACTTGCCGCTCTGCCAGCCGGCGCCGACCACCGACCCCACCGTCTCGAGCATCTGCTCGGGCGGCGCATCGCTCTGCAGCACCAGCTCGACATCGTACTGCCCCGGGGTCGGCAGCGGCGGGTCGAGCCGGGGGAACACCTGTAGCCCGGCTACCTGGGACACCGCGCCGTACACCGCGCCATACATCTGCTCGGTCGTGCGCTTGCGCTGCTTCCAGTCCTTGGTGACCATGCCGCCGAACCCGCCCCACGACGCGGTCAGCGACCACATGAACTTCGCCTCGGGGAACGCCGTGATCGCCTTGACGACCTGCAGCGACGCCTTGTTCGATGCCGCCAGCGACGCGTCGGGGGAGGCCTGCATGAACAGGCTGATGTGGCTCTGGTCCTCGACCGGCGCGAGCTCCCGCCGCGAGAAGTTGTAGAGCGGCCACGCCGCGACCATCACGAGCAGCGCGGCCGCAACGATGGCCCAGCGCATGCCCAGGGCACCGTCGAGCAGCCGTTCGTATTTGCGGCGGATGGCATCGAAGCCCCGGTTGACGAGCCTCGTCAGGCGGCCTTCCTGGCCGTGCTCGTGGACGAAACGCGAACTCATCACCGGCGACAGCGTGACGGCGACGATGCCCGACACGACCACCGCGGCCGCGAGCGTGATCGCGAACTCCAGGAACAGCGAGCCCGTCAGGCCGCCCTGGAAGCCGATCGGCGTGTAGACTGCGGCCAGCGTGACGGTCATGGCGATGATCGGCCCGACCAGCTCGCGGGCGCCGACCAGGGCCGCCTGGATGCGCGTCTTGCCCAGCCGCACGTGCCGCTCGACGTTCTCGACGACCACGATCGCGTCGTCCACGACCAGGCCGACCGAGAGCACGATCGCCAGGATCGTCAGCAGGTTCAGGCTGAAGCCGAAGGCGGACATCACCACCGCCGCCCCGACCAGCGAGACCGGCATGGCGACCAGGGGCACCAGCGCGGTGCGCACCGAGCCCATGAACAGGAATACCACCAGGCCGACGATCAGGATCGTCTCGGCGAGCGTCTTGGTGATCTCCTGCAACGCATCCTCCATGAACACGGTCGCGTCGTACGCGAGCTGCATGTCCACGTCCTTCGGCAGCGTCGGCCGGATCCGGTCCATCTCGGCGTGGAGCCGGTGGGCCACCTCGATCTCGTTGACGCCGATCAGCGGCCACACGCCGAGGTACACCGCCTCCTTGTCGCTGAACTTCGCGACCATGTCGGCTTCTTCGGCGCCCAGCTCGACCCGCGCCACGTCGGACAGCCGCACGATCGCGCCGTCGCGATCCGCCACAATGAGGTTGTTGAATTCGGCGGTGGAGCGCAGGTCCGTATTCGCCAGCAGGTTGATCTGGACCAGGTTGCCCTTGGTCTGGCCCACCGCAGCCAGATAGTTGTTGCGCCGCAATGCGGCGTAGACGTCGCCCGGCGCCAGGTTCACCGCCGCGAGCCGCTCGGGCTCGATCCACACCCGCATGGCGATGGGACGCCCGCCGACGACGTCGACCCGCTGGACCCCCGGGAGCGTGGCGAGCTGCGGCTGCAGCGACCGGCTGAGCCAGTCGGTCAGCGCCGGGATGTCCCGCTCGGTGGAGGTGAAGCTCAGGTAGAACGACGCGTACGGCCGATCGGCGCGCTGCACCTCGACCACCGGCGGCTCGGCCTCCGCCGGCAGCTCGGAGCGGACCTGTTGCAGACGGGCGGTGACTTCGGCCAGCGCCGCGGTGCTGTTGTGATTGAGCTTGAGGTGGACCGTGATGGTGCTGACCCCGGCGCGGCTGGTCGATTCCACGTAGTCGACCCCGCTGATGGCCGACACGGCGCGCTCGATGGGCGTCGTCAGAAAGCCGCGCACGGTCTCGGCGCTCGCGCCGTAGTAAACCGTCGTGATCAGCACGGACGAGCTCTCGATCTTCGGGTACTGCTGCACCGGCAAGCTCGTCAGCGCCCGCCAACCGACCAGCAGAATCGCGAGGTTCGCGACAACCGCCAGGACGGGATGCTTGATGAAAACGTCGGTGATGGAGCGCATCAGTTGGCGCCCCGGGCCGAATCGGATGCGACCGCGACCAGGGCTCCGTCGCGCAGCTTGAACGACCCCGAGGTAGCCACCTGCTCACCGGCCGAGAGGCCCTCGACGATCAGGACCTCGTCGCCGAGCACCGCCCCGCTCTTCACCGGCCGCGGGTGTGCCCGGGTCTGTCCGTGCTCGTCCTCGGTGATCGTGAACACGTGATCGCCACCCGGTCCCTTGCGCAGCGCGCTCACCGGGATGGCGACGACTCTGCTGGGCGGGCCGACCGGAACCTCGACGCGCACCGAGGCGCCGGGCGCCGGCGCGTGGGCGGCGATCCGCGCGCGCACCAGCGCGTTGCGGGTGGCGGGATCGACCCGCGCGTCGACGGCGACGATCCTGGCCACGATGGGAGAGGAGTCGCCCGAGGCGAAGACGGCGACCGTCTGGCCCTCGCGCAAGGCCGCGGCCACCCGCTGCGGAACCGTGAAGTCGACGTGCGCGGCGGTTTCGACGCCTTGCAGCGTGGTGAGTTCGGAGCCCTCGGCCAGATATTGGCCGGGGTGCACGTCCGTCAGGCCCACGCGGGCCCGGAACGGTGCGCGGATCGTCTTGCGCTCGATGACGGCCCTGGTGCGCGCCATCTGTGCCAGCGCGACGTCGCGCGCCGCCCGGGCTTGATCCACCTCTTCCTCGGACGTCGCGCGGGCCTGCCGCAGGCGCTGCAGGCGCTCGAGCGTGGTCTCCGCCAGGGCGGCCTGCGCTTCCTGCGCCTGCAGCTCCGCTTCCTCGACGGACACATCCAGGCCCACGAGCACGGTGCCAGCTTCGACAACGTGCCCGGGCGTGAGCGTGACCCTGCGAACCGTGCCCGCCACCTCATTGCGGAGGGTGACCGAGCGCAGCGCCAGCACCGTGCCGACCGATGTCGTGGTGGGGCGGTACGGTCGCTCCGTCGCGACGGCAGTGGTCACCGCCGACATAGGCTCGGGCTGGTGGGCGGAAGCGGCACTCGCTTCCCGGACGGCCGCGTATTTCCACGCGGCAAGGCCTGCTCCCGTGACGACGACTGCCGCGAGCAGCAGGGTGGATCGGAGCCAGCCACGAGAGGTAATTGCTTGTGCGTCCATGGTTTCGTCCTGTGCGAGAATCACTGGTGACACGACGGGTCTGCGCTTATCAAGCACACCCATTCGTCGAACGGGGGCGCTCCAAATCGACGGCGAGATGCATGCGGAACGTGCACGCATCAACTAATTGTTCCCGGGCGGACAGGTCGGAAGGTTGGGGCGGGGGCGATGGAGCGTGGGCAAGTCCAGCCCTCCCGCCCCAGACTGTGCCTCGCTAAGTTCTTCTCCGGCTATCTAGGGCGGCGTAGCTCAGCTGGTTAGAGCAGCGGAATCATAATCCGCGGGTCGTCGGTTCGAGTCCGACCGCCGCTACTGCTCCGTTCTGAAACGGGTTGTCCGCCGGCCGGGGGCCATCTTTGATGGCCCCCGCTCCCTTCACGGTCCTCACCGGCGCTTCGTCTTGATGACGATCACCCCGTTGGCGCCGCGCACGCCGTAGATCGCCGTCTGGGCGGGGTCCTTCAACACCTGGATCGACGCGATGTCGTGTGGATTGATGCTTTTGAGGGTCCCGCCCGGTCCCGCTTGCATCGGCACGTCGTCGACCACATACAACGGCTCGTTGCTCCCGACGAACGAGGTGACGCCGCGGATGCGAACGGAGATGCCACCGTCGGGCGTCCGCGACACCATCACGCCAGGAAAGCGCTCCATGAGCACCTGTTCGATCGGCCGGCCGGGCACGCGCCCGATCTCTTCCTCCGTCATGACCGAGCCGGGGGCCGCCGCCGTCGCCGGTGCGGAGGGCTCGGGCTTGCCCTGACCTGTGGCTTTCGGGTGGGAGCACGCGGCGACGCAGCCGAGGAGCACGCCAAAGAGTCGCTGGGCGTGGGCTGAACACATGCTGGCCTCCTGCGAGTGGTGGGTTCAGTGGTGGGTTCGAGGAAGGTGGACGCCTCACTGACCTGGCCGCTTCGTCCGTGAAAGAGCGCTTCTGCCCTCAATATACATCGTCGCCGTGATTTCGGTCCGTTTTGAAACGGGTTATCCGGCCCTGCGGGACCCCTTGCGGGGTTTCCATTCGACGCGTATTTCCAAGCACGCGCTTCGCTTCCCTTGCTCCGCCGGTATCGATTGTCGACGCTGTAGGAGGGCAGGCGTATGGCACTGGGCCGTCACCTCGTTGCCGCGCTAGTCGGTCGCCGGTCGTCGACCGTCCGCCTCCTGCTTACCCTCTCGCCGGTTTCCGTTTTCGGTCAGGCTGACGTGACCAAACATCCAGGGACTCCCGACCCCGTCTACCTGATTATCCGCACCGACGACGCGGGGTTCAGTCACAGCGTCAACCGGGCGCTGCAACGGCTCATTGACACCGGCCTTCCCCTCTCGGTGTCGGTCATGTTCGCCTGTCCCTGGTATCAGGAAACCGTGGAGCTCCTGAAGGGCCATCCCGAGGTCGCCATCGGCATTCACTTGACGCTGAATTCCGAGTGGAAGCACTATCGCTGGGGACCTGTAGCGGGCCGCGAGGCCGTCCCGACGCTGGTCGACGCCGACGGATATTTCTTCCATTCCGCCGAGGCCCTGTACAAGAACCATCCTGATCTACGGGAAATCGAAAAGGAGCTGCGGGCACAGATCGAACGGGCGCTGCGCTCGGGGCTCAAGGTCGACTACGTCGATTATCACATGGGCACGGCGGTTCGCTACCCCGAGTTCCGAGACGTCGCGGAGCGGCTGGCGCGTGAATTTGCGCTCGGCATGTCGGAGTATTTCGGAGAGACCATGGAGTCTCCCCAATACTGGGCGCCCCCGGCCAAAAAGGCGGACAGCTTGGTGGCGCTGATCGATCGCCTGCAGCCGGGCGTGAATGTCGTGATCACCCACGTGGGGATGGACGATCCGGAGCTGGGCGCGCTGGAGGACATGAACACCGACCAGCCCCTCCCCGATATGAGCAAGAACCGTCAGGGAGAACTGGATGCACTGACGTCGCAGAAGTTCAGCGAAGCTCTGAAGGCCCGAAACGTACGACTCATGACGTACCGCGAAGTGATTGGCAAGCAAGGCCTCAAGGCCATGCGACGACCCGCAGAATGAGGACGCCCCTATGAACGACATGCTGCAGGGTAAGCGTTTCCTTCGTGAAGTGGGGATGAGTTTGACGCTGGTACTGGCGTTGTGCGGGCCTGCGGTTGGCCAGCAGAGTCCGCAGATAGAGGTATCCGGCAGAGTCACCTCCCCAGAAGGTACTCCCATTCAGGGAGCTACCGTACGCATACGGGGGACGAGCACCAGTACCCTTACGGGCGCGGATGGGAAGTACTCCATAACCGTCCCTGGGGATGGCGTTTTGGTGTTTGGTCTCATCGGGTATCGGGGCGTTGGGATAGGCATTGGCGGGCGGACGACCATCGACGTCGCTCTGGAAAGAGCTATCTCCGTGTTGCCGGAGGTCGTCGTGACCGGTTACACGGCACAGCGGCGGGCCGACATTACCGGTGCCGTGACCAGCGTCGATCTCGGAAGCGTTATCAGGCAGACCTCGGCCAGCGTGCTGCAGAAGCTGGATGGTCGGGTTCCCGGTGTAACGATCGACGCCAGTGGCTCTCCCGGTTCACGCAGCACCGTCAGGATCCGGGGTGTCAGTTCCTTCCAGAACAATGATCCGCTGTTCATCATCGACGGGACGCCCACGCTGGACTCCTATCTGAACTGGGTGAATCCCGGCGACGTCGGGTCCATTCAGGTCCTGAAGGATGCTTCGGCGGCTTCCATCTACGGGTCGCGGGCGAGCAACGGCGTCGTCGTCATTGAATCGAAAAAGGGAAGACCGGGGCCGCGCCAGGTCACGTTGGATGTGAGAACGGGCGTCGCCAGTCCGGTGCGCGGCTATGACGATTTCCTCACGCTCGATGCGCTGCAGTACTTTCAAGTCGTCAAGCAAAGCTATCAGAATGCCAAGCTGCAAATCCCGACGAACGTTTTTGGGGATTCGATCAATCCTCGGGTTCCCAACTACATCTGGCCGAACAACTGCAATCCGAACCCGTGCTCCAGTGTGGATGCGAGCACGTATTTCTATCCCACCCGTCTGATCATGCCCGGCAGTGCTGGGACGAACTGGTGGAAGGCCGTGTTCAGTCCGGCTCCGGTGGCGGATGCGTACCTCGGCGTCTCGGGCGGCGGCGAGGATAACGCGTACCACGTTTCCTTCGATTACTTCCGGCAGGACGGCACGGCTGCGTATAACCGGTACCAGCGCGGCACCGTGCGCGTCAACACCGCCTTCAACCTGGACCGGCTCAACGTGGGTGAAAATATCGGGCTCGCGCTCGAGCAGGCGTACGGCGGGATCGCGGCCGACCCCGGTGGCTATGCTGAAGACGGCATCCTCGGCAAGAACATCCTGATGCAGCCGGTCGTCCCCGTGTACGACATCGGCGGGCACTTCGCCTCCGGCAAAGCCCTCAGGCTGGGGAATCAGTCCAATCCGCTCGGGTACGCCTGGTCTCACAAAGATGATCGGAACACCAACGGCCGGATCTTCGGGAATATGTTTGGCGGCTTCGAGGCCACGCGCCAACTCTCAGCGAGAAGCAGGTTCGGGTTCAACGTGGGTCAAGGCACCGTGAGAACCTTCACGCCGACCACGCCGGAGAACAAAGAGCCGGTCACCGCGAATCAGATCAACCAGGACTTCAGCTCCTTCGTGGAGTGGACCTGGAGCAACACGCTGAATTACGTGACCACGTTCAACCGACACAACGTCGCCCTATTGCTGGGACAGGAAGCGAACCGAAACGCGAGCAGGGGCATCAACGGAAACCTCGCGAACCTGCTCAACACCGGCCTGGACTACCGCTACATCACGGATGCCCTGGGTGACGCGAAGACGAAGAACGTGAACAGCCGGGGGGATATCGGCACGCTGTTGTCGTACTTCGGAAAGCTCGACTACAACCTTGCCGACCGCTACTTTCTGAGCTTCACCCTGCGACGCGACGGCTCCTCGAGGATGAGCCCGGCTCACCGGTGGGGAACTTTCCCGGCGATCGGCGCGGGGTGGCGCTTGTCCCAGGAATCCTTCCTCTCGGGCAACGACTTCATCTCGAACGCCATGCTCCGATTCGGGTGGGGCATCACCGGAAATCAGAACATCCCTTCGGGGCGCACCAAGGACCAATTTGGCGGCGAAACGGGAGGCACCTCCTACGATATCGGTGGATCGGGCACTACGGTGCTACCGGGCTACAGGAAGACGGCACTGGGCAACCCGGACCTGAAGTGGGAAGAGAACAAGTCGGTGAACGTCGGGTTGGATCTCGGGCTGTTCAAGGGCAAGGGCAATTTTAGCGTAGACGTGTACGACAGAAGGACGGACAATCTGCTGTTTCCTCCCGCTACTCCCGGCACTGCGGGCACGGCAGCCCCGCCCTTCATCAATATCGGTAAGATGAGCAACAAAGGCATTGAGTTTTCCCTCGGCTATGCGGGCAACCTGGGCGAGGGCAAGCTCTGGAACGTGACCTTCAACGGCAGCCATTACACCAACAAGATCGTGCAACTCGACGGATCGGCGAAGGAGTTCTTCGGTCCGATATTCACCCGCGAACAAAATGCCGTGATCAACCGGGTGGGCTATCCGATCGGGTCGTTTTACGGCCTGGTGGCGGATGGCTACTATCGGGATTCGCTGGACGCCGCCCAATGCGGCACCGGGGACGCGCTGGGGCAATGCTGGGCCGATGGCGCTCGTCCCGGCCGGATCAAGTTCCAGGACGTGAATGGGGACCACCATATCACCTCGGCCGACCGCGCGATCATCGGCAGTCCCCATCCCAAGTTCACAGGCGGCCTGGATCTCGGGCTTCGCTGGGGACAATGGGACTTGAGCGCGACCCTGTTCGGCACGTTCGGCAACAAGATCTTCAACTACCAAAAGTATTGGTACATCTTCCGCGTGTTCGATACCAACGTCCGCAGCGACTTGCTGACTAACTCCGCGGTTCTGGACGGCCCTTGTGGCCCTGTGCCACCGCCGGCTGGATCGCCGCCTGGAACGCCAGGTACCTATCCCTGCCCAGGAGCGGTGACGAACCCGGGCGCCAAGTATCCGCGGCTGGATGTGAGCGATCCCTTCAGCAACCAGTTCAGCAGCTACTACATCGAGAGCGGAACGTACGTCCGGCTGCGCAATCTGCAAATCGGATTCACGGTGCCGCCGGGAATGATCCGCTGGATACCCGCCGCGAGGATCTATCTCCAGGCGGAAAACCTGTTCACCATCACCGGGTACTCGGGTCTCGATCCGGCGTTGCCCGCGGCGAATATCTTCGGAGCCGCCGGCGATATCAGAGACCAGTATCGCGGTGTCGATCGCGGTTCGTATCCGAGCAATCGCATGATCAGCGTGGGCATCAGCACCACGCTCTAGGGACCGCCTTTTCTCGAGGAACGGACGACGATGAACATGCGCACTGGGCACAGCCTGCTGGTCGGGACGGCGTTCCTGATCCTTGTCGGCGGCGTCACGTACAGCTGCAAGGACTTTCTCGATGTCGGCCCACAAGGCACACTGGATGAACCGACGCTCACAACACAGTCAGGCGTTGAAGGCTTCCTCATTGCCGCCTACCGCGCGTTGGACTGGAACAACGCCGTGGGCGGTGCCTGGGGAGGCGCGGCGAGCAACTGGGTGTGGGGGAGCGTCGCGAGCGATGATGCCCACAAGGGGTCCGACGCGAACGATCAGGCCCCCATTGCGGACATCGAGCTCTACAATTGGGGGACCGGTCTGGCCGAGGGCTACTTGGCCGATAAGTGGCGGACCGTTTGGGAAGGAGTCGTCCGCAGCAATGCGACGTTGCGCCTGCTGAGCAAGGTCCAGCAGGTGAACCCGGGTGAGATCTCGGCGAGCGACGCGAACGGGATCAAAGGCGAGGCGCTGTTTCTCCGGGCGCACTATCACTTCGAAGCCTGGCGGATGTGGGGGAATATTCCCTACTACTTCGAGGATGATGCGAATTTCAACAAGCCGAATAATCTCGGCGTGGATTCCGTGGCGAAGCTCATCCTGCGGGACCTCGACACGGCCTTCGCATTGCTGCCGGCGGACCCGAGGAACAACCAGACGGGACGGGCGACGAAGTGGAAGGCCCTAGCCTACAAGGGAAGGGTGCAGATGTATCGGGGCGACTACGCCGGTGCCTTGACGACCCTGCGGGCCGTGCGGGACAACAACGGCGGACGGTTCGACCTGGAAACGAGCTTCGATCATGTGTGGACGGGCTTTCGGACGTTCGCCAACGGTAAGGAAACCATCCTGGCGTATGAGGCCTCCGTCAACGATGGAGAGCCCAATGGGAACAATTCCAACTATGGCGAACGCCTCAATTTCCCGTATGTGGACCCATTCTGCTGTGGCTTTCACCAGCCGACACAGAATCTGGTCAATTCCTTCGTCGTAAACGACAGCGGCCTTCCCTTGGCCGTGACGGATCCTGCGTGGAACACCAGAAACGCGAATCTCGCCGCTACCACGGCGGTTCCCGTCGATCCGCGGTTGGACTGGACGGTCGGCAGGGATGGCGTCCCCTACAAGGACTGGGGACTGCACGATTCGACCTTCATCAGGGACCGAGCCTACTCCGGTCCGTACAGCCCGAAGAAGAACGTCCACGAGAAGCGCAGTGGCGCTCAGAGTGGCGTCGGTTGGAACTCGTTCCAATTGAATTCCGTGCACATCCACATCTTCCGGTATGCGGATGTGCTGTTGCTCTTGGCCGAGGCGGCTGTCGAAACGAACAACCTGGAAGAGGCCCGAGGGATCGTCAATCAAATCCGGGCGCGGGCCGGGCAGACCGCCGAGGGGTGTGGCGCCGGGTCCACCGATACTGCGTTGGTGAATAGGTACCCCACGTGTGCGGGGCGTGATGAAATCGCTTTGCCTTTGCTCCACTTGGCCAATCATGATAGCTTGGCCACGCCATGGGCTATCTACAAGATCGGCCAGTACACGACCCCGTGGACCGATCAAGGCTTTGCCCGAGCCGCCGTTCGGTACGAACGCCGGCTGGAGCTGGCGATGGAGGGTCAACGCTTCTTCGACCTGCGACGCCGGGGAGACGCCGATTCGGTGATCACCAACTACCTGGCGGTGGAGCAAAATCGGCTCCCCTGGCTTGCAACCGCGGCACCCTTCCAGAGTCGGCATCATCTGTATCCGATCCCTCAGATACAGATCGAGTTGAGCCATGGCGCGTTGTGCCAGAACGCTGGGTGGGGCACGCCGGCCTGTCCGTAGGCTATGGACGCCGGATGACAAACGCCTGCAGGGAGTCGCCGTTATTCGCAACGAGTATGGCGCTCCCTGCAGGCGTTTGGATCAGGGCGAGTCCCGTGACATCCCAGGGGGCCACAAAGCCACTCTCGACTGGAGCGACCGAAGTGAAGTGGCCCCGGCCGTCTCCCCTCAGCCAGAGCCCATTGCCGGCGTCGGCCCTCGGCGTGTTCGGTTCCGTATCGTAGAGGTTTCCCGCCACGATCAGATCGAGATTGCCGTCACCGTCCACGTCGTGGGCGATGATCCCTCTGATCGGTGAGATCTGCGCGAGATTGGGCAACGCAAGCGCGCTGAAGGTCCCATTTCCATTGTTCTGCAGATAGACGCTGGCGAAGCTATCCGTTTGGTAATGGACGGCCTGCTGCAACTCGGAGGCGCCGAACAGCTGCGGGACCGAGGCCTGTGAAAAAGCTGCGTAGCTCGGGAATCTCACCGCAAGCGGATAGATCTCCCGACCCAATGGCGCCAAGCCGAACAAAGGATACTCCGTCCCGTCGATCTCCTGCGTGAGCACGATGTCCATCGTCCGGTTCCCGGTGAAATCGGCTGCGTAGACCCCGAACTTGCTGTCGGCGGACGTCGTGTACGTGTAATTCAACCCCAGATTCCCGGCCACCAGA
>DASPXO010000225.1:0-17322 GCA_035637235.1 Gemmatimonadales bacterium | reverse complement strand
GCATCGCGGACTGCTGCTCGAAGACAAGGGTCTCTCGTTGGCGCTGCACTACCGTCGGGCGCCGCGGCTGGCGGGCTACGCCCATCGGCTGGTGCGCTCGCTCCTGGCCGGATTGGGCGCGCAGTATTGCGTCCAGACGGGTAAGCGGGTGGTCGAGATGAAACCCGCGGGCAAGGACAAGGGGGTGGCCGTGCTCGAGTTCATGCAGGAGGACCCGTTCCGCGGGCGCACGCCCGTGTTCGTCGGCGACGACATCACCGACGAGCACGGCTTCGCAACCGTGAACCGCTTGCACGGCCACTCGGTCAAGGTCGGCCCGGGCCGGACGGTCGCGCGCTGGCGTCTGCGCGACGTCCGGGCCGTGCGGGCCTGGTTGGCTCGCGTCCTGGCGACGCCGAGCCGCGGCGGCGGCCGACACGTGGAGACCACCCCGTGACGTCCCTGGATCTCGGCCTGGTCGGCAACGGGACGATCGGCGTCCTGGTGAACCCGGCGGGCGAGGTCGTGTGGGGCTGCTTTCCGCGCTTCGACGGCGATCCGGTGTTTTGCTCCCTGCTGCGAGAGCGTGCCGGCGACCAGGATTTCGGTTTTCTCGGCGTGGAGCTGATCGATGTCGCGAAGCAGGAGCAGGAGTACCTGCTCAACACGCCCATCCTCGTCACCCGTCTGCACGACCGCAGCGGCGGATGCATCGAGGTCACGGACTTCGCGCCGCGCTTCCGCCAGTACGGCCGCATGTTTTGTCCCATGATGCTGGTGCGGCAGATCAAGCGGGTCGCCGGCAACCCGCGCCTGCGCGTGCGGGTCCGCCCCGCGCACCACTACGGCCGCCAGCGCGCGGACCTCACCTGCGGCTCGAACCACATCCGCTACGTCGGCACGGATCTCGTGCTGCGGCTCACCACGGACGCGTCCATCAGCGCGATCGTGGAGGAGAATCCCTTCTTTCTGGAGGACGCCGTCACCCTGCTGCTCGGGCCGGACGAGACGGTCCAGGGCGCCGTGGCGGAAGTGGGGAGCCGCTTCTTCGAGGAGACCGCGGCGTACTGGCGGGAATGGGTGCGCGCGCTCGCCATCCCCTTCGAGTGGCAGGACGCGGTGATCCGTGCGGCCATCACGCTGAAGCTCAATGTCTACGAGGACTCGGGGGCGATCGTCGCGGCGATGACGACGTCGATTCCCGAGGCGCCGGACAGCGAGCGGAACTGGGACTACCGCTTTTGCTGGTTGCGTGACGCGTACTTCGTGGTGAACGCCCTCAACCGGCTCGGCGTCACGCGGACGATGGAGCGCTACCTCGCGTACATCCTCAACATCGTCGCCGGCGCGGAAGGCGGCCGCCTGCAGCCCGTGTATGGCATCAGCGGACGCCCGGTCGTCGAAGAGCAGGAGATCGACGCCCTGCCCGGCTATCGCGGCATGGGCCCGGTCCGGATCGGCAATCAGGCGCGCGAGCAGGTGCAGCACGACGTGTACGGCGCGGCCATCCTGGCGGCGACCCACGTGTTCTTCGACCGGCGGCTGGTCCGGCGCGGGGACGAGGTCCTGTTCCGCCGCCTCGAAGCGCTCGGCGACCGCGCGGCCACGCTGTTCGACCAGCCGGACGCCGGCATCTGGGAGCTGCGCGGCGTGGCCCGCGTGCACACCTTCTCCAGCCTGATGTGCTGGGCCGGATGCGACCGGCTGGCCCGAATCGCCGCGCACTTGGGGCTCACCGACCGCGCCGCCCATTGGCGCGGCCAGGCGGCCCGGATCCACCAGGTCATCTGCGAGCGGTGCTGGAACGCCGAGCGGGGCAGCTTCGTCGCCACGATGGATGGCGATACGCTCGACGCCAGCCTGCTGCGCCTGGGCGAGCTGGGCTTCCTGCCGGAAGACGACCCCCGCTTCGCCGGCACCGTGTACGCGATCGAGCGCGAATTGCGCCGCGGCGACTTCGTCTTTCGCTATGTCGAAGCGGACGATTTCGGCAAGCCCGACAACGCGTTCCTGGTGTGCACCTTCTGGTACATCAACGCGCTCGCCGCCCTCGGGAAACGGGACCAGGCGCGCGCCCTATTCGAGAACGTGCTTGCCTGCCGCAACCGGCACGGCCTGTTGGCCGAGCACATCGACCCCCGGACGCGCGAGCAGTGGGGCAACTTCGTGCAGACCTACAGTATGGTCGGGCTCATCGGCTCGGCGATTCGGCTGTCGGTGCGCTGGGATCAGGCCTTTTGACCTCAAGTCACCGGAAGACGATCCACAGCACCCCGATTGTGGCCGCGAGCACGATCGAAAACGCGACGCTCACGTTCCGCTCTCTGGGCGTTGTCTGGACCGCGGCTCCGGGGGCTACCGTCTGATAGGTGAGATCCGCCACCCGCTTGGCCGGCGGAGGCGGGGTCGCGAAGCTGACGCCGACGAGGACCACGCTGCACACGGCGAAGAGGAGAGCTGCAAAATGGAGGAAGTTGATGCCGGCGATCCAGGACCACACCGTGCCGCCCGGCAGATGGGCCTTCCCGAGCTCGAGCCCGAGCCGTCCCGCGCCGAACACGAACCCGGTCGCCAGCGCGGCGACGGCGCCCGGCCCGTTCAGCCGAGGGCTCATGATTCCGAGAAGAAAACACGCCGCGACCGGGGGCGCGATGTAGGCCTGCACGCTCTGCAGGTAGATGTACAGCTGGGGCGAGATGTACTTCATCACGGGGATCCAGGCCAGGCCCAGCACGACCAGGATCACGGTCGTCGCCCGCCCCACCGCGACCAGGCGCTGTTCGCTCGCGTCCGGCCTCAGCTTGCGGTACACGTCCCACGTGAGCAGGGTCGAGCAGGAGTTGAACGCAGACGCGAGCGAGCTCATCAACGCCGCCAGCATCCCGGCGAGCACGAGGCCCTTGAACCCCGCCGGGAGGAGGCGCGTCACGAGCGCCGGGTAGGCGGTGTCGGCGGCCCCGCGGACGTCGTCGTACAGGGCGGCCGCGATGATCCCCGGCAGCACGAAGATGAACACCGGCAGGATCTTCAGGAAGCCGGCCAAGATGGTCCCGCGCCGCGCTTCGCGCACGGTGCGGGCCGCCAGCACCCGCTGCACGATGTGCTGGTCTGTGCACCAGTACCAGACGCCGAGGATCGGCGCCCCGAAGGCGATCCCCGTCCAGGGGAAGTCCGGGTGGCTGGCAGGTTTCCACATGGAGAAGAAGTCGGCCGGTACCCGCGCTTCGAGCCCCGACCACCCACCCACCGCTGCGAGGCCCACGAGCGCCAGCGTCGCCGAGCCGACGATCAGCACAACGGCCTGCATCACTTCCGTATAGATCACCGCTCGCAGGCCGCCCAGGATCGTGTACAGGCCCGTCACGACGATCAGGACCGCCGCGCTGGTCCAGAGATCGAGGCCCGTCACCGCTCGCATCACGACGCCGCCGGCGAACAGCGTGACGCTGATCTTCGTGAGCACGTAGCCGATGATGGACACCCAGGTGAAGTACCAGCGTGAGGCGGGGTTGAACCGGCGCTCCAGGAACTCCGGCATGGTGTACACACCGCTCCTCAGGTAAAACGGCACGAACAGCCAGCCCAGGAGCAGGAGCATGAAGCAGGCGAGCCACTCGAAGTGACCCACGGCAAGCCCGCTCGCCGCCCCGGTGCCGGCGAGTCCCACGAGATGCTCGCTCCCGATGTTCGACGCGAACAGGCTCGCACCGACGGCGAGCCAGCCCACGTCCCGGCTCGCGAGGAAGTAGTCGGCGCTGACGTTCTTCTCGCGGCGCGCCGCCCAGTACCCGATCCCGAGCAGCACGAGGAAATAGGCGGCGATGACGAGGATGTCGACGGCCTGCAGGTTGGTCATGGTGTTGGACGGCTGAGGAGATACTGCACCGCGAGGTCGGTGAGACTCCATAGCTGCACGTCCGAGCTCGTGCCGTAGCGCAGCGGGAACAGCGTTCCGTTTTCGATCCGATAGCTCCACAGCTCCGCGTGCCGCAGGCCCGACCGCTCCACGGCGTCGGTCGTGCGGCGCAACGCATCCTGGAGATCGACCGCTGCGGCGCCCGCGGCCGAGCCCGCGGCGCGGATCTGCAGCGCCAGGCCCGCGAGCAGCACGTTCACCTCGCGGCCCCACACGACGCTCGGCGCGTGGTAGGCATCCCGGCGGAAGGCGTCCCACACAGCGGGGGGGGCGTACGCGTCGTTGGCCACCACCGGGCCCACATCCGCGATCAGCAGCCCGATGGGATAGGGGCGCAGGATCGGGTCCACGATGGCGCGGGCGCGCTCCGCGGCGAGCGGCTCGAGCACGAGCAGCGTGGCGGGATCGGTGTTCACCACGGGGATCGGTCGCCCCGCGCCGTCGAGCGACAGCGCCAGAAACCGCAGGGTGTCCCTGGGCAGGCCGACCCGCCGGAGCACGCCGTCCCAATAGTCCCGCTCCGCCGGCGGGAGCCGCTGCAGTCTGGCCTCGACTCGCGCCGCCACTTGAGCCGGCGCGAGCGCCACCTGGAAATGCCGGCTCGCGCCCTTCCAGAGGGCGACCGCCCGGCCGAGGGCCGCGCGGTCGCGGGCGTACCGGGCGAGCGGCGGAACGCGGATGGCGGGAGCCAGCGAGTCCAGCGCCGCGCGCGTGAACCCCGCCTGCTCGAGCGCGTCCAGGATCGTGCCGATCGCCTCCAGGGCGCGCGGCACCCAGATCACGTTCACGTCCATGGCGAACCGGCCGCCGGCGTACCCCGCACGGCTGTCCCGCCAGCTCGCCGAGATCCACCGGCCGTCCGGCGCCCGCGGAAAGCTCACCAGGTTCGTCGCCACGGGAGAGCGCGGGGCGCGGGCGTACGGCTCCGCCTGCCGCGCCACGAACGCCAGGTTGGAGACGAGCCGCGCGAGTCGCCCCTCCTCCAGCAGAAAGCGGCGCTTGCGCTCGGGCGTCACGCGCGCGTCGCCCAGATAGCGCGCCGCGACGACCGGCAGCTGGAAGTCGTCGTCCACCATCACATAGTTCTCGCGCACCCGCTGCAGGTCGCCCAGGACGTCGCGGGCGCGCGCGAGCGCGCGGCGCGCGCCGGCACGGTCCCCGGCCGCCCGGCGGCGGTAGTCCTCGAGCAGGCGGTTGTACTCGCCCGCGTTCTCGCGAATCGCCTGGCCGCCCAGCGCTTCCTCGTGACTCACCTCCCCGGCGGGGGACAGCTTGCGCAGCGCGCTGGCGATCACGTGCTCCGGCATCGCCGGCGCCCAGACGGGCTCCATCAGGAGCGCCGTCATCAGCATGTCGCGCCCGAAGTAGGTCGCGAAGTTGGGCAGCCCCGCCATGAGCTTCTCGCCATAGCACAACAGCTCCACGCCGCGCACCTCGCGCTCGAGCCGCCGGTACCGCAGCGGGTGCGCGGTGTCGGCACGGACGGTTTCGGAGAACCGGCGGAAGTCGTCGTTGAAGATCTCGGCGCGCGAGAGCGGCGTCAGCGCCGGGGCGTCCGTGGTCACCCGCACGCTCAGGCGGACCGGTCCCCCCGCCGGGCGACGGATCGTGACGGCGCGCCCGGCGAGCGCCGCGACCGTCTCCCGGGCGTCGCCCTCCAGCGTGAGCCGGAGACGGCTCTTGCCGTCGAAGCTCGCCTGCTCGACGCGCACGACCCAGCCGGTGTCGCTCGTGGTCGCTCCGATCCGGGGCTCGAGCCGCGCGCGCAGCGCGTCCACGGTCTTCACGCCGAGCAGCGCCAGGTGGCGGGCGCGCTCCCCCGCAGCCAGGCGTTCCAGGTTCGCGATCAGCGCGAGGAGCTCGGGCTGGGGAAACGGGGTCGCGTCGAGCGGAAGCGAATCGCGGCCCGCGTACTGAAAGTCCCGCTCCACCCGCATCGAGCCCAGCAGAAACAGCCCGATCGTCACCGGGGACGGGGCTTCGAGCGTGTACGCCACGCTGCGCGTGCGGTCCGACGCCGCGACCACGGCTCCGGAGGAGCCCCAGGAGGGCTCCGCCGGTCGGCCGCCCGAATCGCGCACGCTGAAGCCCACGCTCTCGTTGGCCGCGTCGGCCCACAGGTGGACGACGCGCCCGCTGGCGCGGTTCAGATAGACCTGGTACGCGTTCCCGCTCGCGTCCCGGTAAACCCGCGTGTCGTAACCCTCATACGCGGCGGGATCGTCGAGACCCGGCTCGGGAAACGCGAGATAGGGCGGTACGGTGTCCGTGTGGGCGAGCGCCTGGGCCGCGAGCACCAGGGCGAGGAGGCTCATGTCGGGGCGGAATCGTACGGAATGGAGAGCCGTTGCGCCACCTCGGCGCGGCTGACCCCGGGCCGGAACCCCGGGGCACCGCCCCGGGGTCAGCCGCCCCTAGAGCGCTTCTGAACGAGGTAAACCGGCACCCCGAGCAAGAGGAGTCCCGTGCCGATCAGCGCATTTTTCGGGTTCGCCAGCACCGCACTCGCCACCACGTACAGCGCCGCCAGCACGAACAGCGCCGGCGTCCAGGGGTAGCCCGGCACGCGGAATGCGCCCCGCTTCACACCGTGGAGAGGGGGCGAGGGGGTGAGGTCGCGGGCCCTATAGATGAATAGGCCGGCGACCGTCAGCCCAAAGAAGATCCAATCGCCGAACGTCACGTAGTCCACGAGCTGGCCGAAGGTGCCGGAGAGCGTCAACACGATGGCCCAAGCCGCCTGCACCAGGATCGCGGTCGCCGGCGTCCGGTACACGGGATGCAGCTCGGCGACTCGCGCGAAGAACACTCCGTCCGCCGCCATCGCCTGGAGCACGCGTGGCGTCACGAGAATCACGAGATTGAGGAACCCGAACGTCGAAACGGCGATCCCCGCGGCGATGAGCGTGCCACCCACGGGACCGAGCAGCGCGCGCATCACGTCCGCTGCGGGCGCGGTGCTCGCCGCGAGCCCCGCGGGTCCGAGGACCCGGAGATAGCTGACGTTCGCGAGCAGATAAACTGCCACCACGACCGCGACGCCCAGTACGAGCGCGCGCGGCAGGTTCCTCTCCGGCTCGATGATCTCTTCGGCGATGAAGTTGGTCTGCTGCCAGCCCCCGTATGTGAACAGGACGGGCACCAGCGCGGCGCCTAACGCGACTCCCACGCCGACGACCCCTTCCGGGGCGGTCGGGCGGACCGGCGGACCGGCGGACGGTGAAACCACCCCGAGGCCGGCCACGATCAGCGCGGCGAGGGCGGCGAGCTTCAAGATGGTGAAGATGTTCTGTGTGACGGCCGCGGGCTTCACGCCCACATAGTTGACGCCGGTGAGGAAGGCGATCGCGCCCACCGCGAGGGGGACGGCGAGGCGGTCGGGGAGCCCGAACAGCGCGAGCGCGTAGTTCGCGAACGTTACCGCCACGGCTGCGATGGCGCCCGTGGCGATCACCAGCAGCAGGGCCCAGCCGTACAGGAACGCGGGGAGCGGTCCCCACGTCTCCCGCAGGTACACGTAGCCACCGCCGGCCTTGGGACGGCGCGCGCCGAGCTCACCGAAGCAGAAGGCGCCGACGAGCGCCACGACGCCCCCGAGGATCCACGCCGCCAGCGTCAACCCGGGCGAGCCCACGCGCTCCGCCACGGTGGCCGGGGTACGAAAGATCCCACCGCCGATGATGCCGCCGATGACGGCCATCGTGCCGGAGAACAGGCCGAGGCGGCGGGCGTAGGTGGTCATTGCTGGGTGATAGGTCCTAGGTTCTGGGTGCTAGGGGGCGCAGGGCCGCCCCAACCTAACCCTAGCACCCAGCACCTAGCACCCACTTCCCCCGACCCGGCACCCTCGCCAGTTTTGGCAACACCCAGTCTCAGGAGCTGCTTGCAATGCCGCCGATCACGTTCATCGTCAACGGCAAGTCCCGCACCGTTTCGGTCACGCCCGACACCCCGCTGCTCTGGGTGCTGCGCGACACGCTGGGCCTCACCGGCACGAAGTTCGGCTGCGGCATCGCGCAGTGCGGCGCGTGTACCGTGCATCTGGACGGCGTCGCGACCCGCACGTGCGTCCTGCCCATCTCGGCCGTGGCCGGGAAGCGCGTGACGACGATCGAAGGGCTGTCCCGCAACCGCAGCCACCCCGTCCAACAGGCGTGGATCGCCGAGGACGTGCCACAGTGCGGCTACTGCCAGTCGGGTCAGATCATGGCGGCGGCGGCGCTGCTCGCCAAGAACCCGCACCCGTCGGACGCCGACATCGACGCGGCCATGACGAACATCTGCCGCTGTGGCACGTACCAGCGGGTCCGCGCCGCCATCCATCGCGTCGCGCAGGGAGCGTGACATGGGCACCCGCACAGGCGTCACCCGGCGCGACTTTCTGCAGACGGCGTCGGTCGCCGGCGCCGGACTCGTCATCGGATTCCATCTGCCGGCCGGCCCGCGCCTCCGCGCCGCGCCCCCCGCCCCCGCCGACCCGTTTGCGCCCAACGCGTGGCTGCGCATCGGACCGGACGACAGCGTCCTCGTGATGGTGGACCGCTCCGAGATGGGCCAGGGCGTCGCGACCTCGCTCCCCATGCTTCTCGCCGAGGAGCTGGAGGCCGACTGGTCGAAGATCCGGATCGAGTTCGCGCCGGCCGACAAGGCGTACACGAACCCGATGTTCGGCATGCAGGGCACCGGCGGCAGCACCAGCGTGCGCGCCGCCTACACCCCCCTCCGCAAGGCCGGCGCGGCAGCGCGCGAGATGCTGGTCACCGCGGCCGCAGAGACATGGGGCGTCGATAAGGCCGCGTGCCGCGCCGAGCAGGGCGCCGTGATTCACGCGGAGACCAAGCGCCGCCTCACCTATGGGAAGCTGGTCACCAAGGCCGCGACCGTCCCGCTGCCGCATGACGTGCCGCTCAAGGATCCGAAGGATTGGAAGATCCTGGGCACGCGCGTCCCACGGCTCGACACGCCGCCCAAGGTGGACGGCAGCGCGCAGTTCGGCATCGACGTCAAAGCCACCGGGATGCTCGTCGCCGTGATCGCGCGCTCGCCGGTGTTCGGCGGCAGGGTGGGGCGCCTCGACGCGGCGCAGGCGAAGGCCGTACCGGGCGTGCGTCAGGTGGTCCAGGTATCCTCGGGCGTGGCCGTCGTGGCGGACGGCTACTGGCCGGCCAAACAGGGACGGGACGCGCTCGACATCACCTGGGACGACGGGCCCAATGCGAGCGTCTCGAGTGCGAGCATCGCGCAGCTCTTCGCCCGGCGGGCGGAGCAGCCCGGCGCGGTCGCGCGGCACGACGGCGATCCCGACGGCACGCTCGGGTCGGCGCCGGCGAAGGTCGACGCGACGTACGACCTGCCGTTCCTGGCCCACGCCACCATGGAGCCGATGAACTGCACCGCCCACGTCCGCCCCGACGGAGTGGACATCTGGGCGCCCACGCAGTTCCAGACCGGGGCACAGGGCTTGGGCGCCAAGATCGGCGGCGTGACGCCCGACAAGGTCAACGTGCACACGACCTATCTCGGCGGCGGGTTCGGCCGGCGCTTCGAGCTGGACTTCATCCAGGAAGCGCTCGAAACGTCCAAGGCCGTCGGCGCCCCCGTCAAGGTGATCTGGTCGCGCGAGGACGACATCCGCAACGCCCAGTACCGCCCGGCCTGCCGCCACGTCCTCCGGGCCGGACTCGACGGAGCCGGGCGTCCGGTGGCCTGGACGCACAGGATCGTCGCGCCGTCGATCCTGGCGCGCGTGTTCCCGGACACGGTGAAGAACGGGCTCGACGAGGAGGCGGTCGAGGGCGGCGTCGGCATGCCGTACACCATCCCCAACGTCCACGTGGACTACCTCCTCACGGACACGGGGATTCCGGTGGGCTTCTGGCGCTCGGTGAACAACTCCTACAACGCGTTCGTGGTCGAGAGCTTCATCGACGAACTGGCCCACGCCGCCAAGCAGGATCCGTACAAGTACCGGCGGGACCTGCTCGGCAGGTCGCCGCGCCACCTCGGCGTATTGAACCTCGCCGCGAGCAAGGCGGGCTGGGGGACGCCGCTCCCAGCCGGCCGCTCCCGCGGCATCGCCGTGTACAAGTCGTTCGAGAGCTACGTCGCGGAGGTCGCCGAAGTGTCGGTGGCGTCGGACGGAGCGGTGAAAGTGCACCGCGTGGTGTGCGCCGTGGACTGCGGCCCCGTCGTCAACCCGGACACCGTCGAGGCCCAGATGCAAGGCGGGATCGTGTACGGCCTCACCGCGGCGCTGTACGGCGAGATCACGATCGAGGGCGGGCGCGTGCAGCAGAGCAACTTCAACGATTACCCAATGCTGCGATTGGCAGACATGCCCCAGGTCGAGGTGCATATCGTGCCAAGCACCGACTCGCAAGGAGGGGTCGGTGAGCCGGGCACGCCGCCGATAGCGCCCGCGGTGTGCAACGCGATCTTCGCGGCCACCGGAAAGCGGATCCGGAAGCTGCCGATCGGGAAGGTCGTGTGACCTCACCCCCTGACCCCCTCTCCACGTTGTGGAGAGGGGGGACGATGGAGGAAGGGCCATGAAGACCCATATCACGCGCCGCGAGTTTGTGAGCACGAGCGCCGGTCTTGTCCTCGCGTTCTATCTCCCACCCCGCCCCGCCGCCGCTCGAGTCACCGGCACGGAAGGCGAGTTCGCCCCCAACGCGTGGCTCCGCATCGGGACGGACGGCGTCGTTACACTGACTGTCGACAAGTCGGAGATGGGTCAGGGATCGCAGACCGGCCTGGCCATGATCCTCGCCGAGGAGCTCGAGGCTGACTGGTCCATGGTCCGGCTCGGGCCGATGCCGGAGAACCCGGCGGGCTGGTCGCGCCGCATGTCTACCGGCGGCAGCACCGCCATCCACGGCTCCTGGGACGCGCTGCGCAAGGCGGGGGCGAGCGCGCGCGAAATGCTCGTCGCCGCCGCGGCCCTGACGTGGAAGGTCGACCGGACGGAGTGCCGCGCCGAGCGGGGCGCGGTCGTGCACGGGCCAGGCGGCCGGCGGCTCGGCTACGGCGCGCTCGCGCGGCAGGCGTCCCGGCTGCCCGTCCCCGAGAGTCCGACCCTCAAGGATCCGAAGGACTTCCGTCTCATCGGGACGAAGATCCCGCGGCTCGATACGCCCGCGAAGGTCGACGGCAGCGCGCTGTTCGGCAGCGACGTCCAGGTGCCGGGGATGCTGATCGCAGCGATCGAGCGCTGCCCGGTGTTCGGCGGGAAGATCAAGCGGTACGACGCGACGAAGGCGAAGGCGCTGCCGGGGGTCCGGGCCGTCGTGGAGCTCGAAGCGAGTCCGTGGACGGGCAAGGACGGCGCGTGGGGCGTGGGGTGCGCCGCGGGGGTCGCGGTCGTCGCCGACACGTACTGGCACGCGTTCCAGGGTCGCCAGGCGCTGGAGATCGAGTGGGACGAGGGCGCAGCCGCCTCCCTCGGCTCCGACGGGATTCGGGCGGAGCTCGCCCGGCTCGCCGACCAGCCCGGCGTTGAAGCCCGCAAGGTCGGCGACCCCGCCGCCGCGCTCGCCGGCGCGGCGCAGCGCGTGGAAGCGGCGTATGAGGTGCCGTTCCTGCACCACGCGACCATGGAGCCGATGAACTGCACGGCGCACGTGCGCGCCGACGGCTGCGACGTCTGGGCCCCGACCCAGAACCAGACGCGGGCGCAGGAGGTGGCCGCGGAGCTCGCGGGGCTCCCCAAGGAGAGCGTCCGCATCCACACGACCTTCCTGGGCGGCGGATTCGGGCGGCGGCTCGAGCCGGACTTCGTTTCGGAGGCGGTGCGCGTGTCCAAGGCGGTCGGCGCGCCGGTGAAGGTGATCTGGTCGCGCGAGGACGACACGCGGCACGGGTTCTACCGGCCCGCCAGCTACAACCGGTTCGTGGCGGGGCTCGACGCCGCCGGGAATCCCGTCGCCTGGACGCACCGCGTCGTGGGAACCCCGATCCGGCTCAAGTTCGGACCGCTGGCGAAGGGTCTGGACGGCTCGCTGGTCGACGGCGCCGAGGATTTGCCGTACGCGATCCCGAACCTGCTCGTCGATCAGGTCGCGGCGGATTTCCTGCCGATCCCGCGGGGGTTCTGGCGCTCCGTGGGCATCTCGCACAACGCCTTCGTGACCGAGTGCTTCGTCGATGAGCTGGCGGCGGCCGCCAAGCGGGACCCCTACGAGCTGCGGCGGGCCCTGCTCCGGGACAAGCCGCGACACCTGCGCACGCTCGCGCTCGCGGCCGAGCAGGCAGGATGGGGCGCTCCCCTCCCCACCGGGCGGGGCCGCGGCATCGCGCTCGCCGAATGGCAGCCTACCGTGTGCGCGCAGGTGGCGGAAGTCTCGCTCGACTCGGACGGCACGGTGCGGGTGCATCGCGTGGTCTGCGCAGTCGACTGCGGGCCGGCGGTGAACGTCGGCCAGATCGAGGCTCAGATGCAGGGCGGGATCGTGTACGGCCTGACCGCCGCCCTGTACGGTGAGATCACCATCGAGCGCGGCCGCGTGCAGCAGGGCAACTTCGACGACTACCCGATGCTCCGGATGGACGAGATGCCCGCGGTCGAGGTGCACGTGGTGCCGAGCACCGACAAGCAGGGCGGGATCGGCGAGCCCTCCGTGGGACCGATCGCGCCCGCCGTCTGCAATGCGATCTTCGCGGCGACGGGGAAGCGGATTCGCCGGCTGCCGATCGGGAAGGTGACGTGACCCCCTGACGTGCAAGTAGGGGCACGGCAGTGCCGTGCCCCTACTGTGCGTCAGGCGGTGAGGCTTAGAACCGCCGGCGCCAGAACTCCGCGGCGGTCGGGAACAGCTTTTCCGTCAGGGCCGCCGACAGCGTGACGAAGGCACCGTGGCCGCCGCGCACCGAGAAGTCCGGATCGGTGAGATCGCCGAACCGGTAGCCGGCCGCGACTTCCAGGCCCTTCACCGGCCGCACCGCGAGGGCCGGCGCCCCGTCCCACCGCGTCGTGCCGCTGGTGCGCTCCACCAGCACTCGGCCGTCTGCGCGCAGGCTCACCCAGGGCGTCAGGTCGAGGTTCGCCCGCGTGCCGACGTAGTCGGCCCACGCCGTCAACGCGAGGGGCGTGCCGTCGTTGTACACGCGGTCGGCCACGGTCCGGCGCATGGCGTAGCGCGTGCCCAGCTCCAGCTCCGGCACCGGCGTCCAGATCATCTCGGCGGCGCCGATCAACTTGCGCTCGGCCCCCCGCGCCACCAGCACCCCTCCGCCGATCGGGTTGTGCTCGTCGCTCCACTGGAGCTTGGCGAGCATGTTCAGCCGGTCGCTCTTCGCCGGCCGGAACGCCAGGCCCCACACGCTCGACAACCGGCGGGCGAGCGGCATCGCGGGCCGTTCGTTCTGCATGAACTCCTGCCGCGACAGCAGGGCGAGCGACGCGTCGAAGGCGACGTCCCCGGCCAGGGTGACGAGGCGGCTCGACTGGAGCGTCCCGTCCTTATACTCGCCGCGTGCGCTCAGCCGGTACGGCGCGTGCTTCGGCAGCAGCTCGGCGCCGGCGGCCAGGGACCAGTAGTCGTCCTCGGCCTGCATGAACGGCAGCGCCCGCACGGGATCCCCGAGGGCGGCGCGGCCCACGCCGACGCGACGCTCGAACAGCGCGTTCACCGCGAGGGCCGGGGTGAGCTGCATCCGGTTGCGGAGCCCGACGATGGCCGCGTTGCCCACGCCACTGGCGCCGCCGGTCAACTGATAGTTCCCCCACGCCTCGGTCCCGGCCGCGACGTTGGCGCGCACACCGAGGCTCGACACCGAGTAGTCGCCCGAGCTGTCGGGGCGCGAGACGTAGCGCTGGCTGGCCTCGAGCGCCACCGCGTCCGTGACCTTATACGCACCGCCGAAGCCCCACACGTCCGGCCACAGCTCGGCGCCGGACAGGCTCAGGTGACGCCGGGCCTCGGTCCAGAAGCCCAGCCGGTCCGACGCACCCCACTTGGTCTTGATCTCGGCCGTCGTGGCCTCGCTCGACGCCCCGGCGCCGTCGATCCGATCGTTGGCCACGCCCGCATCCACCTCGACGTTCGGCGCGATCGCCTGCGCCATGCTGAACCGGGTGTGCGTGCGGTCGACGCCCTGCAACCCGAACTCCTGCCGGGTGTGCTCCGCGCGCAGCTCGGTGCCGCCGACCTTGAACCCGCCCTTCAGGTTCACGTCGGTCACGCCGGGCCGCACCGCCACGTTGGACGGATTGGTGAACCCGCGGCTGACCTGCATGAAGCCCGCGCCCAGCGTGAGCGCGCCGTCGAAGGCGGTGTAGCTCGCCTTCGCCCCGATGGCCACCCCGGCGGAGTCGCCCTGCGCCGAGTAGGCCGCTTCGGCGCCGACGTCGAGCTTGCCCACGCGCAGGGCCCGGACGTCGGTGCCCAGCAGCTGGTAGCTCGTGGTCGCCTCGTTGGCGCTCACGGCGGTGAAGCCGAGGCGGAGCGAGTCCAGACCCGCAGTGGTGCGCAGCTGCCGCACGTCCACCGCCGCCCGGGCGCCCGCCACCAGTCGCTGCTCGCCGCCCGAAGCCGCCTCGAACGTGGCGACGATGAACAGGTGGTTGCCGTTCTGGTCCGCCGCCGGAATCGGCTGCTTGAAGAGCAGCGCGCCGGTGGCGTAGTCGATCTGATAGTCCACGAACCGCGTCAGGGCCTGCGACGCAATCGCCCGCTCCGGGTTGTCGAGCGCCCGCGTTTCGATGCGCAGGTACTCGCTGCCCGCCAGGATGTCGGCGGCCAGCTGGTAGGGGCCCGAAACGCCCGCCCCGCGGATCTGCAGCGTCCGCAGCGTCTGCGACGTCAGGCTGCCGAAGGCGCCCCACGTCACCGCGCCGGTCGTGAGGTGCCCCGCGAGGCCCGTCACCGACCGCCGGTACTCCGCCAGGCCCAGGCCGCCCGCGAAGTCCTTCGTCGAGAGATCACCGAACGCCGCCCAATTGTAGCCGCGCTCGACCCGAGCCGACAGCCAGTTGCGCGATGCCGTGCGCGTCTGCATGTGGCTCGCGTCACCGAAGATCGGGTACTGCGACTCCTCCAGCGGATCGGCGCTGCGGCCGAAGACGTCCCGTCCCGCGTTCAGCCGGCGGGAGTCGACGCCCAGCGTGAGCGACGTCTGCTGGTCGAGCCGGCCGCGCGCCGTGACCGCGCCGTAGGCGTCGGGGCTCGCCCCGACTCCCACCATCCCCGAGCCCGTGACCGTGAGGCCGCGCACTTCGGGGAGCAGCTGCAGCGGCACCTTCGCCGTCGCGTCACCCGACTTGAGGTCCAGCGTGCCCGGGCCCACTTCCCGCCCGGGGAGCAGCTGGATCGCGAGCCGGCCGTTCGTCCCGGAGAGCAACTGCACACCCACGGACGAGCGGTCGGCGTCCTCGCCCGCCGGCTCGGCGCCCTTGGCGCTCACCGTCACGTAGGCGGGCTGCGCCACCGGCACGCCCCAGGCGTCGAGCACCCGCACCTCGAGCGCGGCCTGCGAGCGCCCGTCGGCGACCAGCTGCATCGGGGTCGGCGTGACCTCGAACCGGGCGGGAAGCCCGGTCACGTGGACCGCGATCGAGTCCCAGCGCTCCTGGCCCCAGGAATTCTTCGTCGAGACGCGCACCAGGTGCGGTCCCCGCGCGAGCGGGACGGCGATGAAGTCGAACACGCCGTCGACGCGCGTCTGCACGGTGTCGATGGGCGTGGCGCCGTCGTACAGGACGACCTTGGCGCTCGCCTCACCCTTGACCCCGACGTACACCCGGTCGCCGGACAGCACCGCGCCGTCGGCCGGGGCGAAGATCGCGATCCCCGGGCCCCGCATGAACGCCGCGCGACGCTCCGCCTCGCGCTGCGCCGCAGTGCGGGCCGCAGGCACCGTCACCCGCTCCGTATCCGCCGGAGCGGCCGCCGCGGGCTCGAGCGCAGCGCCCTGCCCCACGCCGGTCCCGGCCTTGGGGCCGCGCGGCGCGGTGGGCGGGAGCGGTACCACGCGGAAGTCCACGTGCGGCGTGGTCCAGCCGCTCGCCTCGACGATCTGGATGGCGTCGCCCACGAGGGCGTAGCCCTCGGGCAGCGACTGGGGGTCGAGACGGAAGGCGTGCCGTCCCGGCCGCATGTTCGTGAAGGAGAACTTCCCCTGCTCGTCCGTCGAAGCGACGAGGCCGTCCTCGCTCCAGAGGTCGATGCCGCTGAGCCCGGCCTCGCCGGCTCCCTGGATGCCGTCGCCGTTCGTGTCCACCCACACCTTGCCGATCGCGGCGCGGGTCTCCATCGGCCAGTCGCGGCGCACCCGCACCCACGCAATCGCTTCGGGCGAGAAGGCCTGACCGGTCGACGCCTGTCCGCTCGCGGTCGCGCGGCTTTCCGCCACCCGACCCGACGCGGACGTCAGGGCCGCGACGTAGCGCAGCGTCCGGCTCGCGCCGGGCGCGAGCGGGGCGGCAGTGAACAGCACCAGCTGGTCACCGGCCGCGTGGACCGAGTCCGCGCCGCCGACACTCGCCGGCGCGAACCGCGCGCCCGCGGGCAGCCGGGTGACGATCTGCAGGTCCGTGAGCGTCACGATTCCGGTGTTCTTCAGAGTGGCCGCGTAGGGGATCGCTTCGCCCACGCCGACTTCGAGCACGTCCGCGCTCAGCTCGAGCCCGAGCACCGCACTGGGCGGCCCGACGAGCGTCAGCTCGGCAGCGGCCGCCGACAGGGGCGCAGTGCCCTGCGCCAGGGCGAAGCCCAGGTTGCGGACCCGCACCGTGTCGCGCACCGACGACGCCACGACCAACGCGACGTCGATGGCGCCGCTTGCGCCGGCCGCCAGGTCGCCGACGGCCCAGGTGAGCACCCGCCCATCCACCGACACCGCCGGGGCCGAGCTCGCGCTGACATAGTCGAGGCCCGCCGGGAGCGTATCGCTCACGACGAGGCTCTGGACCGGCGAGCCGCCCAGGGCGTTGCCATACCGCAGCGTGTAGCCCACCGGCTCACCGATCCGCGCCAGTGGCGCGCTGGTGAGCTGCTTCTCGAGCGACAGCGCCGCCACGAGCACGCTCGTGTGCACCGTGTTGGACGGCGTGATGACGGAGCCGCCATCCCAGGCGAAGGTCGTGCTGGCCTGGTTGTCCACCATCCGGGCCGGACCGGCGCCCACCTGTACCTGGAAGGTCACCGAGCCGGTCTCGCCCGACGTCATCGTGCCGGCGGCGAAGACCACGGCGCCGTTGCCCGCGGGAGCGATGAAGCCAGCGTCGTCGCCCACGGCGTCGGTGAGAGGGGCGCCGTTCAAGCGCAGCGTCCCGGGAACGTAAGCGGTGCCGGCGGGGATCGTGTCGGCGAGCTCGACGCCGGACGCCGTCCCCAGGCCAGCGGCCGTATAGGTCAACGTGTACGTGAGGAGGTCGCCCACCACCGCGGTCGGGCGATCCACCTGCTTATTGAGACTGATCGTGAACG
>DASPXO010000224.1:0-6844 GCA_035637235.1 Gemmatimonadales bacterium | reverse complement strand
CGCCGCCAACTGGAAAATGCAGGTCGGGCCGGACGAGGCCCGCGCCTACCTCAAGACCTTCCGGTCCCACTACAACCGGCACGACGACCGCGACGTCTGGTTCTTCCCGCCTGCGGTGTCGCTCGAAGCCGCCGCGCAGGCCGTGCGCGAGCGGCCCGATCTGCTCGTCGGCGCGCAGGACATCTACTGGGAGCCGAAGGGGGCGTTCACAGGCGCCGTAGCCGCCCCGCTCGCCGCGCTCGCCGGGGCGAAAGCCGCCCTCATCGGCCACTCGGAGCGCCGTCACATCTTCGGAGAGACGGACGAGGAGGCGCGCAAGAAGGTCGCGGCGGCGCTCGCGGCAAACCTGCGGCCGGTGTTGTGCGTGGGCGAGACCCTGGCGGAGCGTGAGGCGGGGCACACGCTCGCGGTGGTGCACCGGCAGCTTTCGGGCGCGCTCGGCGCCCTCGACCCCGCGAAGCTCGCCCCGGTGACGGTCGCCTACGAGCCGGTGTGGGCGATCGGCACGGGACGCAACGCCCTCCCGCAGGACGCCGCGCACGTCCACCGCGAGATCCGGGCGTGGCTCACCGGCCGGGGCGCGGCCGGGACCCGCGTCCTGTATGGGGGCAGCGTAAACCTCAAGAACATCGCCGAGCTGCTCGCCGAGCCCGAGCTCGACGGCGTGCTCGTGGGCGGCGCGTCGCTCGATCCCGCGGGTTGGGCCAAGCTTGTGGAGACGGCGGCCGCGTAGCTATTATCCGCCGCGTATGTACGGCGTCCTGGTCAGCGTCCTCATTCTCGACTCGCTCGTGCTGACGGCAGCCATCCTGCTGCAAGCGGGGCAGGGCGGCGGGCTCGCCTCGCTCGGCGGAGGCGCCGGCACGGAGACGTTCATGGGCGGGCGCCAGGCGACGACCCTGCTGCATAAGGTCACGTGGTGGGCCGCCGGCCTGTTCCTGTTCCTGGCGCTGGTGCTCGCGCTCACGTCCTCGCGGAGCGGCGCGCCCCGCTCGGTGATCGACACCACAGCCCCGCAACCGGCTCCCGTCCAACCCGCACCGCTGCCGCTGCAGTCGACGCCCCAGCCACCGCCCCAACCCTCAGGCAAGAGACCGCCCAATCCCTGATCGTCACCCCGCCGGCGTGCTGCTCGAGGACGGAGCCTGGTTCCCCGGAACCGCGCCCATTCCCTTCGAGCCCACCTACGCCGAGGTCGTCTTCACCACCAATCTGTCCGGCTACCAGGAGGTGTTCACCGACCCCTCCTACCTCGGTCAGATCGTGGTGATGACGGCGCCGATGATCGGCAATTACGGCATCAATCCCGACGACGTCGAGTCCGATCGCCCGCGCGTCGCGGGGGTGGTGGTGCGTGAGCTGACGGTCAAGCCATCCAACTGGCGGGCGACCGGCGCGCTCGCCGACTGGCTCGCGACGGCGCGCGTGCCGATCGTCACCGACGTGGACACGCGGCAGCTCACGCGCCACATCCGCTCGAAGGGCGCGATGCGGGGCGCGCTGGCACCGGGGGAGCAACCGGCCGACGCCGTGCGCGCGGCCCTCGCCGCGAGCCCGTCGATGGACGGACTCGACCTCGCCACCCACGCGACCATCGAACGGGAATACCGCGAGGGGCCCGCCGACTCGTCGCGCCATATCGTGGCGTACGACTACGGGATGAAGCGCAACATCCTGCGGCTGTTCCTGCAACACCATTGCCGGGTCACCGTGGTGCCGGCGGGCACACCGGCCGCGCGGGTGCGCGAGCTCGAGCCGGACGGCCTGTTCCTCTCCAACGGCCCGGGCGATCCCGCGGCCGTCACGTACGCGATCGGCACGCTGCGCGAGCTCGCCGACGGGTCGCTGCCGATCTTCGGCATTTGCCTTGGCCACCAGCTGCTCGGACTGGCGCTCGGCGGAACGACGGTCAAGCTGCCCTACGGGCACCGGGGCGGGAATCACCCCGTGCGCGATCTCGTGACAGGACAAGTGCTTATCACGTCGCAGAACCACGGATTCGCGCTGCGGGGCGACACCGGCGGCGTCCCCGGTGCGACGGCGCTTGAGGTCACGCACCTTAACCTCAATGACGGTACCGTCGAAGGGGTGCGGCACCGCGAGCACCCCATTTTCGCCGTCCAGTACCACCCGGAGGCCTCGCCGGGCCCGCACGACGCCCAAGGACACTTCCGGCAGTTCCTCCAAGCTCTTGACACACAATAGGTAAGCCCGTAAGTTGGCGCCGCGTCCCGACAGCCCTTGGGCCCTGCAAGGTGGAAGGATGACGAAGGCCGACCTCGTCGAAAAGGTCACCGCTCACATAGCACGCACCGCCGGTCCCCTCATCTCTAAAAAGGACTGCGCGCGGGTCGTTGACTCCTTTTTGGACGCGGTCAAGGCGGCGCTGGCCGAGCAGCATAACATTGAGATTCGCGGATTTGGGACGTTCAAGATCCGCCAGCGCAAGACTCGCATGGCACGCAACCCGCGCACCGGTGACCCGGTTGAAGTGGCGGCCCGCCCGGTGCCGGTGTTCAAGCCCAGCAAGGAGTTGCGGGCCATGGTCGCGGAGGCGAGCGCGAAGGTCACCCCTTGAAGCCCTGGCGCGCCGTGCTCGCGGCCCGGACTAACCGTCTGGGCCGCCTTGTTTTGCGCGGGGTACCGAGGCTCACCCCACTCCGGAGCGCACTGGTGCGTCACTGCGTCGCCTGGCTCGTCGCCGTCCCCCTCGTTCCCCTGTCCGCCCAGGCCGTCCGCTACGAAGTCTCGGTGCCGTCGCCCGCCGCGCACCTCTTCCACGTGGCGGCCGAGTTTCCGGCGCGCGGCAAGGACACCCTGTACGTGTCGCTCCCCGCGTGGAGCCCCGGCGCGTACGAAATCCAGAACTATGCGCGGTACGCGCGCCAGTTCGGCGCCAAGACGCCTTCGGGCCAGGCGCTGTTCTGGGACCGGTTGGACAAGGACACGTGGCGCGTCGCGACCGGCAAGAGCGACCGGGTGACCGTCGAGTTCGACTACCTGGCGGACACGATCGACCTTTCGCTGGCGCGCATCGCGGGCGACTTCGGCCAATTCCTCGGCACCAATCTCTTCCTGTACGAGGAAGGCCAGCTGCAGCGCCCCGCGGAGGTGCGGTTCAAGCTGCCCGAAGGCTGGCAGGTGACGACCGCGCTCAAGGGGTCGGGCGCGGGTCCGTACACCGCGGGCGACTACCACGAGCTCGCGGACGCCGAGACGTTCGTGGGGAAGTACAGCCTCGATTCGCTGCGGCTGGACGAGAAGTGGGTCCGCATGGCCGTCTGGCCCACCGACGCGTACACGCCGGCGGTCGCGCGCAACATGCGGGCCGACGTCGAGAAGATCGTGAAGACCGAGAACGCCCTGCTGGGCGGCCCGCCGTACGACCACTACACGGTGTTCTTCAACGTCATCCGCGAGCCGGTGAACTTCGGCGGCGGGCTCGAGCACAGCGCGTCCCAGTTCGACATCATGCCCCAGAGCGCGTTCGCGGACGCGGCGGGCAACTTCGGCGACTTCATGGTCCCGCTCATGTCCCACGAGTACTTCCACCTCTTCAACGTGAAGCGCATCCGGCCGGCGGAGATGTGGCCGTACGACTATCACGGGGAGCAATTCACGCCGCTCCTGTGGTGGTCCGAAGGCGTGACCGACTACTACGCGGACCTGACGAACATCCGGTCGGGGCTGTGGACCGCCGAGCAGTTCCTGAGCAACGTCGCCCAGGACATGCAGCAGGTCGAGTCCGCTCCCGAGCCGTGGAGCGAAGAGGACGGCAGCGTCGCGACGTGGATCAACGAGCTGTTCGTCAACAGCTCCCAGCTGTATTACCCCAAGGGGGCGCTCACCGGAATGCTGCTCGACATCGCGATCCGCGACGCCACGGACAACCGCAAGAGCCTGGACGACGTGACGCGGGCGCTCTACACGCGCTTCTACCAGAAGAACAAGGGCTTCACGACCGCGGAGCTGCTCGGGTTGCTGCGCGAGGCCGGGATGCCCGACGTGGACGGCTTCTACCAGCGCCACGTCAACGGCCGGGAGCCGCTACCGTACGAAACGGTGCTCCCGAAGGCCGGGATCGCCGTCGCGCGGCAGACGCTGTCGAACCCGTTTCTCGGGGTGAACGCCCAGCCCGGCCCGGAGGGAAAGCTGATCGTGCAGGGAGTGATTCCGGCCAGCGCCGCGGAGGCGGCCGGGCTCCAGGCGGGCGACGTATTGCTCAAGGTGGGCGACGTCGAGACGCGGGCGAACGACGACTGGGGACTGAAGTTCCGCCAGCGCTATCGCGGCCAGGCGGGCACGCCGCTCCCGATCACGGTCGAGCGGAGCGGCCAGACCATGACCCTGACCACCCAGCTCAAGGAACGCACCACGAGCGCGTTCACCGTGACGCAGGCCCCGGATCCGGGCCCGAAACAGACCAGGATCTGGCGCGGGCTCACGACCGGTTCCACCGGAGGCTCGTGACGGCTAGCTTCCCACCGGATATGCCGTTCGCCCCCCCGTCCGGTACGATTCGCGTCCGCTTTTTCGCCCGCTACGCCGAGCTGGTGGGCCGTGCCGAAGCGGCCGTGTCCGTACCGCTCCCCGCCACAGTCGGCGACGTGGTGCGCCGCGTGCGGGAGCAGCTTCCGGGAGCCTGTGATATCCCTGAGCGCCCGCTCACGGCGGTGAACTTGCGGCACGTCAAGCTGGACGCCAGCGTACGGGATGGGGACGAAGTGGCGCTCTTGCCGCCGATTGCGGGAGGCTAGATCGTTGCACGACGCACGACGCACGACGCACGTCGCACGAGTCTGCTCATGACCTACCTGACGCGTGACCCCATCGCCCTCGACGCCCTCCTCGCCGAGGTCTCTTCCCCGGCCCGCGGGGGCACGTGCGCTTTCCTCGGCACGGTGCGGAACGGTCCGGATGAGGCCGGCGTGACGGCGATCGAGTACTCGGCGTACGACGTCATGGTCGAAGCCGAGCTCGAGCGCATCACGGCGGAGGCGCGAGAGCGGTGCCCCGGGGCGGGCGTGGCGGTGCGCCACCGGCTGGGCATGATCCCGGTCGGCGAGGCGAGCATCGCAATCGTCGCGGCGGCGTCGCACCGCGCCCAGGCATTCGAGGCGTGTCGCTACGTGATCGAGGAGGTGAAGCGCCGCGTTCCCGTCTGGAAGAAGGAGCTGCGAGCGGACGGGAGTGCCGTGTGGGTAGACGCCAGCGGCCACCCGACGACCTCACCCCCTGCCCATGTCTAACACCGCGCTCCACGACACCTTCGGCCGTCCGCTCGCGAGCCTCCGGATCTCGGTGACGGACCGCTGCAACATGCGGTGCCGCTACTGCATGCCGGAGGACGAATACGTCTGGCTGCCGCGGGAGTCGATCCTCACGTTCGAGGAGATCACCCGGCTCGTCGGAGTGTTCGCGTCGCTCGGCGTGCACAAGGTGCGGCTCACGGGCGGCGAGCCGCTGCTGCGGCACGATCTTGCTTCGCTCGTCGCGATGATCGCCCGCGATCCGCGCATCGCCGACCTCGCGGTGACGACGAACGGGCTCTTGCTCGCGAAGCATGCGGCGGACCTGCGGCGGGCCGGGCTCCAGCGCGTCACCGTGAGCCTCGACACGCTGCGCCCGGAGCGCATGCTCGCGTTCGCGAAGAGCGCGCGTCACGCGGACGTGCTGGCCGGGATCGCGGCGGCGCGCGCGGCGGGCTTCGACCGGGTGAAGATCAACACGGTCGTGGTGCGGGGCTTCAACGAGGACGAGCTGGCCGACCTGATCGAGTTCGGCCGTCCGCACGGCGCCGAGGTGCGGTTCATCGAATACATGGACGTCGGCGGCGCGACCCGCTGGTCCACGGACCAGGTCGTGTCGCAGCGCGAGATGCTCGGCCTGCTCGGCCGGCGCTACGGGGCAATCGAGCCGGTCGCCGGCGACCAGCGGGCCCCCGCCGAGCGGTTTCGGCTCCCCGACGGGGCGACCTTCGGCATCATCGCTTCGACTACGGCGCCGTTTTGCGCGAGCTGCGATCGCAGCCGGCTCACGGCGGACGGACATTGGTTCCTCTGTCTCTACGCGGCGCAGGGCATCGACCTGCGCGAGCCGCTGCGCCACGGAGCGTCGGACCAGGAGCTGGCGGCGCTCATCGCCGGGCCCTGGCGCGGCCGCGCCGACCGCGGCGCCGAGGAGCGCCTGGCGGTGCGTGAACGGGGCGCGCTGTACCCGATCGAGTCGCTGCGCGCCGACCCGCACCGCGAGATGCATACCCGGGGCGGGTAGCCTCATGGTCACGAAGATCACCGTCGTCGGCGCGGGCAACGTGGGCGCCACCGCCGCCCAGCGGCTCGCCGAGAAGGAATTCGCGCGCACGATCGTCCTCGTGGACGTGATCGAGGGCGTCCCGCAAGGGAAGGGGCTCGACCAGTGGGAGTCCGCGCCGGTCGAAGGCTTCGACACCCGGGTCGTAGGCGCGAACGACTACGGGCCGGCCGCCGGGAGCGAGATCGTCGTCGTGACCGCCGGGATCGCGCGCAAGCCCGGGATGAGCCGCGACGACCTGGTGCGCACCAACGCCGACATCGTGAAGCAGGTTTCCCAGCAGATCAAGCAGCACTGCCCGCAGGCGATCGTCGTCGTGGTCTCGAACCCGCTCGACGTGATGTGCTGGGTCACGAAGCAGGTGACGGGGTTCCCGCGCGAGCGGGTCCTCGGCATGGCGGGCGTGCTCGACACGGCGCGCTACCGCGCGTTCCTCGCGGAGGCGCTCGACGTCTCGGTCGAAGACATCCAGGCGATGGTGTTGGGCGGCCACGGCGACACGATGGTGCCGCTCGTCTCCTACACGACCGTG
>DASPXO010000223.1:0-9719 GCA_035637235.1 Gemmatimonadales bacterium | reverse complement strand
CGGCCCCGGATGCGCCCGCGCCCGCCACCGACCTCGAGCAGTGGTTCGGCCAGCGCGGGCTGCTCGTCATCGGCGTGGTGGCGCTGCTCGCCGCCGCCTCCTTCTTCCTGAAGTACGCGTTCGACCGTGGCTGGATCCCGCCCTTGGTGCGCTCGCTGCTCGCCGTCGCCGCGGGGATCGGCGTCGCGGCGTGGGGCGAGGAGCGGATCCGCCGCGCCATGCCGCGCTACGGCGCCGCCATGATCGGCGCGGGCGGGGGCCTCGTGTTCCTCGGCCTCTGGGCTGCCGCCGGTCCCTACGCGCTGATCGACCGCCGGATCGGGGTGCTGCTGCTCGCGGCCACGACCGTCGCCGTGACGCTGTTCGCCCTGCACCACGAGATCGAGGGCCTCGCGATCTGGGCGCTCGTGGGCGCCTACCTGGCACCCGTCCTCCTGCCGCCTCCGGTCCCGAACCCGGAGGCGTTTCTCGGCTATCTCGAGGTGATCGGACTCGGGACCGGGGTGCTGGCGTACGCCATGAGCTGGCGCCGCACCTTCGACCTGGCGCTGTTCGGGTATCTGCTGCTCGCCGCGACCGGCGCCGCGGCGGCGCTCGCAACCCCGCTCGGGTGCTGGCTCGTCGCCGCGGGCGCGATCCTCGCGCTCCACGTGACGCACGGCCGGCCCTGGCCCGAGGCCCGCGCAGGAGTGTTGCTCGTGGCGTGGGCGATTCTCGGGACCAGCCTCGACGGGCTCCGCGGCTCCGAGCCGGCGCGCTGGCTGGCGCTGGCCGCCGGCGCGGCCGTGTTCGGCCTCCTGTGGTGGCAACAGCTCGAGCGGGACCCGTTCGCCGGCAGCGCGCGAGATCCCGACGCCACCGCGGACCGCTTCCTGTTCGTCGCCAACCCGATCGCCTTCCTGGTGCTCGCGTACACCGCCGGGCTCATGCTGCTCGAGCACGAGCCCGGCGCGCTGCCGGCGCTGCTCGGCGCGATCTACATCTCAGCCGGCTGGCTGCGTCGCGCGGCCTCCGTCCTCATGATGGGGTTTGCGCTCGGCGCCCTCGCGATGGCGCTCGAGTGGCCGGCCACGAGCGTGGCGATCGGCTGGACCGGGCTGGCCGTGGCTGCGCTCGCCGCCGACCGATGGGGCGGCCGTCCCGGCGGCCGCCTCGCGGCCGTGTGGCTCGCGACGGCGGCCCTGCTGTGGCTCTTCTCGGTCGCGGTGTGGTCCCGCGCGCCGCACGCTCCGGTGTTCAGCGACGCCTGGGCGGTGGCGCTCTACAGCTGCGTCGCGGGCACGCTCCTGGCCGCGCGCTGGTGGGGAGTGGAGACCCCGGCGCCCTGGAAGCGGAGCGGGGCGGAGTGGCTGTGGGCGCTGGGGGCTGCGGCGGTGCTCGCGGGCGGCTCGATCCAGCTCGGGGTCTACTTCGGGCGGATCGCGGCCCTCGCCGGCGACCTCGCGTTGAGCCTCTGGTGGCTCGTGTACGCGGGGGCGCTCGTGTCCCTCGGGTTCCGGCTGGACCGGAAGCTGATCCGCTCGGCCGGATTGGCCGTCGCCGCCGGCGCGGGGCTCAAGATCGTGCTGTACGACCTCGCGACCCTTGAGGCCCTCTATCGGGTGGCGTCGTTCTTCGCGCTGGCCCTGATCGCGCTCGCACTCGCGTACGTCTACAACAGAAAGGGACGTGAAGAGGAGGCGTGAAAAAGGGACGCGAAAAAACGACGTGAAAAGGAGACGTGAACGCGTCGAAAGGCATGGTCGAGGGAAAGCCACGTTTCTTTTTCACGTTTCTTTTTCACGTCGTCAGAGCTTTGGAAGCGTGATCCCCGTCTGCGCCTGATACTTGCCCTTCTTGTCCTTGTAGCTGATCTCGCACTCGTCCCCCTCGTCCGCCGTGAAGAACAGCACCTGCGCGATGCCTTCGTTGGCGTAGATCCTGGCGGGCAGGGGCGTGGTGTTCGAGATCTCGAGCGTCACGAAGCCCTCCCACTCCGGCTCGAACGGCGTGACGTTGGTGATGATGCCGCAGCGGGCGTAGGTGCTCTTGCCGACGCAGATGGTGAGGACGTTGCGCGGGATCCGGAAGTACTCGACCGAGCGCGCCAGCGCGAACGAGTTGGGCGGCACAATGCACACGTCCCCTGTGAACTCGACGAACGACTTCGGGTCGAACCGCTTGGGATCGACCACGGCCGACAGCGCGTTGGTGAAGATCTTGAACTCGGGCGCGACGCGCATGTCGTAGCCGTAGGACGAGACGCCGTAGGAAATCACGCCGTCGCGCACCTGGTGCTCCGCGAAGGGCTCGATCATCCGGTGGCGTTCGGCCATGCGGCGGATCCAGCGATCGGACTTGATGGACATTGGGGCGCAATATATCGGCGCCATCGTCACTTACGCCACTCGATTCGGTTGACAATGGGGGCCGCCGCGAATACGTTTCGGCGGGTTAAGTGAATTTTTTCACGAACTCATGAACCAGCCTTACATCTCCTTCCTCATCCTCCTCGCCTTCGTCGCGTTCAACGCGGGCGTCCTGGTCGGGCTGTCGCACCTGCTCACGCCGCGCCGGCCGACCCCCCTCAAGGAGATGCCGTACGAGAGCGGGATGCCGCCGCTCGGCAGCGCGCGCGAGCGCTTCTCCGTGAAGTTCTATCTCGTGGCCATGCTGTTCATCGTGTTCGACATCGAGACGGTGTTTCTGATCCCGTGGGGGACGATCTTCTTCCGCTCGGGCGGTGCGGCGGCGGCCACGGCGGGGCCGGGAATGGGGTTCCTGCTGGTCGAGATGCTGGTGTTCATGGTGATTCTCGCGGTCGGGTACGTGTACGTGTGGAAGCGGGGGGCGTTGCAGTGGGATTGAAGGGTCAATTGAGGCGTCAAGCGATGACGTCACGCGCCACCGTAGCACAACGACGTCGCGCGACGACGTCGCGTGACGCCGTTGCGGGACGATTTCGCGGGACGCCTCTGCTGGACGGGGTAGCGCAGTGAAACACGTTCTCGAGACCAAGGAAGTCGCCGGGCAGAGCCCGAACTATCTGCTCGCCCGGCTCAGGGAGCTGGTGGATTGGGCGGTGAACTCGTCGCGCGCGAACTCGCTCTGGCCCATGCCGTTCGGCACGGCCTGCTGCGCGATCGAATTCATGGCGACCGCCGCGAGCCGGTTCGACTTCGCTCGCTTCGGGATGGAGCGCCAGGCGTTCTCGCCCCGCCAGGCCGACGTGCTCATCTGCGCGGGGCGGCTGCCGTTCAAGCTCGCCCCCGTGATCCGGCGCATCTACGACCAGATGCCGCAGCCCAAGTGGGTCATCTCGATGGGCGCGTGCGCGTCGACCGGCGGCATCTTCGACAACTACGCCATGGTGCAGGGGATCGACACGATCGTGCCGGTGGACGTCTACGTCCCCGGGTGCCCGCCGCGGCCCGAGGGGCTCTTGTACGGCGTGCTGCTGTTGCACAAGAAGATCAAGGGCGAGTCGCTGTTCGACCGAGTGCCGCGGCGCGAGGAGCAGCCGCTCGACGAGCGCGGCCTCCGGCTCCCGCCCGAGCAGATCGACGAGATCTCGGAGCCCTTCGGGAACTCCATCCACCAGTTCCGGTCGGCGTGAACCCGTCCGTCGACGCCCTGCGAGCGACCTTCGGCAGCGCGATCGGCCGCGCCCTCGTGGTGTGCGGCGACACGATCGTCCACGTGGACCGCGCGACGAGCTTCGCGATCCTCAAGTGGCTGCAGCAGACGCCGGGCCAGGAGTACGACTACCTCGTCGATGTGACCGCGGTCGAATACCGCGACACCGAGCGGCCCATCGAGGTCGTCTACTTCCTGCGCGCGCTCGAGCGGCGCGCGGACCTGCGGGTCAAGGTCGAGCTGCCGCCGGAGCAGGACCTCGTCGTGGACTCGGTGGTGGCCCTGTGGCAGGGCGCGAACTGGCTGGAGCGCGAAGTCTACGACATGTTCGGGATCACGTTCCGCGGGCACCCGGACCTGCGGCGCATCCTGATGTGGGAGACGTACGCGGAAGGCTACCCGCTGCGCAAGGACTTCCCGCTGCGCGGCCGGTTCAGCCGCGCGGAGCAGGTGCGCCAGGCGCTGGCCGCCAGCCCCGAAGCGCATTACTCGATGGAGGAGCTGTCGATCGCCGAGGCGTCGGACGGGCTTCCCGAGGACATGAAGGAGCGCCTGCGCCGCGGCGAGCGCGGCAAGGTCCCCTACTCCGAGTGAGCAAGCGGACGGTTGAGCTCGAGCTCGCGACGCCCGGGCTGGACGCCGGCGGCCGGCCGGCGCGCCTGCCCCTGACCGTCGGGTCGGCCGTGGCGGAGGGCCAGGTCGAACCCGAGGCGGGCGGCGAGCACATGCTGCTCAACCTCGGGCCCCAGCACCCGGCGACGCACGGCGTGCTGCGGCTGGTCGTCGAGCTCGACGGCGAGACCGTGGTGCGCGTCATCCCGCACCTCGGCTACCTGCATTCCGGCTTCGAGAAGCTGGGCGAATACCGCCACTACAACCAGATCATCCCGCTCACCGATCGCACCGACTACCTGTCGCCGATGGCCAACAACGTCGGCTTCGCGCTCGCGGCCGAGCAGCTGATGGGGATCGAGCTCACGCCACGCTGCAAGGTGCTGCGCGTGCTCGCCTGCGAGATGAGCCGCATCATCTCGCACATGGTGTGGCTCGGGACCACGTCGATCGACCTCGGCGCGTTCACCCCGTTCCTGTGGGCCTTCCAGGAGCGGGAGCGGATCTACGACCTCCAGGAGGCGTGGACCGGCGCCCGGCTGACGACGAGCGTGACGCGGGTCGGCGGGATGATGGCCGACGTCCCGGACGGGTTCGTCGAGGGACTGCGACACTTCACGCGGACCTTCCCGCGGACCCTGAGCGAGATCGACGGGGTGCTGACGCGGAACGCCGTGTGGCTCGGCCGCACCCAGGGCGTCGGCGTGTTGACGCGGGCCGAAGCGATCAACTTTTCGCTCTCCGGGCCGATGCTGCGCGCGAGCGGCGTCCCCTATGACGTGCGCAAGGATCGGCAATACCTCGACTACGAGACGTACGACTTCGACGTCCCCGTGGGCGAGCACGGCGACGTGTACGACCGCTACCTGGTGCGGCTGGAGGAGTGCCGCCAGTCGAACCGGATCCTCGCGCAGGCGCTCGACCGGCTCCCCGACGGCCCCGTGAACGTGGACGACCCGCGCGTGATCCTGCCGCCCAAGTCGCGCGCGATGAGCGACATGGAGGCGATGATCTATCACTTCAAGCAGGTGATGGAAGGCGTGAAGGCGCCGGTGGGCGAAGCCTACGTGGGCATCGAGAACCCGAAGGGCGAGCTGGGCACCTACCTCGTGTCCGACGGCACCGCGAAGCCGGTGCGCTGGCGCATCCGGCCGCCGTCGTTCATCAACCTCGCGGCGCTCCCGAAGATGGCGGAGGGGCACCTGCTCTCCGACTTGATCGCGATCAACGCGTCGGTGGACATCGTGATGGGCGAGGTGGATCGATGAGCGTGAGCGTGCATCCCGCCCGGCCCGCCGGGCCGGACGAGTACGAGCCGGTCTTCACGGGGAAGGTGCTCGAGCAGCTGCACGAGATCCTCACCCGCTATCCCACGAAGCAGGCGGGGTTGCTGCCGGCGCTGTGGTTGGCGCAAGAGCAGCGCGGCTGGATCTCCGACCGCACCATGGCCGAGGTGGCCGAAGTGCTCGGGCTCACGCCGGCGTACGTCAAGGGCGTAGTGACGTTCTACACCATGTACCACCAGCATCCGGTGGGGCAGAACTTCGTGCAGGTGTGCACGACATCGCCCTGCCACCTGTGCGGCGCCGAGGCCGTGCTGCACGCGTTCCTCGAGCGAACCGGGGCCAAGGAGCCGGGCGCCACGAGCCCAGACGGCAAGTGGACCGTGATCGAGGTGGAGTGCCTCGGAGCCTGCGGGTTCGCGACTCCGGTGCTCATCAACGACGACTTCATCGAGTCCGTCACCCCGGACAGGGTGTCGGAGCTCGTGAGGAAGTACAAGTGACGGCGGTCGGGCGGTCAGGCGGTCAGGCGGTCGGGAAACCGGCAGGGCGGGCGGTCTTTCGGTCCGCCCGACCGCCCGACCGCCCGACCGCCGGGCTGGGGGGGTGGGAGGGGTAATGGGCTTCCCACACACACCGCATTCCCGCGAGACCCTCGTGCTGTCCAAGCACTTCGGCGACCCCGAGGCGCGCACCTACAAGGGATGGGTGAAGCGCGGGGGCTACGAGGCTTGGAAGCAGGCGCAGGCCTTGTCCCCCGCCGCGGTCATCGACGTCGTCAAGGAATCGGGGCTGCGGGGCCGCGGCGGGGCGGGCTTCCCGACCGGACTCAAGTGGTCGTTCATGCCCAAGGAGAAGAAGAAGCCGCACTACCTGTGTGTGAACGCCGACGAGTCGGAGCCCGGGACCTTCAAGGACCGCGAGATCATGCGCTGGACGCCGCACGCCCTGCTGGAGGGGACGGCGATCGCCATGCACGCGATCCGGGCCGAAGTCGCCTACATCTACGTGCGGGGCGAGTTCACCGAGCCCTATGCCATCATGGAGAAGGCGCTCGCCGAGGCGAACGCCGGCCGCGTGTTCGGCGAGCGGCGGATCCACCTGCACCGCGGCGCGGGCGCCTATATCTGCGGCGAAGAGACGGCCCTGATGAACTCGATCGAGGGGAAGCGCGGCAACCCGCGCATCAAGCCGCCGTTCCCCGCGGCGGTCGGCGTGTTCGGCATGCCGACGACGATCAACAACGTGGAAACGCTCGCCGCCGTGCCGCACATCATCCGGCAGGGGGCAGCCTGGTACAAGGCGATGACGCTCGCCAACCCCAAGAGCACCGGCACGAAGCTCTTCTCGGTGTGCGGGCACGTGAAGAACCCCGGCAACTTCGAAGTGACGATGGGCTTCCCGCTCAAGGACCTGCTGTACGACCTGTGCGGCCTGCGGCCCGGCCGCACGCTCAAGGCCTGCATCCCGGGCGGGTCGTCGGTCCCGATCCTGAACCGCGAGGAGTCGGAGAGCTGCCTGCTCGACTACGAGGGGTGCGTCGAGCGGGGCACGATGCTTGGCTCGGGGGGCGTGATCGTGTTCGACGACACCGCGGACATGGTCTACCAGATCATGCGGCTGGCGCGCTTTTACGCCCACGAGTCGTGCGCCCAGTGCACGCAGTGCCGCGAAGGCACCGCGTGGACCACCAAGATCCTCGAGCGGATCCTGGCGGGGCAGGGGACGATGGCCGATCTCGACCTGCTGCTCGACCTCGCGGACAACATGACGGGGAAGACCATCTGCGTGCTGTCGGACTCGTGTGCCGCCCCGGTGGTCTCCGGCATCGGGAAGTTCCGGCACGAGTTCGAGGACTACATCACGGGCAAGCGGCGCCCGGTGATGGCGGCGTGACGGGGGGCGGGGGGGGCGGGGGGGGCGCCCGGATGTCTGACGATCTCGTCACGCTGACCATCGACGGCGTCCCGGTCGGCGTTCCCAAGGGGACGCTCGTGATCGAAGCCGCGAAGCAGGCCGGCGTGCTCGTCCCGCACTACTGCTACCATCCGGGGCTGCCCGTGGCGGGCGTCTGCCGGATGTGCCTCGTGGAGATCGAGAAGGCGCCCAAGCTCCAGATCGCCTGCGCCACGCTCGTCGCCGACGGGATGGTGGTGCGCACGCAGTCCAAGGCGGCGAAGGACGCGCGCATGGGCGTGCTCGAACTGCTGCTCATCAACCACCCGCTCGACTGCCCGATCTGCGACCAGGCGGGGGAGTGCGAGCTGCAGGACTTCACCTTCCAGGAAGGGCGTCCCTCGACGCGCTACAGCCCGGACTACGCGAAGCGCTTCAACCCGGTGGAGGACTTCGGCCCCGACGTCCTGTACGTACCGAACCGCTGCATCCTGTGCACGCGCTGCGTCCGCTTCATGGAGGACGTGGCGCAGGAGCCCGTGCTCAACGTGTCCGAGCGCGGCGACCGGGCCTACATCGGCATCCATCCCGACGCGCGGCTGGACCACCCCTGGGCCGGCAACGTCGTCGACCTCTGCCCGGTGGGCTCGCTGCTCTCCAAGGACTTCCTGCACCGGGCGCGCGCCTGGGAGCTCGACAAGACCGCGTCGATCTGCACCGGCTGCTCGCAGGGCTGCAACGTCACGCTCGACACACGGGACAACGTCGTCGTGCGCGTGCGCCCGCGGCCCAACCTCGAGGTGAACCGCTATTTCATCTGCGACCACGGGCGCGCGAGCTACCGCTGGATGAGCCGCGGCGACCGGATCGAGGCGCCGCTCGTGAAGCGCGTGGCCGTGGACTGGGAAGAAGCCCTGGCGCGCGCGGCCAGCCTGCTGCGCGGCGCCAGCGGCGCGGCGGTGTCGCTCGTCTCCCCGAAGGCCTCCACCGAGGCGCTGTTTCTCGCGCGCGAGCTGTTCGCCGGATTCGACTGGACGGGCGCCTTCCAGGTCGTCATGGGCGAGGAGGCGCCGCTCGCGGGGGTCCCGAACCTGGCGCTCCGCGCCGAGCGGGCGCCGAACGGGACCGGGGCCGAGCTGCTCGGGTACACGCGCGACTACGCCGCCGCGCTCACGGCGGCCGAAACTGCCGCCGTCGTCCTCGTGCTCGACGTGCCCGAGCCGGTCGTCCGCACGGCGGGCGCGTTGATCTACGTCGGCACGTCGCTGCCGGACGCCGCGCGCGATGCCGCGATCGTGCTCCCGATGGCGAACATCGCGGAGGAGGACGGCACGTTCGTGAACCGCGACGCCCGGGTGCAACGCTACTTCCAGGCGAAGCCCGCGCCCGGCATGGCGCGTCCGGCGTGGTGGGTGTTCGCCGAGCTGCTCGCGGCGCTCGGCCGGGGCGAGCCGCTCGCGAGCGCGAGCGACGCGTTCGACGCACTCGCTCGGGCGGCGGCGCCGTTCGCGGGACTGAGCTACGCGGGCCTGGGGATGGCGGGGAAGACAGCCAAGCTCGAAGTCGGGGTGGGGGCGTGAAGTTCTTCCTGCTCGCGTCTGCGACCAAGGTGGTGGTCGTGTTCACCGTCGTCATGGTCGGGGTGGCCTTCCTCACCTGGGTCGAGCGCCGGGTCTGCGCCTGGATGCAGGACCGCCTGGGCCCGAACCGGGTCGGGCCGCAGGGCCTGCTGCAGCCCGCGGCCGACGGCCTCAAGAACCTGCTCAAGGAAGAGACCCTCCCGGCGCAGGCCGACAAAGTGCTGTTCCTGCTCGCGCCGGTGATATCCTTCGTCCCGGCGCTGCTCACCATCGCCGTGATTCCCTTCGCCACGCCGCTCCCGACGCGGTGGGGCCAGGTGGACATGGTGGTGGCGGATCTCCCGATCGGATTCCTCTACATCCTGGCGTTCGGCTCGCTGGGCGTCTACGGCATCGTGCTGGCGGGGTGGTCGTCCAACAACAAGTACTCGCTGCTCGGCGGCCTCCGGGCGAGCGCCCAGATGATCTCCTACGAGATCGCGATGGGGATGAGCACGGTGGCCGTGTTGCTCGTCGCCGGCAACGTGACGCTGACCGACGTGATCGCCCGGCAACAGCCGTCGCTGTTCACGTGGAACGTGTTCCCGCTGTCGCTCGCCTGCTTCATCTTTCTGGTCGCCGCGTTCGCCGAGACGAACCGGCTGCCGTTCGACCTGCCGGAAGCGGAGGGCGAGCTGATCGCCGGCTATCACACCGAGTACAGCGCGATGAAGTTCTCGATGTTCTACATCGC
>DASPXO010000222.1:0-18266 GCA_035637235.1 Gemmatimonadales bacterium | reverse complement strand
GCCGCCAGGTTGGCGCGCAGCCACAGCTCCTGTGGGGAGCCCACGGTCATGTCGATGTTGGTGTTCAGCACGACGATGTGCCAGGCGCCGAGCTCGTAGCTGTAGTAGCCCTTGTCGCGGTCGCCGGCCGCGCCGCTGAAGTAGTCGAAGTACCCCGAGGCGCCCGCGGTCTGGTAATCGAGATCGCCCACGGACGGGCGGGTCCTGGCCTTGTGCCGGCCCCACGAGGGCCCGTAGCATGAGGTGAAATCGGAGTATGATCCGCTGGCGCGCACGTTGTCGCCCGTGGTGAAAACGGTCCCGGGGATGTTGTCCAGCAGCAGGGCCGTCGCCTCGTCGTTCGCGTAGTCGCACCGCGCCACCTGGCCTGCCCCGACCAGCACCGCCGTCGCGACCGACGCCGTGACGGTCACGGTCGCGGTTTGGGTGATCGGGGTCCCGTTGGCGGTCGCCGAGACGGTCTTGGACTCCGCCACGCTTGAGGTGAGCGTGCCGGCCGCCACTCCGCTGGCGCTGGTCGTTCCGCTCGGCTGGGTGAGCGTGTTGCCGCCTCCCGTGGCCAACAGCGCCACCGTCGCCCCGCTGATGGGGTTGCCGTTCGCGTCCTTCGCGGTCACCGCGAGCGTCGCGGTTCCGGTCGCGACCTGAATCGAAGCCGGCGAGGCGCCGACCGAAGACTGGGAGGCGGACACGGGTCCGGGCTTCACGGTCACGGTGGCGACCTGCGTGATCAGTGTGCCGTTTGCCATAGCTGACACCGTCTTCGTCTCGGCAACGGTGGAGCTCAGGGCCCCGCTCGCCACTCCGCTCGCGTTGGTCGTCCCGCTCGGCTGCGTCACGGTGTTGCCGCTCCCGGTGGCCGCGAGCAGCACGGTGGCCCCGCTGATCGGGTTGCCGCCTGCATCTCTCACCGTCACGCTGATCGTCGAGCTGCCGCTCCCCGCCGTGAGCGAGGTGGGCGACGCGCCGAGCGTGGACAGCGAGGCGGAGGCCGCCGGCCCGGAGCCCGAGGCTCCGTGGCAGGCCGTAGAACCCGCGTCCGTGAAGGTCTTGCCCGCGACTGGGATGAACTTCCAGTCGTAACTGGTCGAGTACAGCGTCAGCTTCAGGACCCCGTAGGTCTGGTCGTCCTGCACCTGGGTGTTCGCCAGGGGGGTCCCCATGGTAAAGTGGCCCGCACCGCCCATCCCCACGATGAATTCGCGGATGCCGTTGGCCGGATCGGCCGCGCCGGTCGGGGTCTGTGGGGCGAAGCGCTGGTAGTTGTGCTCATGCCCGGCGAGCACGATCTCCGCGCCGGCGGCATACAGGTCCTGCCACAGGATCTGTGTCGTGGCATCGGCCAGGGTGCCGGAGCTGAAGAGCGGCGCATGCAGGTAGGCGAGCGTGCAGAGTTTCGTGCTCGCGGCGAGGTCGGCCTTGAGCCACTGTTCCTGGGCCGAGCCCACGTCATGGGCCACGTGGTAGCCGTTGAGAACGATGATGTGCCAATCGCCGAGCTCGTAGCTGTAGTAGCCCTTCGTGGGATCGCCGGCCGCCGTGCCAAAGTAGCCGAAGTAGCCAGTGGCCCCGGAGGTGCTGTACTCGTGGTTGCCTGGCGCCGGTCGGGTGCGGGCCTTGTGCCGGCCCCAGGTCGGGCCGTAACAGTTGGCGTAGTCGGTGCTCGAACCGCTCGGATACGCGTTGTCCCCAGCGAGGAACACGGTGCCCGGGATCGTGTCGAGCAGGTTCGCGGTGAGGGAGTCCCCGTTCCTGGTGCAGTCGGCGATGTCGCCGGCGCCGACCAGGGTGACTGGCCCGGACGAGGTGGCGAAGTTTGGCGCCGGCGCCTCGAGCGGGGATTTGGGTGCCTGATTCTCACTGCACGTCGTGAGCAGGACACCGGCAAGGACCGCTGCGGCGGTTCGAGCGAGGACGGACGAAGGGGACATTAGGGCTCCCCCCGTGGCTGGCCGGCCGGGGTAGCGTGAGCCGTCGCGAACAGCGCCCCGTCTCCGTGCACTCGGCGTTCGAGCAGCCAGACGCTCCGCCACACCCGGTCTTTCGCCGCGCCCAGAAGGCGCAGCGCGTCGGTGAGCGGCAGGCTTCGGGGGTCATCGAGCAGCCGCGCTTGGAGTTGCTCCAAGTGTCGGAGCGCGTGGCGACAGTGCGCCGCAGGTCCTGCGGTAGGTAGTTCGGCGGCGCGTGGTCCGGTTGGATTGGCCGGTTGAATCACGTTCATGGCTCCCTCTCCCTATCTCGTTGCTCCCGAGCGACTTGAGTTTCTCGGGCAAGCTTCGCGCGGGGGCTAAGTTAGGCGGATAGGGTGAGAGGCTGGTCAAATACGGGTCAAACGGACGCGGCAGCAGGACCTCGGGACGTTTCCAGCCGCGAAACGCCGTTCCACCGGCCAACGGCTGTCGGGCCGTTGCGCACGCTGCAGGCCGCCCATGACCAAGATGGCGCGAGGCAGCCATGTACTCTCTCAGTAGATAAGGAACGGACAGCCCGCCGGATTTTGCGGCGGTGGTGCGAGCCTCGGGTTCCAGCTTGCGTGAGAAACCGCTGGGCCGGGATTGTTGGATGGACGACGGGCGGGCAACTACTCTAGAAGATCGGCTGCGTCTGCGTCACCGTCCGCCGCGTTCTGCCCTGGTCGGTTGGCGCGAGGGACGATTTCGGGAATCCAAAACGGGGCGGTCTCTCGACCGCCCCGCTGATTTCGGCGTCCGCATCGCTACTGCGGCCAGGTGGGGAGTGACCCGTCCAGGTTTCGGACCTGGTCGAAGTGGCGGCCTTGGTTGTACCCGTTCTTCACGTCATCGCCAGATGATTGCCAAGCAGAGGTACCGGCTCCCCACCGGAATGTCGACGAATCCCCAAGCAATGCGGCGTCTACTACCCACGTTATCTTCGCACCATCGATGATGAACTGGATGGGTATGATTTTCGCCTCTCCGCCGTCGTAGTACAGCAGGGTGCCTGGGCTCCTGGCGGGGTCGAGCGGATCACTGAACCCCGAGGCGTACAACCAGTGCCCGATCACGAACTCCCAGTTAGACGAAGTGTTCTTCGTGAAGGGATACCCACTGTGGAACGAGACGCGCCAGTTCAGCGGGCAGAGCAGCGGCCACGGGTCCGCACCCCCAGGCCTGTGCGCGAGCCGTCATTCGTTCCTCTCACGCGAACCCGGCGTCACGCCCGCAGCGCCGCCGCGAGCACCGCCGGCAGCCTGTGCCAGCTCGCCCGCTCCTCGAGCGCCGTCAGCCGCCGCATCACGGTGTGCGCCGTCCGGTGACTCGGAAACGTCACCGGTTTGGGCTTGATCATGATCGGATGGCGCAGGACCACCTTCTCGATCCCCTCGAGCATCGCCGTGTTGTGCACCCAGCCGCGCCCGCTCTGGATGTCGGCCGGCCCCGAGCTCGGGTGCGCGCCCCAGGGCGGCGTACTGAATGCGAACAGATACCCGGACCACGCGTTCACCGAGACGGCGCCGTAGCGCAGCCGCGCAATGGCGCGTTCCGTGGCCTCGCCCAGTCGGGAGTCCTGCATCGTCTTGGGATGCACAACCAGACCGGCGGAGAGCGTCCCCCACAGCCGGTCGTTGGCGAACGTCACGGCGCGATCGAGAAACTCGACGGGGTCGGGGCCGCCCGCTTGCGTCTCGTAGAGAATCGGGCAGAAGCACTCCGTGTCATACGCCCGCTCGGTCCGATCGTCCGAATTCATCCGGGGGATGAGCGTCCACGGGAGCGCTTCCTCGCTCGACGTGCCGAAGTGGCGTACGCCGGCACGTCCCTCGGAAAACGCGCGCCAGCGGTCCTCTGCGCCCGGATGGTAGGCTTTGCGGGGCGCCGCCTCGGCGAGCACCCGCTCCAAGGCACCGAGAAACTGCTCGCGCTGCGCCCAGCCGCGTGCGGTCACCACGACCTTGGGCGCGTTGCAGTTGAACGAGGCGTTGAACAAGAGCCCGCTCGCGACGTCCTCGGCCTGGTAGGCGAGCTCGGTGTCGGTGTACGGCCCCGGCACCACGATGACGGGGGACACGTTCCCGAGCTCCGCCGTGACGGGTTTCTTGAGCAGCGGCTTGCCCTGAAGCTTGCGCAGCTCACGCTCCGCGCCGGGCGGCCCCCACACCAACACGTCAAACGTCTTGTCCGAGCCGGTGAGGTGGACCTCGTCGATTCCGTCATGGTGTGCGAGATACTCTCCCTCGTTGACGCCCCCGTAGACGACGGCCACGAAGCCCTGAGCGATCGCCCCGGCGAAGGCCTGCGCGAGGAACGGGCCGAGATAGGCGTTCACTGGATTCATCTTCAGGACGCAGACCTTGCCCTCGTTGAAGAGCTTGGTCACCACGTCCATTGCAGGGATCGCATTGATGTTGCCGGCGCCGAGCACCAGGACCACCCGACCGTCATGATCAGGGCTCTTGTAGAACCGGGCCCGCGAGGCGTGCATCTCCGCCTCACTCATCTCCGGCTGCAGGTGGACGTCGACCCGGACCGCATTGAACCGCAGCCCGTCGATGCGGCTCGCGGGAAACACCTGCACGGCGAGGTGTCCGTCGACGGTTTGACCGATCTTGCCGATGGGCGTATTGCCGGTGCGCCGGAGCGCGGCCAGCGCTTCCTGCACGAGCCGCAGGTGGCGGATCACGAAGCAGGGAGCCGTCCACTCTTCGCCTGCGGGGGGCGTGTCGAACACAATCCCCTTGGCCGAACACGCTGCTCTGACACTGCGCTCAGCCACCTTCAGGTAGCCCTCCTGCATCGAGCGGGCGAGGCGGATCCGGTCGTCGAGTGAAAGTCGCGCGAACGTGCGCGCGCCTTCCTGCAGCCGAGCGACCGCCTCATCGAGCCTGCGCCGCCCGCTGGGGCGAGGCACCTCGCTGAGGATCGAAGGCGCGGTAGCAGCCGGCGCGCTCATCGTTTTCACGGGGCCTCCAATTGGTTCGTCCAAGCTGACTTAGCCCGTCCCAGCACCGCTTCCGCTGGTCGATTCGCCAGGGCGGTGCACGTGGGATAAATTGAGCTGCAGCGGTGAGACGCCGGTCAGAAACGGGTCAAACGAGTTCGCGGTGCTGCAACTCAGGACGTTCGGCGGACTGTCGATCGAAGTGAACGGCGCTCCCGCGACCGGGGCGGCGGTGCAGCGGAAGACGCTCGCCCTCCTCGCCCTCCTCGCCGCCGCAGGCAAGAACGGCCTGAGCCGCGACAAGCTCACCGCCTACCTCTGGCCCGAGAGCGACGCCGAGCACGGCCGCAGTCTCCTCAAGCAAGCGTGCTACGCGCTGCGGCGCGACCTCCACGAGCCTGAGCTGCTGCTCGGCGCGACCGAGCTGCGGCTCAACCCCGCAGCGATCACGAGCGACATCCAGTGCTTCGAAGCCGCACTTGAGCGCGGCGACGCGGCGCAGGCGGTGGCGCTGCACGCGGGGCCGTTCCTGGACGGCTTCTACCTGAGCGACTCGATCGAGTTCGAGCGCTGGGTGGAGGCCGAGCGGGAGCGGCTCAGGCAGTGCGTGGGCGAGGCGCTCGAGACCCTCGCGACCAAAGCGGCCGCGCAGGGCGATCAGCAGGCGACGGTCAACTGGTGGCGCTGGCGCGCCGCGCTCGAGCCGTTGAACTCCCGGGTTGCGGTGGAATTGATGACCGCGCTCGCCGCCGCCGGCGACCGCGCCGGGGCGCTGCAGCACGCGCGGATTCACGACGCCCTGTTGCGCGACGACCTTGACGCGGTGCCCGACGCCGCCGTCGTGCAGCTGACCGCGCGCCTGCGTGAAGAGTCCGCGCCCCCGGTGCCCCCGCTACCCCCTGTGCCTCCCGAGGTGCACCGTGACCGCGAGAGCGCTCCTAGCGACGCGGTGACCGAGGCAGCATTGCCGCCGGCTGCGCGTCCTCAGACCCGTCGGGTCGGCGTGAAGCTGGGGCTCGGCGCGGCGCTGGCCACGATGCTCGGTGCAGCGCTGTTTTGGCGATCCGAGAGCCCTGTCGAGCTGGATCCCAACCTCTTGGCCGTGGCGCCGTTCGACGTATTCGACCGCAAGCTCGAGCTCTGGCACGAAGGCCTCGTCGACGTACTGTCGCGCAAGCTGGACGGCGCCGGACCGTTCCGCACCGTGTCGCCGACTGTGGTGATCCGCCACTGGACCAAGCGCCCCGATCGCGCGTCGGCCAAGGCTCTGGGGGTCCGGACCGGAGCCGGGTTCGTGGTCTTCGGCCAACTGCTCATGGCAGGGCCGGATTCCGTCCGGCTTGGAGCCGCTCTGGTGGATACCCGGAAGGGCAGGACCCTGGTGGAGGTCGAGCGTGCGGACCAGGCGGACCGCATCGATCGTCTGGTCGATTCCCTGAGCGTGGATGTGATTCGCACCCTCACACCGACGACCTCGGGGGCGCACGTGCAGCTGCACTCCGTGGGAACGAAATCGCTGGCTGCGCTCAAGGCGTTCCTGCAAGGAGAGCGCTTGTTCCGTCGCTTCGCACTCGACTCGGCGATCGCCAATTACGATCGCGCGATTGCGCTCGACACGACGTTTGCGCTGGCGCTGCGCCGCGCCAATCTGGCCCGAGGCTGGAACGACCAGAATGGCGCCCCGTACGCTGCCCGGGCCGTCTTATTCAACCACGGGTTGGGTCCGCGCGACAGTCTGTTGGTCGCCGCCGATTCCTCCGGGAGTCTCATGTTTCTCCCGGGAGCCCGGCGGACGTTCGCAATACTGGAAGAGGCCGCGCGCCGCTATCCCGAGGATCCCGAGATCTGGTACCAGATCGGCGAAGCCCGTTTCCATGCGGGGTTCGTTGCGGGGCAGACTTGGAGTGACGCGCGCGCGGCGTTCGATCGAGCGATCGCGCTCGATTCGGCATTCGCCCCAGCCTACATCCATCCGGTTGAGATCGCCTTGAATGACAATGATGCGGGGGCGGCGCTTCGGTACGTGCGGGGTTACCTCGCGGTCTCGTCCGTGATACCGGACGCAGGCGGGATGCGCCTGCTCGGCGAGCTGCTCGACCCCGCACGCCCTCGGCCGCCGGACTTCGACCGCGAGCTCGAGGGGGCCTCTCCGCCCGCGCTGTACCACCTGGCGTTGGCGGTACAGTCGTGGCCGGATTCGAACGAGATACAGCTCCAAGTGGCGCGGCGGGCGGCTGCGAGTGCCCGCGGGTCCGGGAACGTCGTCCGCGTGTATCGGTTGATGCTCCCGAGCGCGCTTATCCATCGTGGGCATTTGCAGGAGGCGCAGAGCATCGTCGGAAACCGTTTCGGGATGGCGTTCATGGAACTGGCCGGGATGGGGGCGATACCCCGAGACACGGTCGATAGCGTTGTGGCCCGGTGGTTCCAGCACGCCGACGACCAGGACTTCTTGTACTTCCCCTGGTTTGCGGAGGGCCCCTGTTATCGGACCTTGGATGCGGCACTGTGGTGGGCTGCGCGGAAGGACACCGCCAGCTTGCAGCGCCTGGTGCGCCGAGACCGCCCCGCGCCTGCCTTTGCCCGCGCCGCTCTCGCCCTGGCGCGAGGAGATACGACGCTGGCCTTAAGTCGCTTCCTGGCGATCCCCGACTCGTTGTGCCCCGACGCTCGCAGGCTGCGCGAAATGAAGTTTCGCCTGCTGGCAGCAGCCGGCCGAGGGTCCGAGGCCGCAGCCGTGTTTGATAGTTCCCACGATCGCCACGTACCGCTCGTCCTCGATCGCGCACGACTCGCCGAGCGGCTCGGCGATCGTCCGACGGCCATCAAGTATTACCAGTTCGTGGTGCAGGCGTGGCTCCACGCCGACCCGGAGCTTCAGCCGTACGTCGCCGAGGCGCGCACCGCGCTCGAGCGGCTTGGCGGAGAACCGCGAGTGATCACAAGCCGTCGGCCGGCGTGAGCTTCGAGAGACTTGTCCGTCGCTTGAACTAGGCTAGTTGGAACGGCACTACATCCGCAGACTACCGGGACGCGATCTGCCAGATGAGGCCCAACATGGCGATTGCACCGCACAGACCGAGCATCACCCACACCCCATAAGCATCGGCGAAGCTGGCGGCCTTCTTGGGTACGTTCAGATCACCGGCCTTTGCCGAAAGCGCCCGCAATGCGTCCTGTGTCGCGTGGATCAGCGTGCTTGCGCTTGCCATTATAGCCTCCCGGAATCGGCCTGCGTGAACGGATCGCACGGTGCGCGGCTCGCCAGAGTGCACATCTTACGCCCGGCGCGCCGGAAGCGCCAGCGAACCATTCGCTGGTTCAATCTCGATGCGCGCAGGCCGCAGCTGTTGAGGCGTTGAGGAACAGGGGCACAGGGGCGCAGGGGCACTGTGCCTCCGCGCCTCTGTGCCCCTGTGAATCCCCTCCACCCGGGCAGCCCCCCCCACCCATCCGTGGGGTTGCAGCCCAGGGGGTGCGGAATAGCTTACGCCGGCTACGTTTGAGCGAGAGCCGGCGGTTCTCGCTTTGTTTTGTGTTTCCCTGCTTCCGAGGACGACCGCAATGCCCGGCCGCAATTTTCTGTTCGTACCCGGCCCAACCAACGTTCCCGAGCGCATTCTCCGCGCCATGGATCGCGCCATGGAGGACCACCGCTCCTCCGCCTTTCCGGAGCTCACCACCGGGCTGGTGCGCGACCTGAAGAAGGTCTTCAAGACGACCACGGGACAAGCGTTCATCTTCCCGGCCACCGGCACCGGCGGCTGGGAGGCGGCGCTCGTCAACACGCGGTCGCCGGGCGACCGGGTGTTGGCACCGCGCTACGGGCAGTTCAGTCACCTGTGGATCGACCTGGCGCAGCGCCACGGCCTGCAGGTGGACGTCCTCGACGTCGAGTGGGGCGAGGGCGCGCCGCCCCACCGGATCGAGGAGATCCTCGCGAGGGACAGGCAGCACGAGATCAAGGGGGTCCTCATCGTCCACAACGAGACCGCCACGGGCGTCACGAGCGACGTCGCGGCGGTGCGCCGGGCGATGGACGCCGCGCAGCACCCCGCGCTCCTGTACGTGGACGGGGTGAGCTCGATCGGCTCGCTCGACTTCCGCATGGACGAGTGGAAGGTCGACCTCGCGATCACCGGCTCGCAGAAGGGCCTGATGCTTCCCGCCGGGCTGGGGCTGGTGTGCGCGAGCCCGAAAGCGCTCGCGGCGCGCGAGCAGGCGAAGTGCCCGCGGGCGTTTTTCGACCTCGGCGACATGATCAAGGCGAACGCCGCGGGCTACTTCCCGTACACTCCCGCGCTCCCGCTGCTCTACGGCCTCCGGGAATCGCTCGCCATCATCTTCGAGGAAGGGCTGGACAACATCTTCGCGCGCCACCACCGCCTCGCCGAGGGCGTGCGCGCCGCCGTGCGGGCATGGGGACTCAAGCCCCTGGCGAAGGAGCCCAAGTGGTACTCCGACACCGTCACGGCGATCGTGATCCCCGAGGGCGCGAGCGGCGCCGACGTGATCGACGTCGCGTATCGCCGCTACAACCTCGCGCTGGGTGCGGGGCTCGGCAAAGTGGCGGGAAAGGTGTTTCGCATCGGGCATCTGGGCGATCTCAACGAGCTGATGCTGCTCGGGGCGCTCGCGGGCGCGGAGATGGCGATGCGCGACGTCGGCATCTCGGTGGCGCCGGGCGCGGGCGTCGCGGCGGCCGCCGAGCACTTCCGCCGCTCGGCCGCGCCGCTCCCGGCTCGGCCGGTCGCGGCCCAGTCGCCGGACGCTGCGCAGCGGACCCCCGCCGGCACCCCGACGCCTCCCAGAGCCGCCACGACGGCATGAGCCTCACCCGGTACGAGCCGGCCAACCCCCGGCTGCAGCGCAGCGAGCTGGCCGTGCCCGGCTCTCAACCGCAGCTGTTCACGAAGGCGCTGGAGAGCGAGGCGGACTGCGTGTTCCTGGATCTCGAGGACGCCGTCGCCCCGGGAGACAAGGAGCAGGCTCGGAAGAACTGCATCGCCGGACTGCTCGACCATCACTGGCGGGAGCGTGGCAAGACCGTCTGTGTCCGCATCAACGGCATCGATACCCACTACATGTATCGCGACGTCGTTGACGTGGTGGAGCAGGCGGGTCACAGGCTCGATATCGTGCTCATCCCCAAGGTCGGGGTTCCGGCCGACGTGTACCAGGTGGACGCGCTGCTGACGCAGATCGAGGCGGCGCGCAGCATCCCGCATCGGATCGGGATCGACGTGCTCGTCGAAACGGCTCTGGGGATGGCGAACGTGGAGGCGATCGCGCAGGCGAGCCGCCGGCTCGAGGCGATGCACTTCGGCGTCGCCGACCTCGCCGCGAGCCTGCGCGCCCGCACGGTGAGCATCGGGGGCCTGAACCCGGACTATCCGGGCGACCAGTGGCACGCTTGCCTTACGCGCATGGTCACCGCGTGCCGGGCGTACGGGCTCCGCCCCATCGACGGCCCGTACGGCGATTTCAAGGACCCGGAGGGTTATCTCGCCGCCGCCCGCCGGGCCGCCGCACTCGGCTACGAGGGCAAGTGGGCCATCCACCCGTCTCAGGTCGCGTTGGCGAACGACGTCTTCACGCCGCCCGCCGCCGAGGTCGAGCGGGCGCAGCGCGTGCTGACGGCGCTGGACGAAGCCGCGCGTGAGGGCCGGGGGGCGGCGCAGCTGGACGGCCGCATGATCGACGCCGCATCGGCGCGCATGGCCCAGAACATCGTCGCGATCGCCGCCGCCATCGCCGCCCGAGCGCGCCCGGCTCCAACCTATGGCGACGGCGTGACCTCCCTGCTCCCTCCCCCTCTCCGCTATGCGGAGAGGGGGCCGGGGGGTGAGGACGAGTAACCCGTGGACGTCCACGAATACCAGGCGAAGGAGCTGCTGAGCGCCTTCGGCGTCCGGGTGCCGAAGGGCGGCGTCGCCTACAGCGCAGACCAGGCGGTGTATCGCGCCGCCGAGATCGGCGGCAGCCGCTGGGTCGTCAAGGCGCAGATCCATGCCGGAGCCCGCGGCAAAGCCGGCGGCATCAAGCTGTGCACGAGCGACATGGACGTGCGCCAGGCGGCGAAGGACCTCCTGGGCACGACGCTCGTGACCACGCAGACCGGTCCCGAGGGCCTGCCCGTGCATCGGCTGCTGGTCGAGGAGGCGCTCCCGGTCGAGCGCGAGCTCTACATCGGGCTCGTGCTCGACCGCAAGCGCGAGCGGATCGTGGTGGTGGCGCATCCGCACGGCGGCATGGAGATCGAAGAGATCGCCCAGCGCGAGCCGGCCGCCATCCTCCGGGAAGTGGTGGAGCCCGCGGTGGGGATGCAGGCCTTCCAGGCGCGGGAGCTGGCCTTCGGGCTGGGCCTGGCGCCGCCGCAGGGGAACCAGGCCGTGACGATCATCCTCAGCGCGTACCGCGCGTTCCGCGAGCTCGACGCGACGATGGTCGAGATCAACCCGCTGGTTGTGACGAAGGAGGGCCAGGTACTGGCCCTCGACGTCAAGATGAGCTTCGATGACAACGCGATGTTCCGGCGTCCCAACGTCGCGGAGCTGCGCGATTACGCCCAGGAGGACCCGCGCGAAGCCGAGGCGGCCGAGCACGGGCTCAACTACGTCGCGCTGACCGGCGAGATCGGCTGCATCATCAACGGCGCCGGGCTCGCCATGGCGACGATGGACATGATCCAGCACGCGGGCGGCGAGCCCGCCAACTTCCTGGACATCGGCGGCGGCGCGTCGCCCGAGCGGGTGGCCCGGGCGTTCCGCCTGGTGCTGTCCGACCGGAACGTCAAGGCGATCCTGGTGAACGTGTTCGCCGGCATCAACCGGTGCGACTGGGTGGCGGAGGGCGTGGTGCAGGCGGTGCGCGAGGTGCGAGTACCGGTTCCCATCGTCGTCCGACTCGCGGGAACAAATGTGCAGGAGGGGCGCCGCATCCTCGAGGAGAGCGGCCTGCCGCTCGTCACCGCGGACACGCTGTCCGAGGCGGCCGAGCGCGCGGTGGCGGCGCGCAACGCGGCGGGGGCGGGCGGGGCAGGGGGGGCAGGGGAGGCAGTGTGAGCATCCTGCTCGACGAGCACACTCCGGTCATCGTCCAGGGCTTCACCGGCGACAAAGGCACGTTCCACGCGAAGGAGATGATCGCGTACGGGACAGACGTGGTGGGCGGCGTCACCCCGGGAAAGGGCGGCGCCAGACATCTCGGGCGGCCGGTGTTCAACACGGTGAAGGAAGCGGTCGCGGGCACCGGGGCCAGCGCGAGCCTCGTCCTCGTGCCCGCGCCGTTCTGCGCCGACGCGATCATGGAAGCGGCCGACGCTGGCATCCAGCTCGTCGTGACGATCACCGACGGCGTCCCGGCGCAGGACATGATGACTGTCAAGCGCTACCTGTGGCGCTACGCGAAGGAGCGGCGCACTCGGCTCGTCGGACCGAACTGCGCGGGCGTGATCTCCCCCGGGAAGGCGATGATGGGAATCATGCCGGGGCACATCTACGCGCGCGGTAACGTCGGCGTGGTCACCCGCTCGGGCACGCTGGGCTACGAGGCCGCGTCGCAGATGCAGGCCCTGGGCGTCGGCATCACGACCAGCGTCGGGATCGGCGGCGACCCGATCAACGGCAGCTCGTTCGTGGACATCCTGGCGTTGTTCGAGCAGGATCCGGCAACGGAGGCGGTCCTGATGATCGGCGAGATCGGCGGCCCGCAGGAGCACGACGCCGCGGTGTTCGTCAAGGAGCACATGACCAAGCCCGTCATCGGCTACGTGGCCGGGCTCACGGCGCCCAAGGGGCGACGCATGGGGCACGCGGGCGCGATCATCTCCGCGTTCGGCGACACGGCCGCGGAAAAGGCGGAAATCTTGCGCGACGCCGGCGCGACCGTCGCGCCGAGCGCCGCCGAGCTGGGGGCCACCGCGGCCCGGGTGCTGGCGCAGCAGCCGTCCCGCCGGGTGCTGGTCCAGCGGTGAGCCAGCCGGCCGGGCCGGGGAGCGCCGGGGGGCGCGGTCGTCCGAGCGTCGTCGTCACGCGGCGGCTCCCGGCACCGGTCGAGGAGCAGCTGCAGCGCGAGTTCGACGCCTGCCTGAACTCGTCAGACCGCCCGCTCACGGCCGCCGAGCTGCAGGACGCCCTGCGCAGCGCCGACGCGCTCCTTCCCACGGTGACCGATCGGATCACCGCGGACGTGCTCGCCGCCGAGCCGCTGCGCGCCAGGATCCTGGCCAACTTCGGCGTGGGGTTCAACCACATCGACGTCGCCGCGGCGCGGGCTCGCGGTCTGGTCGTCACCAACACGCCCGACGTGCTCACCGACGACACGGCGGACGACGCCATCATGCTGATGCTCATGGTCGCGCGCCGCGGCGGGGAAGGCGAGCGGCACGTCCGCAGCGGCGCCTGGACCGGATGGCGGCCGACCCACATGCTCGGCACGCGGGTGAGCGGCAAGACGCTCGGCCTGATCGGGCTGGGGCGAATCGGTCGGGCGGTCGCGCGGCGCGCGCGGTTCGGATTCGACATGCGGATCGTCTTCCACGACCCGTACCCGCCGCCTCCGGCGGTGCTGGCGGAGCTCGGAGCCGAGCGGAAGGACAGCGTGGAGGGCGTGCTCCGGGAGGGGGACTTCGTCTCGATCCATTCACCCGCGACCCCGGAGACGCACCATCTGATCGGCGCAGAGCGGCTCGCCGTCATGAAGGCCACGGCGTTCCTGATCAACACCGCCCGGGGCGACATCGTGGACGAAGCGGCGCTCGTCGCGGCGCTCCAGGCGCAGCGGATCGCCGGGGCGGCATTGGACGTCTACGAGCGCGAGCCCCAGGTCACCCCGGCTCTCCTCACGATGGAGAACGTCGTGCTGCTGCCGCACCTCGGCAGCGCCACGCAGGAGACCCGCGTCGCGATGGGCATGCGGGCCCTCGAGAACCTGAAGGCGTTCTTCGCCGGAGCGGCGCCGCGCGATCGCGTCGCGTGAGCCGGGATCCAGCCGTGCCCGAAGCCGCGTACCTGCGACAGGTGGTTGATCTCCTGTTCGAGCAGCTCGTCACCGTCATCCGCGCCCATCAACCGGAGATCGAGCCGGTCCTGCGGGGCGACGCGATCGACCCGGCGGCAACCCCCGAGCTGGTCGCGCGCACCGTCCAGGCGCAGGGGATCTGGTTCCAGCTCCTGTCCATCGCCGAGCAGAACGCGGCGATGCGGCAGCGACGCCAGGGAGAGGTCGAGCGCGGCTACGACCAGCTCCGGGGCACGTTCGCGCACGTGGTGAGCTCGGCGGCAACCCAGGGGATTCCGGCCGACGCGATGCGCGCGGTCGTGGCGAACCTCCGCGTCCGGCCGGTGATCACGGCCCATCCCACCGAGGCGAAGCGCGTGACCGTGCTCGAGAAGCACCGGCGGATCTACCGCCGGCTCGTGGACCTCGAGGCGCCCCGTTGGACGCCGCGCGAGCGGACCGCCGTGATCGACGGGCTCAGGACCGAGATCGAGCTGCTCTGGCTGACCGGAGAGCTGCGGCTCGCGAAGCCGACCGTGGCGCAAGAGCTGGCGTGGGGGCTGTACTTCGTCAACGAGAACCTCTTCGACGTGGTCCCCGAGCTGACGGAGAAGCTCGAGCGCGCCCTGCGGCAGGCCTATCCCGGCGAGCGCTTCGCGCCGCACCCGTTCTTCCAGCTCGGCTCGTGGATCGGCGGTGACCGGGACGGCAACCCGTTCGTCACCAACGAGGTCACGCGCGAGACGCTGAACGAGAATCGGGGGGCGAGCCTGCGCCGCTACCGCCGGCGGCTCACGGAGCTGCTGCGGACGTTGAGCGTCACCGACAAGGCCGCGCCCATCCCGGACCGGTTTCGGCAGGCGTTGGCCCGGCAGCTGGAGCGGTCCGGGGACGGGGAACGGATCGCCGCGCGCAACCCCGGCGAGGTGTTCCGCCAGTACGTCGCCTCCATGCTGCGGCGGCTCGACGTGACGATCGGGTGCGCGGAGCGCAGCCAGGCGGCGCCGGAGGCATCCGGATATGGGACCGCGGAGGAGTTGATCGCGGATCTGCGCGCCATGGAGGAGGGCCTGGTCGAGGGGGGCTGCCCGGGCCCGGCGGAGCTCTTGGTCCGGCCGCTGCGGCGCGAGGTGGAGGCATTCCGCTTCAGCACGTTCCGGCTCGACATCCGCGAGAACTCGACCCGGCTGAACGCGGCGCTCGCCGAGCTGTGGCGGGCGCGGAACCCGGGCGAACCACCGGCGCCCGGCTCCCCTCCGTGGCGCTCCTGGCTCGGCGCCGAGCTCGCGCTGCCGCTCGGGGCCGACCGGCCGCCCCTGCTGCTCTCGCCCGAGGCGGCGGAAACCCTGGGCATGTTCCGCCTCATCCGGGAGATGCGGGACCAGCTCGATCGCGAGGCCGTCGGCAGCTTCATCCTCAGCATGACCCACGACGTGGACGACCTGCTCGGCGTGTACCTCCTCGCCAAGCACGCGGGCCTGTTCGCCGACACGGCCGGAATCGAGAGCTGCACGCTCCCGATCGTGCCGCTGTTCGAATCGATCGACGACTTGCAGCGTGCGCCCGAGATCGTCCGGGAGCTGCTGCAGCTGCCCGTCATCCGCCGCAGCGTGCGCGCGCTGGGCGGGGTCTGCGAAGTGATGATCGGCTACTCCGACTCCAACAAGGACGGCGGGTTCCTCACCTCGAACTGGGAGCTCGCCAAGGCTCAGCTCCGGCTCACCCGGCTCGGCCGCGAGTGCGGCGTGCCGATCGCGTTCTTCCACGGGCGGGGCGGGTCCGTCAGCCGCGGCGGCGCCCCGACCGGGCGCGCGGTCGCGGCACAGCCCGCCGGCTCGATCCAGGGGCGGCTCCGCATCACGGAGCAGGGCGAGGTCGTGTCGTTCAAGTACGCCAACCGCGGCACCGCCGCCTACCAGACCGAGCTCCTCGCCGCGAGCGTCCTCGAGCACTCGATCAAGTCGGAGCGGGAAGCGGCGCTCGTGCCTATGGCCGAATTCGACGAAGCGATGGAGGCCCTCTCGGGCGCCGCGCACGCCGCGTACCGGCGGCTGGTCGAGCATCGCCACCTCGTCGCCTATTTCCAGGCCGCCAGCCCGCTGGAAGAGATCGCGCTGCTCAACCTCGGATCGCGCCCCGCCCGGCGGTTCGGCGCCCGGACGCTCGCCGATCTGCGGGCGATCCCCTGGGTGTTCGCGTGGACGCAGAACCGGCACTTCGTGCCCGGGTGGTTCGGCGTCGGGACCGGGCTGGACACGTTCCTGGGCGTGCGCGGCGCGCGTGGCGAGGCGCTGCTGCGGCGGATGTTCACCGACTTCCGGCTGTTCCGGCTCGTCGTGGACGAGGTCGAAAAGACGCTCGCGTACGTCGATCTGGACATCGCCCGCGCCTACGCCGACCTGGTGGCCGATCCCTGGGTGCGCCAGGAGATCTTCTCGCTGCTCGCCGACGAGTACCACCGCACCGTCGAGGTGCTGCAGCGCCTCACCGGCGCTGCCGCCATCGCCGAGCGGTTCCCCCTGTTCCGCCAGCGTCTGGCGAGCCGGTTGCCCACGCTCAACCAGGTGAACCGCCAGCAGATCGAGTTGCTGCGCCGGTATCGCGCCGGGCAGGAGGGCGCGCTGCCCGCGCTGCTGCTCTCCATCAACTGCATCGCAACGGGGTTCGGTACTACCGGTTGACAGCCGCAAGCCGCATCTTCCTCGCTTCGCGGCCGACTCCCTTGCGCCTTTCGCCTTCCTGCGTCTTTCGGCTTGCGGCTTGCGGCTATATTTGACCATGCACGACGCCCTCTACTTCACCGACCAGCACCTCCAGATCCGCGATCTGGTGCGCGACTTCGCCCAGCAGGTCATCCGGCCCAGCGCCCGCCAGTACGATCTCGCGAGCCGGTTTCCCTGGGACAACATCAAGCAGATGGCCACGCTCGGCTTGTTCGGCATCCCGTGGCCGGAAGGGCTGGGCGGCTCGGGGATGGATTACCTGTCGTACATCACCGCGATCCACGAGCTCGCCAAGGTGGACGCGAGCCACGCCATCACCGTCAGCGCCCACACGACGCTCGGCACCTCGCCGATCGTCGATTTCGGCACCGAGGAGCAGAAGCGGAAGTACGTCCCGCTCCTGGCGACCGGAACGGTGATGGGTGGCTTCGGGCTCACCGAGCCTGCGGCCGGCTCGGATGCGGGGGGCACCAGGTCCACCGCGGTCGATCGCGGCGACCACTACGTGCTGAACGGCTCCAAGATCTTCATCACCCACGCGGGCGTCGGCGAGATCTTCATCGTCACCGCCCGTACCGACCCCACCAGCGCGAAGCAGACGCACGGCATCACCGCGTTCATCGTCACGAAGGACACCTGCGACCTGGCGGAGGCGGCCCGCGTCGGCATCGGACACGACCCCTCGCTGCCCAAGTGCTCCGGCGTCCTCGCCGGCAAGAAAGAGGACAAGCTTGGCTGGCGCGCCTCGGACACGCGTGAGCTCGTGTTCCAGGACGCCGTCGTCCCCAAGGAGAACGTGCTCGGGCCCGTCGACAACGGGTTCCGCCAGTTCCTGCACACGCTGGACGGCGGCCGGATCGGTCTCGGCGCGCTCGCGCTGGGGATCGCCGAGGGAGCGCTCGAAGAGTGCCTCAGCTACACGGCCACCCGCGTCCAGTTCGGGAAGCCGATCGCGAGCTTTCAGGGCGTCCACTTCGCCCTCGCCGACATGGCGACGGAGATCGAGGCCGCAAAGCACCTCGTCTACCACGCGGCCTGGCTGAAGCAGACGGGGCACCCCTTCAAGCGGGAGGCGGCGATGGCGAAGCTCTACGCGTCGGAGCTTGCCATGCGGGCCACGACCAAGGCCGTCCAGCTCCACGGCGGGTACGGCTACACGACCGAGTACGCCGTGGAGCGGATGATGCGGGACGCGAAAATCTGCGAGATCGGGGAAGGGACGAGCGAGATCCAGCGCATCGTGATTGCGAGGCAGCTGCTGGGAGATTTGGTCGACTAAGGGAGGACGGTAGAGGCGAAGACTTCTTAACCCCGACCGTCCCCGACCGCCCTCTACCGCCCTCTACCGTCCTCTACCGCCCTCTACTCCCAGATTCTTCACCAGAAACGCCCACCGATCCGCCTGCTCCTCGATGATCTTGCTCGTCGGCTTGCCGGCGCCGTGCCCCGCCTTTGTCTCGATCTCGATCAGCACCGGCTGCGGGCCCGCCTGGGCGGCCTGGAGCGCCGCCGCGAACTTGAAGGAGTGTCCCGGGACCACGCGGTCGTCGTGGTCCGCCGTGGTGATGAGGGTGGCAGGGTAGGCTGTCCCAGGCTTGATGTTGTGCAACGGCGAGTACCTGTAGAGGTATGGAAACTGGCGCG
>DASPXO010000221.1:0-22525 GCA_035637235.1 Gemmatimonadales bacterium | reverse complement strand
GGCCGACATCGCCGATCTCGCGATGCAGGGCCCGTTCGACGGCAAGATGCGCGCGCTGCGGGGCCAGGCGACGCTGCGCCGCCTCGAGACCGCCGGCAAGCCGGTCATCGCCGCGGTGAACGGCTACGCCCTGGGCGGCGGGTGCGAGCTCGCGATGGCCTGCCACCTCCGCATCGCCAGCGAGAACGCGAAGTTTGGCCAGCCCGAGGTCAAGCTCGGCATCGCTCCGGGCTACGGCGGCACCCAGCGCCTGCCGCGCATCGTCGGGAAGGGAAACGCGCTCTTTCTGATCCTGACCGGCGAGATGATCGACGCCCAGGAGGCCCATCGCATGGGCCTCGTGAGCAAGGTCGTGCCCGGGGCCGAGTTGCTCGCTGCGGCCGAGCGGACGCTCCGGGGTATCCTGTCGATGGGCCCGCTCGCGGTGCGGCTGGCGATGGAAGCCGTGGACCAGGGCCTCGAGATGGCCCTCGAGCAAGGCCTGCTGCTCGAGGCGAATCACTTCGGCCTGCTCGCGGCCACGAGCGACATGAAAGAGGGGTTGACGGCGTTCCTGGAGAAGCGCGCGCCGAGATTCGAAGGTCGGTGACGCCCCGCGCACGCCTTGCCTTTCTTGCGGCTTTCGGCTTGAGCCTTGCGGCTAGCTGTTTAGCGGCCAGCTGTTTGACCGAGCGGCCGCGCCCGGCCCCGCCCACCATCGCGATCACCCTCGACAAGACGACGGTCCAGTCCCGCAACGCTCCCGCCCCGCCCGACACGCTGACCGTGACCGTCCGCGCCGCGGACCCGGACGGGATCGACTCGGCATGGGTACAGCTCGACGGCGACCCACCGCTGGGCGCGGACGGCCTGCTCGATCCGGTCCTGGAGGGCCCGTTCCGCGTCCTGGTGCCCGGGGGATTTCTCCAGGGGACCACTCTGCCGGTGAGGGTCCGGGCCCGGGACGTGGCCGGTTTCGAGGGTGAGCGGGACACCAGCGTGAGCGTCGCGCCGTAGGCCCCAACGACTTAGTAAGTATTGCCACGACAATGAGTTCTGGGTATGTTAGGTGGGTTTTCTGGGGCCCTCGCGGAGCTGTCGCGTTGCGCCACGGGACTTCCCGTGGCGCTCGTCGTATGTGGGGGGCACGGGGGGGCGGGGGGCGGGGGGGCGGGGGGGCACGAAGCGGCCGGCGTGGCGCGAGGTTCGAACATGAAAAACCGCAAGCAGGGACAGCCGACGGCCGTCGGCGAGGTGCTGCGGAGGTACCTCGTCAAGGCGGGGCTCGCCAATCGGCTCGCCCAAGCCCAGGTGATCCCCGCCTGGCCGCGGCTCGTCGGCCCCCAGATCGCGGCGGTCACGCAGCCGGAAAGCGTCACGCCCGACGGCACGCTGTTCGTGCGGGTCGCGACCAGCGCGTGGATGACCGAGCTGCAGCTCATGGCGCCGCAGATCATGGCCGCGATCAATGGGGGGGCGGGACGCATCAAGAGCATTCGCTGGCTTCTTGCGCGATAGAGACCTGATGCCAAAAGCAAAACCGGCACCGAAACAGCGGAAGAGCGGGGGCGACGAGGGCGGCTACCAGGCCGACGCCATCCAGGTCCTGAAGGGCCTGGAAGCCGTCCGGCGCCGGCCGGCGATGTACATCGGCTCGGTGTCGGGGCGCGGGCTGCACCACCTCGTCTACGAGGTCGTCGACAACTCGGTGGACGAGGCGCTGGCGGGCTACAGCACCAAGATCGACGTCACGATCCACCCCGACAACGCGGTCACCGTGGTCGACAACGGGCGCGGCATCCCGGTGGACGTTCACAAGACGGAGAAGAAGCCGGGCGTCGAGGTGGCGCTGACGATGCTCCACGCCGGGGGCAAATTCGACAAGGCCACCTACAAGGTTTCGGGCGGGCTGCACGGCGTGGGTGTGTCGGTGGTCAACGCGCTCTCGGAGAAGCTGGAAGTGTGGGTCGACCGCGACGGCAAGCGCCACCACATGGCGTTCGAGCGCGGCGAGACGACGAAGCAGCTCGAGGTCATCGGGAAGGCCAAGGGCACCGGCACGACGGTCTCGTTCAAGCCCGACGCCACGATCTTCACGGAGACGCGGTTCGACTACGCCACCCTCGCGACCCGGCTGCGCGAGCTCGCCTTCCTCAACAAGGGTCTCACGATCACGCTCAAGGACGAGCGCAAGGAGCAGCAAAAGGAAGAGACCTTCGTGTACAAGGGCGGGCTGGCCGAGTTCGTGAAGTACCTGCTCGGCAACCGCAAGCCGCTGCACCCGAAGCCCATCACCTTCGAGGTGACGCGCGACGGCGTTCAGGTGGAGGGCGCGGTGCAGTACGACGACGGCTTCAACGACAACACGTTCTCGTTCGTCAACAACATCAACACGCACGAGGGCGGCACCCATCTGACGGGGTTCCGGGCCGCGCTCACGCGCACCATCAACGAGTGGGCGAAGAAGGACGGGCTCCTCAAGAAGGAGGACTTCACCCTGACGGGCGACGACGTGCGGGAAGGGCTGACCGCCGTCCTGCACGCGAAGGTGAAAGACCCGCAGTTCGAAGGGCAGACGAAGACCAAGCTGGGAAACTCCGAGGTCGAAGGCATCGTGAAGAGCGTGGTGAACGACGCGCTCGGCGAGTTCTTCGACAAGACCCCCAGCGTGGCGCGGGCGATCATCGCCAAGGCGCTCAGCGCGGCCCGGGCCCGCGAGGCGGCGCGCAAGGCGCGCGAGCTCGTGCGGCGCAAGAACGCGCTCGAAGGCAGCCTGCTCCCCGGCAAGCTCGCCGACTGCTCGGTCACCGACCCGACGCTGTGCGAGGTGTTCCTCGTGGAGGGCGACTCGGCGGGCGGCTCGGCCAAGCAGGCCCGCGACCGCAAGTTCCAGGCGGTGCTGCCGCTGCGCGGCAAGATCCTGAACGTGCAGAAGGCCCGGATCGACAAGATCCTCTCGAACGAGGAGATCCGGACCATGATCACGGCGATCGGGACCAGCGTGGGCGAGGACTTCAAGATCGAGGAGGCGCGCTACCACAAGATCATCATCATGACGGACGCGGACGTGGACGGCGCGCACATCCGCACCCTGCTGCTGACGTTCTTCTACAAGGAGATGAAGGAGCTGATCGACGCGGGCTACGTGTACATCGCCCAGCCGCCGCTGTACCGCGTCGCGAAGGGAAAGGAAGAGTTCTACGCCTACGACGAGAAGGAGCGCGACGGCTACGTCAAGCGCATCGCGAACGGCGCCGAGGCGCGCGGCAACGTCGTGATCCAGCGCTACAAGGGGCTCGGCGAGATGAACCCCGACCAGCTGCGGGACACCACGATGGACCCGGCCAAGCGCACGCTCCTCAAGGTGACGATGGAGGACGCGGTGGAAGCGTCGGAGCTGTTCGAGACGCTGATGGGCGACGACGTCGAGCCGCGACGCCGGTTCATCGAAGAGAACGCGAAGTTCGTGAAAAATCTCGACGTATAAGGGACGGGTGACCGTTTCCCTGGTCGTCCTGGCCGTCCTGCTCGTGGTTCTCGCCTGGTTCTTCCTCGGCGGGCGCGACCGGCCGCCCGAGCCGACCGCCCACCGGCGGAGCGGCGAGGCGATCGATTACACGGAGCTGGAGGAGGCGGAGCGCGAGGTGCAGGAAGCCACGGACGAGGACAGCGTGCGGGACTGGGGGCCCGGCACCCGGAACCCGCCGGTCGCCTGAGCGGGGCTACGCGTCCCGCTCGTCCCGCGCCGTCCCCCGCACCAGCTCCTCGACGCCGTGCTTCGTCACGCGATGTGAGATCAGCGGGAGCGGCTGCTGGACGAGCCGGTCGCCGATCACGATGGCCCGCCCCAGCGTCTCGAAGCCCGTCTTGATCCCTCCCGGATCCTTGGCGAACACGGAGGCGATCGGCTCGCCGGCGAGCAGCTTGTCCCCCGGCTTTACGGCGATGACGAACCCGACCGTCGGATCGACGGCGTCTTCCACGGTGAGACGCCCGCCGCCCATCGCCACGATGGCCCGGCCGATGGTCCTGGGCTCGACCTGGGTCACGACGCCCGTCCGCGGCGCCCTGTAGACCTCGACCTCCCGCGCCTGCGGCAGCACCGACGGGTCGTCGACCACCCGCGGATTGCCGCCCTGGGCCTCGATCACCTGCTCGAACTTCTCGGCGGCGAGCCCCGAGGCCAGGGCGGTTTCCAGCCGCTGGCGGGCCTTCTGGCTGGTCTGCTCGACGCCCGCCGCGAGCAGCATCTCCGCGCCCAGGGCGTAGGTGACTTCCATCAGGTCGTCGGGGCCCTCGCCGCGGAGCGCGAGGATCGCTTCTTCGGTCTCGAGCGCATTGCCGCAGGCGCGGCCGAGGGGGCGGTCCATCGCCGTCACCAGCGCCCCGGTGGGGCAGCCGCGGTCCTCGCCGAGCGCGATCATCGCCTGGGCGAGCTCGAGGCTCTGCTCGAGCCTGGGGAGGAAGGCGCCGCTGCCCCGCTTCACGTCGATCACCAGGGCGCTCAGGCCCTCGGCGAGTTTCTTCGACATGATGCTCGCGGCGATCAGCGGGATCGCCTCGACGGTGCCCGTGACGTCGCGCAGCGCGTAGATCCGCCGGTCGGCGGGGGCGATCTCCGCCGTCTGGCCGATCATGGCGCAGCCGAGCTTCAGCACCTGCGCCTTCGCCTCGGCGAGCGACAGGTTGGTGCGGAAGCCGGGGACCGCTTCCAGCTTGTCGAGCGTGCCGCCGGTGTGCCCGAGCCCGCGCCCGGACATCATCGGGACGGCGACGCCGCATGCCGCCACGAGCGGCGCCAGCACGAGCGACACCTTGTCCCCCACGCCGCCGGTGGAGTGCTTGTCCACACGGGGGGTGGGCCAGCCGTCGAACGAGAGCCGCTGACCGGACGCCAGCATCGCGTCGGTGAGCGCGGCGAGCTCCTGGCGCTCGAGGCCGCGCAGCAGCACCGCCATCAGCAGAGCCGACATCTGGTAGTCGGGGACTCGGCCGTCGGTGTAGGCGGCGACGAGCGCCGACCACTCCTCCGAGGTGAGCGCGGCCCCGTCGCGCTTGCGCTCGATGAGCGGCACCACCAACATTAGCGCCCACCTCCGGGCCGGAGCCCCCGATGCGCGGTGCCCTCTCCCTGCTGCTGGTGTCGCTCACGGCCCCCGCGCGCCTGCACACCCAGGCCCCATCCCAGCCGTCGGTCGCGGAGCACATGGCCCTCGGCGACAGCGCCCACGCGGCGCTGGCGCCGGCGCAGGCGCTCCGGCACTACCGCGCGGCGCTGGCGAGCGACTCGACCGATTACGCGGCCCTGTGGAAGGCGGCGCGCGAGCTGGTGGACATCGCCAAGCAGATCGAGGGCAAGGACGACTCTTCGAAACATCTGCGAGACGGCCTCTACATGGAAGCGCGGGCGCTGGGCGAGGCGGCCATTCGCGTGAACCCCAACGGGGCAGACGGGCACTTCGCGGTCGCGCAGGCGCTCGGCCGGCTGTCGCGGACCCGCGGCGGCAAGGAGCGGGTACGCTTCGCCAAGATCATCTACGACGAGGGGCTCAAGACGATCGCGCTCGACTCGACGCATGACGGCGCATACCACCTCGTCGGGGCGTGGCACGCGGAAGTGAAGCGGCTGTCCGGATTCCAGAGGTTCTTCGCCAAGACGCTGTTCGGCGGCGGATTCCTGGACAAGGGCAGCTGGGACCGCGCCCGGACGTACCTGGAGAAGGCCGTGGCCCTGAAGCCGCAAAACATCTTTCATCATCTCGAGCTGGCGGAGGTGTACATCGACCTCGGGACGTATTCCAAGGCGCGCGAGCAGCTCACGGCCATCGCCCCCCTCCCGATCGCGGACGTGCTCGATCCCGAGTACAAGCAGGATGCCACGCAGCTGCTCCAAGACATCAAGGGCGAAAAGGACGAGAGCTAGCGCCCGCCGGGCGCATGGGCTGGGGAAGCTATCGCCCGCCGTGCCGCACGGCAACCAACTTGACGGGCCCTCCGCGGCGGACACAAACTACCCCATGACCATCTCCTCCGCGGTCCCGGGCGCGGACGCGCAACGCCTCGCCGCCCGGGTCGTCGAGCTCGAACGCGAGCGCAAGCATCTCCTGGCGGTCATCGAGATCCTCAAAGAAGTCTCCAGTTCGCTGCACTTCATCGACATCCTCCAGGCGATCGCGCGCAAGCTGGGCGAGGCGTTCGGGCTCGACCGCTGCTCCATCTTCCTCGCCGAGCGCGGCGGCCGGTCGGTGCGGCTGGTGGCGTCGTACGAGGATCCCACGATCCGCAACTACGTCGTGGACCTGGAGCGGTATCCCGAGCTGAAACGCGCGATGCAGACCGGGGAGACGGTCTTCATCCCCGACGCGGCGAGCGACCCGAGCCTCAAGCACGTGAAGGGCGAGCTGGTCAACCGCCGCGTCCGGTCGATCACGGTCGTGCCGATCACGTGGCGGGGAGTGGCGGTGGGCGCGATCTTCCTGCGCACGTTCCTCGAAGGTCCCACGTTCTCCGACGACGACGTGCGGTTCGTGCAGGTGGTGGCGTCACTGACCGCGCAGGCGCTCCGCAACGCGCACCGCTACGAGCGGCTCGAGCAGCGCCAGCAGGAGACGGGCGAGACGGTGCGCCGGATGGAGCTCGAGCGAGTGGCCCTGCTCTCCTTCCTGCGGCGGCTGCTCGCCGCCTTCGGCGAGCGGGAGGGCGCCTGGGCCGAGGGGCTCCTGCCGCGCGCCAGCTCCGACGAGCTCGACCGCCTGGTCGGCGTCGCGATGGCGGTCATCCAGGAAGAAGCCAAGGGTCGGTGAAAGCCGCCGCCGCCCGGGCCGCGCGGCTGCGGCGGCTCATCGAGCGCGCGAATTACGCCTATTACGTGCTCGACAAGCCGATCATGTCGGATGCCGAGTACGACCGCCTGTTCCGCGAGCTGCAGGAGCTCGAGGCGAAGCACCCCGAGCTCCGCACCCCCGACAGTCCCTCGCACCGCATCGGCGCCGAGCCGGCGGCCGCCTTCCGCAAACACCGGCACCTCGTGCCGATGCTCTCGCTCGCCAACGCCTTCAACGAGGCGGAGCTCGCCGAGTGGGAAGAGCGCAACGCGCGGCTCGTCCCCGAAGTGAAGAAGGCCGGCTACACGCTCGAGGTGAAGATCGACGGCGCGGCCGTGAGCCTCACCTATGACGACGGGGTGCTGGTGACGGGCGCGACCCGCGGCAACGGCGTCGAGGGCGAGGACGTCACCGCGAACCTGCGCACCGTGCTCGACGTCCCGCTGCGGCTCCAGGGGAAGGCCTGGCCCAAGCGAATGGAGGTCCGGGGCGAGGTCTATCTCTCCAAGTCCCGCTTCGAGAAGCTCAACCAGGAGCGCGATCGGGCGGGCGAGCCGCCGTTCGCCAACCCGCGCAACGCCGCCGCCGGCGCGCTGCGCCAGCTCGACCCCACGATCACGCGCAGCCGCGGCCTGCGTATCTTCTGCTTCCACGTGGAGGCGCCGGGCCAGAAGCTCCCCGTGGACACGCAGCACGAGCTGCTCCTCCGGCTCCAGGCCTGGGGGTTCCCCGTCGAGCCGCATCACCGACTCGTCCCCGACCTGGCCGCCGCCCACGGGGAGATCGCGCAGCTCGAAGCCCTCCTCGAGACGCTCGACTACGGCGCGGACGGGGTGGTCGTGAAGGTGAATCCGCTCCGGCTGCACGTCGAGCTCGGCACGGTGGGCGGTCGCGAGCCGCGCTGGGCGGTGGCCCGAAAGTTCGCCCCCGAAGTCCAGGTCACGAAGCTCACGGAAATCCGCATCAACGTCGGGCGCACCGGCGCCCTGACCCCCTACGCCGTGCTCGACCCGGTCGAGATCGGCGGGGTGACCGTGTCCACCGCCACCCTCCACAACTTCGACCTGATCGCGGCCAAGGACATCCGCGAAGGCGACTGGGTCGAGGTCACGCGGGCGGGCGAAGTGATCCCGCAAGTGCTGGGCCCGGTGCGCGAGCGGCGCACCGGAAAGGAACGGAAGTTCAAGCGGCCCGAGCGCTGCCCGGTCTGCGGCTCGAAGGTCGAGCGCCCGCAGGACGAAGTGATGGTCTATTGCCCGAACGTGTCCTGCCCCGGACGCATCTTCGAAGGCATCGTCCATTTCGCGGCGCGCGACGCGATGGACATCCGCGGGCTCGGCTACGAGCGGGTGCGCGCGCTGCTCGACGCCAAGCTGATCCACGACGTCGCCGACCTCTACGAGCTGGCGCCGCTACAGCTCATGACGCTCGAGGGGTTTGCCGAGAAGTCGGCGCACCAGCTCGTGGAGGCGATCCAGGCCTCGCAGCAGCGGCCGCTGTCGACCCTGCTCTACGCCCTCGGGCTGCGCCACGTGGGCGCGCAGGGCGCGAAGCTGCTCGCGCGCCACTTCGGGTCGATGCGGGCGCTCGCGAAGGCCACACCCGAGGAGATCAGCCAGATCCGCGGCGTGGGCGAGGCGATCGCCGAGGCGGTCGCCGGCTTCTTCGCGGAGCCCAAGAACCGCAAGCTGATCGAGCGGCTCGAGAAGCTCGGGCTCAACATGGAGGAGCCGGTCGCCGCCGAGGGAAGGGGGCCGCTCGCGGGCCGGCTCTATGTCATCACGGGCACGCTCCCGTCTCTGTCACGCGCCAAGGCGACCGAGCTGATCGAGCGGGCCGGCGGCCACGTGACGGACAGCCTGTCGAAGAAAACCACCGCGCTCGTGGCCGGCGCGGACGCGGGCTCGAAGCTCGAGAAGGCGAAAACGCTCGGCGTGCCGGTCATCGACGAGACGGAGCTCTTGCGCCGCGCACACGCCAAACCGTAAGTTGGCGTCCGATATGACGATTCCCGCCCACTCGACGACCGCAGGCGACGGCTTGACCATCGGTCGGGCCGCCCTGCGGCGGCTGCGTCAGAGTCTGCTGCGCGACGCGTCCGAAGCCGCCGTCCCCATCCTCCAGGAGGCGGGGTTCGCCGCGGGCGAGGGCGTCTATCATGCGTTCTGCGCCTGGCTGCCGGCCCGGACCGGGGTGGCGCGCCCCGAGGATCTGGACGCGGCTCAGCTGAGCGAGGTGTTGTCGGCCTTCTTCCAGTCCGCGGGCTGGGGCACCGTCACGGTCGCGCCGCTCGGCGCCGCCGCCCTGGCGATGGACACCGGCGATTGGGCCGAGGCCGAGCCCGGGACCGCCGAGACGCCGACCTGCTTCTTCTCGGCAGGGATGCTGTCGGACTTCCTGGGGCGGCTCTCGGGTGAGCACGTCGCGGTGATGGAAGTGGAATGCCGCTCGAAGAACGACCCGCGCTGCCGCTTCCTCTCGGCCTCCCCGGACACGCTCAACGCCGTCTACGAGCAGGTGACGCAGGGGCGGACCTACGAAGAGGTGCTGGGGGCTAGGGGCTCGGGGCTCGGGACTAGGGGGTAGGGTGAGAATGTCTTTGCGCACATAGCACGTCCGAAAGCACTTCCGAGCCCCGAGCCCCTAGTCCCCAGCCCTAAGAATGCCCTCCCCCGAAGCCCAGATCTCCGAGCTCGTCCACCGCGAAACCCGCGCCTGGGACACCCAGGACGTCGAGCTCCTCGTTTCCTGCTTCCACCCGGCGATGGTCTGGCCGTGGCCGCCGCACGCGCGGGCGCACGATCCCATGGAGTGGGTCATGGTGTGGGGCCGCTTCGACGCCCGTCGCTGGGCCCGCGGCTGGCAGGAGCTGTTCGACACGCACACCCTGGTGCATAACAAGCGCGAGATCAGGAAGATCGTCGTCTCGAGCGAGGGCGACGGGGCGTTCGCGGTGGTGGACATCGACACGCTGTGGCGCCACAAGACGACGGGCGTCGAGGATCGCTGGAAGGGCCGCACCTGCAAGATCTACACGCTGGTCGGGACGCAATGGAAGATGATCGCGCAGACGGGAGTTCTCGAATACTAAACGCGTCGCGTGCGGGACGTCACGCGAGAGGCGTCAACGGCGCGCGATCGAGACGCCCTCGAGCAGCAGCGACGGCGCGAACCGTGCACCCGTCCAACGCGCGTCGTTTCCGAAACCACCGATCCGCTTGAGCAGCTCGTAGGCATTCCCCGCAACCGCCGCGTCTTTCACCCGGCCCGTGATCTCGCCCCGCTCGACCCGATAGGCGAGCGCGACCGGATGGCTGAACGCGCCGCCGATCACATTCCCCTGCCCCACCCCGATCAGGTCGTCGACCAGCAGGCCGTCCGTGATGTCGCGCAGCAGCCCGCCACCAAGCTCCGGGTGCGTTTTCCCTGACACCTCGTCCGTCGCAGCCAGCACCAAGTTCGTATACGCGGGCACCGGCTTCCCGAAGATCCCGCGGTGGCCGTGACCCGTGCTGGCCGTCTTGGCGCGGGCCGCAGTTTCCAAATCATAAACAAAGCGTCGCACGATACCTCGTTCCACCAAAGACGTCGCCCTCGAGGGCACGCACTCGTCATCGAGCGGACGTGAGGCGGTCCGGCCCGGCAGGAGCGGGTCGTCGGTGACGGACAAGCGCTCGTCGAACACCCGCTCGCCGACCCGGCTCGCGAGCGGCGAGATCCCCTGGAGGACGGCCTTTCCGGAGAGGCCCTGCGTGACGGGCAGCGTGATCGGGGAGAGCCCCGCCGGCGTGAAGACGACCGGAAGCGCGCCCTCGGGGGCCGCGACGATCCGCAGCGCGAGGTCGAGGCGCGTCGCGACCGAGCCGACCAGGGCGTCGAGCACGCCGTCGGACGGGAGGTCGGCGCCCTCGTAGGCGTCGCCGATCAAGAGCACGTCGTCCCCCGCGATGCGCCACACCTCGGCGCTCACGGCGACTCCGGTGGCCGGGTAGGATCCGAGTGCTCCCGCCGTGTTCGCGACCCGGGTCTCCGACAGCTCGCGCTCGACCGCGACGTTGACCTGGCAGCCTTCGCGCGCCAGTCGCTCCAGCAGCCCGCGACCGATCTGGATCAGCTGCTCGAGCGAAGCGCCCGCGGCGCGATCGAAATGCGTGGGGACGTCGGGGAACGGGGAGCGGGAGGGGAATACCAGCTCGAGCTCTTCACCCAGCTCGGCGGAAGCCAGGGCACGGTCCAGTAGGGGCGCGGCCTGCTGCGCCCCTCCGTTGCTCGCGGGCGCCGCGCCGTCGGCCACTGGCACGCCCGTCAGGCCCGCGACGCCCACCCGCCCCCGGTGGCGCACGCGCAGGTTCACGCCCGCCTCCTCCGTCGCGCCCGCCGCCTTGAGGCGGCCCCACTCAAACGCGACGGCGGTGCGCTCGACCCGGCGCCACAGCACGTCCGCCCCGCCGTCCGCGCGGCGACCGGCGAGCTCCAGCAGCCGCTCGATCACGCCGGGACGTCGCCGCCGACGAGCGCTGCCTCGATTCGAAGGTGCGGCGCCCCCTCGGTGACGGGGAGCGGGACCTGCCCGCCCTTGCCGCACCCGCCGCCCATCTGGTTCCAGCGGAAGTCACCGGCGATGTGGTCGATGCGATCGAGGGTCTGGAACAGGTTGCCCGCGAGCACGACGTCCTTGACCATCTCGCCCACGTGCCCGTCGCGGATCATGTGGCCGTAGGCGGCGGTGAAGGAAAAGCTCTCGAGCATGGTCTGCCCGCCGAACGCGCCGCAGGCGTACACGCCGAGCGGGATGTCCCTGATCAGATCCTCGAACGACCCTCGCCCGTTCGCGACGTAGGTGTTGGTCATGCGCACGATCGGCGGGTGGCGGAACGAGATGGCGCGCGCGTTGCCGGTCGGGCGCTCTCCCATCGCCGCGGCCGTCTCGCGCGAGTGCAGCCGGCCGACCAGGATCCCCCCGCGAATGAGCGCCGTGTCCTGGGTCGGCATCCCTTCGTCGTCGAACGGCAGGGTGCCCCGCAGGCCCGGCGCCGCACCGTCGTCGCCGACGTTCAGCACCGGCTTGCCGAAACGCCGGCCCAGGGTCATCATCTCGCGCGCCTGCGGGTTCTCGTGGACGAAGTCCGCCTCGGACAGGTGCCCGAACGCCTCGTGGATGAACACGCCCGCGAGCTCGGGGTCCAGGACCACCGGGTAGGTACCGCCCTTCACCCCGGGCGCGTCCAGCAGCCGCACCGCCCGCTCGGCCGCCGCGCGGAACCCCGCGATCCCGTCCTGGGCCGACTTCCAGCCGCGGCGCAGGCCCACGGACTCGAGCCCTTTCTCGATCGTGCCGTCGCGCCGCGCGACCGCGGTCCCGGAGAGCACCACCTCGGGCCGGAGCTCGTGCAACAGCGTGCCCTCCGAGTTGCCGTACCAGTACTCGCTCACTTCGTCGCGGTAGGTGGCGAGCGTGTCCACGATCCGGTCGCTCACGCCGAGCATCGCGGCATTGTAGGCCTCGATCAGCCGCTTCTTCTCGGCAAGCGGGACGCCCCGCACGTCGCCGTCCAGGTCCAGGAGCGCCTCGGCCCGCTGGGGCGGCGCGTCGGCGAGCCGGATCGGCCGCTCCAGCCGCACGGCGCGGGAGAGCTCGCCCGCCCGCGCCACCATCGCCTCCAGCCGGTCCAGCGAGGTGAACGAGGCCACTCCCCAGCCGTGTCCCCGGTTGAGGACGCGCACGCAGCCGCCCTGGTCTTCCGACGCGGTGGCGGACTCGAGCCGCCGCCCGCGGAAGGTCACGGCGGAGCTCCAGGTGCGTTCGACGCGGATTTCGGTGTAGTCGGCGCGGGAGCCCTGCAGCGCCGCGGTGAGTCGGTCGATCAACCCCCGAGTTCCCTCAGCTTCTCGGCGTAGTCCGGCCGCATGACGATCTCCCCGTCGATGATGACCTCGCGGTCCCAGGGGAGGATGATGAAGTTGTCGGTCTCGAGCGCGTGGAAGTCCGGCGCGTAGCCGCCCGTCCGGAACGACACCGCGGTCTTCACGGCGGCGGGCTTGAGCTCGCGCACCGCGTTCAGGGCGAGCTTCATGGTGTCGCCGCTGTCGCACGTCTCATCCACGATCAGGACCCGCTTGCCCGTGACGATGCGGGGCGGTCCGGCGAGCACCACGGGCCGGGCGCCCGTCTCGGTGCGCGTGATCGCCACGGAGGCGAAGTCCCGTTGCAGGATGCTCGCCACCACGGCGCCCGGGATCACGCCCGCCCTGGCGATCCCGATGACCACGTCGGGGTCGTACTCCCGGAAGATCTTGAGCGCCAGGGCCCGGCACAGCTCGCCGAAGAACGGCCAATCCACTTCCAGCACGCCGTGCGGCGTCTTGCGGCCGGGGCGGGTCTGCTTGGGCGAGGGGGTCCGAGGCGCGGCGGGCATGGGCTCACAAGCTACATTGCAAAGTCACGCGACCGCAAGCTATTTTCGGCGCATGGGTCTCTGGCGCCGCCTGTTCGGCGGCTCGAGCGGCGGGGAGGTCAACCCGCAGCGCCTCGATTACTTGAACGAAGCGCTCGCCCTCGAGCGCCAGGGCGACTACGACGCGGCCCTCACGTCGTATCGGCTGGCGCTGCGGGACCACCCGAACGACGCCCGTATCCTCCAGAACATGGCGATCGCGCTCACCAAGACGCGCCGCGTGGACGAGGCCATCCGCCACTACCGCCGAGCGCTCGAGCTGGACACCCAGCTCGCGGGCGCGCATTACGGCCTCGCGTTCCTGCTCCTCAAGCGGGGCGACCCCGACGGCGCGACGCAGCACCTGCGCGCCTTCCTCACGCATCCCCCCAAGGGCCCCGACGCCCAGAAGTGGATCGAGCACGCGACCCAGGCGCTGCGGGATCTCGGCGGGGGCGCCGCCGGACCCACCGAGGCCGCGACGGCGGAGGCGCCCTGAGGGGCATCCCCATCCTCGTGGTCTCGGCGGCGCTGGGGGGGGCCGGGGGGGCGGGGGGGGCGTGCGGCACGCTCGAACCCGATCTCGACCAGGTGGTCGCTCTCGAGGTGTCGCTCCCGGATTCGCTGGAGCAATTCGACACGCTCCGTCCCCGCGCGCGGGCTCTGAACGGCCGGGGTGACTCCGTCCCGGCGACGATCCTCTGGGCGAGCCTCGACACCGTGCTGACCGTGCTCGACGACACCAGTGGCACGACCGTCGTGCGCCGCCCCGGTCAGACGGGCCGCCTGCAGGCCCGGGTCGGAAGCCTGCGCAGCAATCCGCTCTCGATCCGCGCGCTGGCCGCCGCCGACAGCCTGTTCGCCGCCGGGCCCGTGGCGCATACGGTGAGCGCGGCCGATTCCCTGTCCGATTCGTTGCGCGTCGAGCTGGCGGACTCGACGTCGGGCGGGCTGACGGGGCTGGGGCCGGGGCGCCCGATCGTGTGGACCATCACCGACCCCGCGGCGCCGGGCCCCGTGACCCTCGTGACGAACGACACGGCGCACGCGCTCGTCACAGCCGAGACCATCCCCACGACCGCCTCGGGGATCGCGGGCGTTCGGCTGCGGCTGATCGCGCTCCCGCGGCCCGACAGTGTGGTGGTGGCCGCGGCCGCCCGGCGCGCGGTGGGCACGACCGTCAGCGGCTCCCCCGTCATCTTCGTCGTGAGGTTCCTGCCGTGAACCCGGGCCGCGCCCCCGTCCCCCCCGCCCTCCCCACCACCCTGACCGGCTTGTTCTTCGACGCGGTCGAACGCTACGGTGACCACGCCGCGGCCTTCCGGTACAAGGCCGGCGGCGTTTGGAAGCCCGTCCGCCACCGCGAGGCCGAAGAGCGGGTGCGGGCCATCTCGCTCGGCCTACAGGAGCTGGGCATCGGGGCCGGCGACCGCGTGTCGATCCTGGCGGAGACGAGGCTCGAGTGGGCGCTCGCCGACTACGCCTGTCTGTGCGCGCGCGTCGCCGACGTCCCGATCTATCCGACGCTCCCCGCGAACCAGGTCGAATACGTGCTGCGCGATGCGGGCGCGACGGCGGTGTTCTGCTCGAACGCGACGCAGCTCGCGAAGGTCCGGGAGCTGTGGGCCGGGCTGCCGTCGCTCCGGCACGTGATCGTGTTCGACGCCGACGCCGCGCGCGACGGGAGCCGGGCGATCTCGCTGGCGGACCTGGAGGCGAAAGGGTGGGCCGCGGCCGCGCGCTACCCCCGCTGGAAGGAGGAGGCGCGCGCGGTCCAGCCGGGCGACCTCGCGACCCTGATCTACACCTCGGGGACCACGGGGCCACCGAAGGGCGTGATGCTCACGCACGGCAACATCTGGTCCAACGTCGCCGCCTGCGTGGAGGCGCTGCGGGTGAGCGATCAGGACACCTGCCTGAGCTGGCTGCCGCTGTCGCACATCCTCGAGCGCATGGTCGATTACTACTTCTTCCACATGGGCGTGACGATCAACTACGCGGAGTCGATCGACAGCGTCGCGCCCAACCTGCTGGAGGTGCGCCCGACGGTCGTCGTGGGGGTGCCGCGGCTGTACGAGAAGGTGTACGCCCGAGTGCTCGAGAGCGCGCTCGCGGGCGGCGCGGCCAAGCGCACGATCTTCCTGTGGGCGAAGCGCGTGGGCGAGACGTGGACCGCCCACCGCCTCTCGGGGGTCCCCATCCCCCTTTCCCTGAAGCTCAAGCACGCCATCGCCGACCGCCTGGTGTTCTCCAAGCTCCGGGCGCGGACCGGGGGGCGGGTGAAGCTCTTCGTCTCGGGCGGCGCGCCGCTCTCGGCGGAGATCAGCCGGTTCTTCTACGGCGCCGGGCTGCCGGTGATCGAAGGCTACGGGCTCACCGAGACCTCGCCGGTGCTCACGCTGAACCCGCGCGAGCGGCCCAAGTTCGGCACGGTGGGGAAGACCATCCCTCGCGTCGAAGTCAAGATCGCGCCCGACGGCGAGATCCTGGCGCGCGGGCCCAACATCATGAAGGGCTACTACAACATGCCCGAGGCCACTCGCGAGGCGATCGACGCCGAGGGCTGGTTCCATACGGGCGACATCGGCGAATTCGACGCGGAGGGGTACCTCAAGATCACCGACCGCAAGAAGGACCTCTTGAAGACCGCGGGCGGCAAGTACATCGCGCCGCAGCCGATCGAGAACACCGTGAGGCTCAACAAGTTCGTCGCGAGCGCCGTGGTGCTCGGCGACCGGCGCAAGTTCCCCATCATTCTCGTCGTCCCAAACTTCGAGCAGCTCGAGCCGTGGGCCAAGGAGCGGAACCTCGCGTACGGCAGCCGTGGCGAGCTGCTGGCGCTGCCGGACGTGCAGGCGAAGATGGAGCGGGAAGTGATGGGCGGCCTTCGCGACCTGGCGAAGTTCGAGATGCCGAAGACCGTGGCGCTGATCGAGCGGGATTTCACGATCGAGTCGGGGGAGCTTACTCCCTCGCTCAAGGTGAAGCGCCGCGTGGTCGAAAAGACCTACAAGGACCTGATCGACCGGGTGTACGCGGAGGCCGACCGAGCGGCGGCGGCGATCGAGGGGTAAGCGCGTCCGGCGGGTATCCCCCTCCGCAGCAGCCCAGCGGGCGCCCGCTGCTCCTGGGGACACCCGCCCGACGTACACTCGTCATCGAAGACACCGTCCTGATCAAAGACGCCGCAGGCCTCCCTGTGACGTGCGACACGGCGCCGGTCGCGAGACCGCGTCGGCGTGACGTGCGACACCGTGGCGGCCTTACAGGCGTGTTGCACAACTGAACGACGGCAGACGGAGCCCGCGCTGCCGATTTCGTAACTACAAGCACGACAACGACTCACGGCTCGCCCCAGCGGTACGCCGCGTGCCTAGCCCCTCGGCGGACCCCAAGGAGACACCACCGTGTCGTGCCATCGTTCGTTTTCCCCGCGGCTGCTGCCGCTGTTGTGTGCCGGGCTCGCGCTCACCCTCCTGGCCCCCGCTGTCGCCCGCGCTCAAAAGGCGCCGCTGAACGCCTCGGGGCTCGAAGACGAACAGCAGTTAGCGCAGGCGGCAAAGGAGTTCAACGTTCCCGCGATCCTCATGTGGGTCCACGCGCTCAAGGAGTCTGGTCCCCGCACGGGGAACGCGGCTCGGGGCCCCGGCTTCGCCGTCGTGCAACGCGACGCGCAGGGCGATTCCATCGGGTTCAAGCGAGTCTGCCGGGAAATCGGACGCATGCAGATTCTGCCGTGCCGTGTCGATTCCAGGGGAAAGATTCAGGGGATTGATTGGACCTGGCTGACGCCGCACTGCAACAAGCAGCACGCGTTGTACGTGTACGATCACAACATCCGTTGCGGAGCGGCGATCCTCGCCTACAACTACGGGAAGTGGGGGTCGTGGGCGGAGGTGGTGAAGCGCTACAACGGCGCGGGAGACCAAGCCGACCAGTACCGCAGCCACGCTGAGCAGCTCATCGGGAGAATCGTGCTGCGTCTGTTTCAGACCGCGCAATCGGATTCGTCCGCCGGTCAATCGCTCGCGGCGTTGGGCATTGGACGGTAGGACCCTCACGCCCTGACCCCCTCTCCAGGTTGTAGAGAGGCGACCTCACCCCCTGACCCCCTCTCCACGTTGTGGGAGAGGGGAACGATGAGCATTTCCTAGAGAGGTCATGGGTTCGGCGGCGCCCGCCGCCCTTGCCGTCCTCGCCGTCTTATTGCTTCTCCCCCACCCACAACCCCTCCCCGGCCGCGAGCCGCGTCACCCCCTCAGGGGGCGTCGCACGGTCGTCCTCGATGACCAGCCGCCGCCCGCGTAGCAGCACGCGCCTGGCTTCGGCCAGCCACGACGCGATCGCGCAGTCGGGCCCCACGACCACGCTGCGCGCCACGGCACCCCGCAAGGGGATCTTCGTCTCGCAGGACAGCAGGCTCAGGATCGGCAGCTCCTCCGCGTCGGATGCCGCGTTGACGCCCACGAAGTGGATGCCGCCCATCAGCGCCGCCAGCCCGACCGCGTGCCGGGCGGCCGAGCCGACGAGCACGACATAGCCGCCGGGACCGGACAGATCGAGCAGCGCCTGCAACGTCTGGGCGTCGACGGCCGCGCGAGAGCGGGACGCGGTGTCCCCCGGAGCAGCGGGCGCCCGCTGGGCTGCTGCGGAGGGGGATACTGCATCCCGCTCGAACTCCACGACCCCCCTCACGATCAGATACTCCCGGTGGCAGATGGGACAGCCGATGATGCCCGACCGCACCATCCGCCCCACCATCTCCCCCGTCGACAGCACGAGGTGCGCCTCCTCGTGCGGCTCGGGGCAGCGCAGCATCTCCGTCAGCTCAATGTGCACCGGAACCGAACACGACCCAGGCCACCTGTCCCGCCGCGACGCGGATCCGCTTGGTCACCCGCCTGCCGTCGACCAAAACCGAGAGCGTGTACTCGCCCGGCGCCACGTCGCTCACCGCGAAGTGCTCCCGGTAAACGGGGTCGGGGTGGTTGTGCTCGCCGTACGCCTCGGCGAAGGAGAACGGCGTCTCCTGCGGCTCCGCCTTGATGAGCCCGTACACCCGCGCCTGGGACACCGGCCGGCCGCGGCCGTCCCACACCTGCCCCGCGACGATCCCGGTCCCCGGCAGCGGCTCGATCCAGAGCTCCGGGTTCACCGTGTACTTCGGGTAGCGCTCGTTCGGGTCGACGACGAGCGACACCGAATCCCGAGGCGTGGCGTGGATCTCGAGATGCAGGTGATCGTTCGTCGCGCGGCCGGTGTTGCCGACCGTGGCGATCACGTCGCCGGCGCGCACCCGCCGGCCCACGGACGCGAGCAGCGCCGTGTTGTGGTAATAGACGGAGTAGAGATACAACCCTCTCAACCGGCGGTCGTGGCGGATGGCGACGGTGTTCGCGCCCTGCTCCGCGGGCCCCGCGAACACGACCACACCGTCGCCGATCGCGCGCACGGGCGTCCCGTCGGCGTTGTTGAACTCCACGCCCTGGTGCTGCTGGAAATTGCCGCCCATGGTGGAGCCGTAGCGGTACGTCTGATCGATGTAGGGCTGGTCGTCGGGAGCGATGGGGCGCCGGAACCACGTGTGGCGCATTCCCTCGAGCACCGTGTCGGGCCGCAGCTGGTAGGAGACGCCGACGAGAGTCAGCCCCTGGTCGAGCCGGCACGAGGACACCCCCGTGGGCCGCCCGGCGGCGTACCAGCCCGGCGCGAGCGCCAGGATCGCCGTGGCGGCGGGCTCCGGGTCGCAGGCGTTGAGCGGGTCGCCGTCTTCCCCGTACACGCCCTCCGCGGTCGCCGCGTACACCTGTCCCGGGGCCGGCCGATACAGGGCCTGGATCGGGGGCGTTGCCACGCGGCAGCCCTTCACGACCGGCGCGACCGCGCAGGCCGGCCGCCCCGCCTTGTCCAGCCAGAACCCACCCCCGGGGTCGAGCCGGTACAATCCGTCTTCCGTGCCCACCCACACGACGCCGCCCGAATCGGGGGCGAGCGCGCGCACACGGCCCCCGCACGCGGCTCCGGCGCAGCGGGCGGGCGCCGGGAACTCGGTCCATGTGCGCCCGCCGTCGGTTGAGCGCGCGAGCCCCCGCAGGTGACCCACCCACAGGCTCCCGTCCGGCCCGGCGGCGAGCGCCAGGACGTACTGGCTCCGGATCCGGCCCCACACGTGCTGCGCCGTGGTGGCGCCCGCGGAGTCGGTGATCTCCGCCCAGCTCGCCCCGCGATCCCAGGAGAGCTTGATCCCGTCCGCCGTGGCGACGTACACCGTGTCGCCGCGGAGCACGATCCCGTTCGGCGCGACGTACTGCCATTCCGGACCGAGCTGCGCGAGCTCCCAGTTCGTCCAGGTCTTGCCGCCGTCCGTCGAGAGGCCCCAGCCGTTGCCCACGGTGCCGTACCAGATCTCGCCGCTCGAGCCGAACCCGAACGCGTGCACGAAGTCCCACGAGATGGAGTGGGCCGCGCTGTCGCCCGCGTGTTTCAGCTGCTCCCAGCCCGCCGAGCCCGGGTGCAGCACGAAGATCCCCTGCCCGTAGGTCCCGACCCACACCGCCCCGTCGGGCGCTCGGGCGAGCGCGAGCACGTGCACGCCGAAGCCGGTGGTGTCGGGGAGCGGGGGGAGGGATTGAGAGCGGGCAAGCCTCGGCGTCAAGAAGAGCACCAGGCCCGCAACGATTGCGGATTGCGCATTGCGGATTGCGGATTGGCAAGTTGAGGTCCCGGCCACCCTGCGGCACCGGACCTCAGCACTTCCATTCCGCAATCCGCAATCCGCAATCCGCAATTGCTCGCTCACCCTCTCGCCGTATAGACCGTCGGCATCAACCGGATCTCCGTAACGTCCACCCGCGCCGGCTGGGTCACCGCGAACACCACCGCCGCGGCGACGTCTTCTGCCTGCAGCATGGCGCTGCGCTTGGTGAATCCCGGCCTCGAGTCGGGATCGACCGGGTCCCACATCGGCGTATCCACCGGCCCCGGCGACACGAGGGTGGTGCGCACGCCCGTGCGCGACAGCTCGCTGCGCACCACTTCGTGCATCCCGCGCAGGCCGTACTTGCTCGACGCGTAGGCGGTCGAGCCGGTGTAGGCGACGTGATCGGAAACGGAGCCGATGGTCACGAGGTGCCCGGTGCCGCGCCGCACCAGATGCGGGATCAGGGCTCTCGCCACGTGAAACGGCCCCGCGAGGTTGACGGCGAGGGTCCGGGCGAAATCCTCCGGCGTCGTCTCGGCGGCCGGCTTGATGAAGAAGAGGCCGGCGTTGTTGACGACGATGTCCGGAACGCCGCGCTCGGCGAGGATGCGGGCGACCGCCCGCTCCACCGCCGCCGGATCGGCCACGTCGCACTTGAGGTCGGTGCGGCGGGCGGTCGAGGCATCCTCGAGGCTGCGCGCGAGCCGGACCACGTGGGCGCCGGCGGCGGACAGGCGCTCCCCCACGGCGAGCCCGATCCCCCGCGAGGCGCCGGTGACGAGGGCGAGCGTCCCGCCGAGGGGGGCGGGGCCAGCGTCGCTCACGCCAGGCCCCGACCGCCGTGCACCAGTCTCAGGAATTCGTCTCGCGTCTTCGCGTCCTGCAGCAGCGCCCCGCGCAGCGCGCTCGTCACCGTCTTGGAGTTCTGCTTCTCGACGCCGCGCATCATCATGCAGAGGTGGTAGGCTTCGATGACCACGCCGACGCCGCGCGGGTCGAGCACCTCCATCAGGGCGTCCGCGACCTGATCGGTGAGCCGCTCCTGCACCTGCAGGCGGCGCGCGAACACTTCGATCACCCGCGGGATCTTCGACAACCCCACGAGCCGGCCGTTCGGGAGATAGGCGACGTGCGCCTTGCCGAAGAACGGCAGCAGGTGGTGCTCGCACAGCGAATAGATCTCGATGTCGCGCACGCAGACCAGGTTCTCGTGCCGCTCGCTGTAGAGCGCGTCGCCGATCACGTCCGCGACCGACATCTGGTAGCCGCGCAGCAGCCACTTGAGAGAGGACTCGACGCGGGCCGGCGTCTGGCGCAAGCCTTCCCGCGTCGGGTCCTCGCCGAGCCGCTCGAGCATCTCGCGCACCAGCGTCTCGAACGGCGCGCCCGTCCCGGCCGGCGGGGAGGCCGGTGACGGCTCGGCGTGCGCTTCGTGGAAGCTGTGCACGCTGGCGGACTTCATCTTGTCACGTCCCATGGTCGTCCACGTCGTAGGAGTGCCGGTGAACGTGCGGCGTCGAAGTGCACTCGGCGCGCGACAGGCAATGCGGCACGGCTTGTTGGGCCTCCGGGGCAGGACTATCTTCGGCGCACGTGACGCTAAAGGTACTCGCTTTCCTGTCCACGGCGGGAGCCTCGGCACTGTCCGCGCTGTGGACGTTCCCGAGCATCCTCGCATCGGCGTTCCTGGTCGCGTGGGGCGCGGAAGCCGCGCAGTTCCTCATCTCCCAGGGGCTCGCGCTCGCCATTCTGGCGTGGTTGCAGACCCTCCCCGAGTTCGCGGTCGAGGCAGTGATCGCCTGGGACGCCGGCCGCGATCCCGAGCGCGCCCACCTCGCGGTCGCCAATCTCACCGGCGCCATCCGGCTCCTGCTCGGCCTCGGCTGGCCGATGATCTACTTCGTGTTCGCCGCCGCCGGGCGGAAGACCGCCGCCGAGCGCCTGCCGGCCATTCGCCTCGAGCCGGAACACGCGGTCGAGATCGTCGGGCTCGTGCCGCCGCTCCTCTACTTCGGCGTGATCCTCGCGAAACGGAGCCTCAGCTGGGTGGACGCGGTGGTGCTGACCGGCCTGTATATCGCCTACCTGGCGGTGCTGTTCCGCAACCGGCCCCACGGCGTCGAAAACCTCACCCAGACGCCGGCGGTCTCCCGCTGGGCCTACCGCCGGCGGGGCTGGCGCCGGCAAGCCGCCATCGGCGGGCTGTTCGCGGCCGGCGGCTTCCTGCTCTACGCCACGGCGCACCCCTTCCTCGAGTCGATGCTCGCCGTCGCCGGACTCCTCGGGGTGAGCCAGTTCGTGCTGGTCCAGTGGGTGGCGCCGTTCCTGTCCGAGTTCCCAGAGAAGATCTCGGCGTTCTACTGGGCGCGGCGCGTGACCCACGCGCCCATGGCCCTGATGAACATGGTGTCGAGCAACATCAATCAGTGGACGGTGCTCGCCGCGATGATCCCGCTGGTCTACGGCTACTCGAGCCTGGAGCACCACGGGGTCTGGCGGGACTTCCACTTCGACGACGCCCAGCGGCTCGAGATCCTCCTCACCCTGCTCCAGACCGGCCTCGGCATGATGCTGCTCGCGAACATGGA
>DASPXO010000220.1:0-3811 GCA_035637235.1 Gemmatimonadales bacterium | reverse complement strand
GATCCTCGTGGGCGTCGAGGCCGTGGATTTCCGCAAGGGCATCGACGGGCTCGCGCGCGCCTGTCGGGAGGTGCTGGCGGCGGACCCTTTCTCGGGGTGGCTGTTCGTCTTCCGCAATCGCCGGCAGACGGCGCTGCGCATCCTCGTCTATGACGGCCAGGGCTTCTGGCTGGCGCACAAGCGGCTCTCCCGCGGCCGGTTTCGCTGGTGGCCGACGGCGGCGACGCCGGCGACGCCGCTCGAGGCGCATCAACTGCAGCGCCTGATCGTCGCCGGCGATCCTCAGGCCGCTGATGCCGCCCCGGTGTGGCGGCGCCTGCGGACGGGATAGCCGCACGCGAAACTTGCGTTCTACCGCGCGCGCTGCTACGCTCCCGCGGTGTGGACACGCTGCTGACGTATCGAGGCCGCCCGATCACGCCCGCGGACCTGGCGTTCCTGCGCGCGCTGCTCGCGGCGCAGCCCCGCCTCAGCCGGCGCGCCCTATCCTTGGCCGTCTGCGCCGCGTGGCAGTGGCGGCAACCGAACGGGCAGCCGTGTGATGCGATCTGTCGCGGCTTGCTCCTGCGCCTGCACCGCGCCGGGCACCTCGTCCTGCCCCCGCCCCGGTGGCGCACCGCCAAGCCGTGGCGGCCGCGGACCGGCGCGCCGCCGGTGCGGGTGGACACGAGCCCGCTGGTGGCGGCGCTGGGCGACCTGCGCCCCCTGGAGATCCGCCAAGTCCGACGGTCCGCGGACGAAGGGCTCTTCAACGGCCTCCTCGCGCAGTACCACTATCTCGGGTATCAGCAGCCGGTCGGCGCGCACCTGAAGTATCTGGTCTGGGGCGGCGGCCGCCCCGTCGCGTGTCTGGCGTGGGCGTCGGCCCCGCGGCATCTGGGGCCGCGCGATCGATTCATCGGGTGGTCGGCCGACGCCCGGCGCCAGCATCTCCGCTTCCTGGCCTACAACGCGCGGTTCCTGATCCTGCCGTGGGTGGCGGTCCCCCATCTCGCCTCGCACCTGCTGGGGCGCATGGCGGCCCTCGTGCCGACGGATTGGCAGCGGCTGTACGGCCACCCGATCTACTTCCTCGAGACCTTCATCGATCCAGCCCGCTTTCGCGGCACCTGTTATCGCGCCGCGAACTGGCGCGTGCTCGGCCGCACCACCGGGCGCGGGCACAACGCGCCGACCATGCGCCCCACGCGGCCGGTCAAAGAGGTGCTCGGCTATCCGCTGACACCCGCCTTCCGCCAGCGGCTCGGCGCGGGCTAGGATGGCGCCCCCGAGCGGCCGGATCGAGCTCGACCTCGATGAGCTGGAGCGCGTGATCGAGCGCGCCCGGCAGACGCCGCTCACGGATGCCGAGTTCGCGCTGCTCACCGCCGCGATCCACACGTTGGCCTCCGTGGCCCAGCTGGTCGAGGCCAAGAACGCGACCATTGCCCGCCTGCGCCAGCTTCTCTTCGGCGCGGCGACCGAGAAGACGCGCGAGGTCCTCGACCGCGCCGGCGGGACGGCCCCGGGCGCGGACAGCCCGGCGGGTCCCGATCGCGAGGACCATCCCGAACGGCACCACCACGAGCCGACGCCGGGGGGGCATGGGCGCCACGGGGCGGAGACGTACGTCGGCGCTGAGCACGTCGCCGTCCCGCATCCCCGCCTGAAACACGGGGACCGGTGCCCCGAGTGCCCGAAGGGCAAGGTCTACGCGCAACGCGACCCGGGCGTGCTGATCCGGTTCCGCGGGCAGGCGCCGCTGGCGGCGACCGTCTACGCCCTCGAAAAGCTGCGCTGCAACCTGTGCGGCGAGGTCTTCACCGCCGACCCGCCCCCCGGCGTTGGGCCGGACAAGTACGACGCGTCGTCCGCGAGCATGATCGCGCTGCTCAAGTACGGGAGCGGGGTCCCGTTTCATCGGCTCGAGCGGTTGCAGGCCACCCTGACGATCCCGCTGCCGGCGTCCACGCAGTGGGAGATCGTGGCGACCGCGGCGCCGGTCGCGCAGCCGGCGATGGACGAATTGATTCGCCAGGCGGCGCACGGCGACGTGCTCCACAACGATGACACCGCGATGACCGTCCTCGGGTTCACGGCGGCCCACGCGCGCGCGCCCGCCGTCGGCGCCGACGCCGCGGCCCGCGCCCCGGAGCGCACGGGGACCTTCACCTCCGGGATCGTCTCGACCCGGGACGGGCATCGCATGGCGTTGTTCTTCACCGGCCATCGCCACGCCGGCGAAAACCTCGCGCAGGTGCTCGCCCAGCGGGCCGCCGCGCTGGGCCCCCCGATTCAGATGTGCGACGCGCTGGCGCGGAATCTCCCGAAACCCTTCGCGGTGATCCTCGGCCATTGCCTCGCTCACGCCCGGCGCAAATTCGTGGAGGTCACGCCGAACTTTCCGGCTGAATGCCGGTACGTGCTCGAAACGCTGCGCGACATCTATCACCACGACGCGCAGGCCCGCCAGGACGGCCTCGCCCCCGCCGCGCGGCTGGCGTGGCATCAGGCGCAGAGCGAGCCGCTGATGGAGCGGCTCCACGCCTGGCTCACCGACCAGTTCGCCGCCCATCGCGTCGAGCCGAACTCGGGGCTCGGGCAGGCCATCGCGTACTTCCTCAAGCACTGGACGCCGCTGACCCTCTTTCTCCGCCAGCCGGGGGCCCCCTTGGACAACAACGTCGTCGAGCGGGCCCTCAAGAAGGCGATCGTGCATCGCAAGAACGCGCTCTTCTACAAGACGGCGAACGGCGCGCACGTCGGCGACCTGTTCATGAGCCTGATCCACACCTGCGAGCTCGAAGGCGTCAATGCGTTCGAGTACCTCGTCGCCCTCCAGCAGCATGCCCACGCGGTGAAGGAGACGCCGGGGGCGTGGCTGCCGTGGACCTACCGCGAGACGCTCCAGCAACTCGAGGCGTCGATCGATTCCGGCTAGGGCGCGCCAGGGGCCCGCCGTGCCCTTGGGGCTTCCCGTCGGCGACTCGTTGGGGCAAGATCGTCGCGGGGAGGTGGACCGATGGGCCGGACGACCGCCAAGGCGAAGCCGCCGACCTGCACCAACTGCGCCGGGACCACGCTGGTCCGACGCATCACGACGTACCCGGTCCGCCTGACCGGTCCTGCCCCGCTCGCCGGCAAGGAGATTCACGTCCACCGCGTGGCACTCCACGAGTGCCAGTCGTGCGGCCACCTCATGCCGACGCCCGCCGGCCGAGCCAAAGTCGACCGATGCGTCCAGCGAGGCATTGACCTCTTCCTCGGCCGCCTGCGCTGATCGATCGATCCCCCTGTCGTCAGACCCTACGCAGCCTTGCCGAAAGGACACGGAGCATCTGCTCCGGATGGCCGGACGCTTCAGTCGGCGGGTGCATGCCTACGCCAAGGAACATCGGATTCGCCTGATCCACTGTGAGCCCGGGGTGCGCAAACACGAGTTGGCCGAACAGCATCGGCCCCCCGACCCCATGTTTACGGGCCTGTTCTTGATCTTGGTGGCCAAGGCCCCCGCGCTGGTGTGGGAAGTCACCACCGGACCGAGCGGGGTGCCGCATCTGGCCCGGAAGACTCCCTGGCCCTACGTCAACCACTACCACTTTCACGTGATCGACAAAGACTGGGGGCATGTCACCTTTAAACTCAGTGGGCATCCGCCCTTTGGCATGCAGGTGATGCTCAACGGTCACGAATGGGTCGAACGCCGCGCCCACACGGAGACCATCTCCTCGGTGAAGGAGGGTAACTGCTTTGTGGGAGGTTCGGACTTCCCGGCCTTGGATCGGCTCGCGGACACCTTGTGTGATGAGGACGCGATAGGGCGACTGATCGA
>DASPXO010000219.1:0-3014 GCA_035637235.1 Gemmatimonadales bacterium | reverse complement strand
ACCCTCGTCATTTGCCTCTCAGCCGCTTGATCTCCTCCAGCACCTCGATGTCCGCGGCGTCCTGCAGCCGTCCCGTCCGCTTCGTTTCGATGAGGTCGTCAAGCGAGATGAGCGGGATCGGGATCTCATCGACGTCCACGGCTGACGAGCGCTTTACGGCATCCTCGTACTTGACGCTCCAGGCGACCGTGAAGACATCGACCGCGGGATCGTCGCCGATCACCGTGATGGGCCGCTTCAGAACCTCCTCGGCGGCCCACTCGCGCGCGAAGCCATAGCCGACCGTGGCGAGCGCCGCCAGCACGCGCTCCACGTTCTTGAGCGTGCGCCCGATGAGAATATCCACGTCCTGAGTCGCGCGGACGTGGCCGTGGAGGATGCACGCGACCCCGCCGATCACTAGGTACCTGGCGCCCGACCGATTCAGCGCCTCGCACACCTGTGCCGCGATCAGCTCGGGAGTCGTTCCCCGCCGCGGGGCGCCTTCTTCTTCCATTCGTAGAAGTCCTCGTACGAGTCGAACCCGATCACCTGGGGCCGACGCCGCCGCCCGTGAACACGCCAGGCCAGCCGCAGTAGCTCCTCGGCCCGGCGCAGGCGCTCGGTGGGCGAGAGCGCAAGGTCGGCGATCAGATGGCGTCGCCGCGCCTCCTTCACTGCCTCTGCCGCATAGCTCGGCGGCGTCGGCTCGCTGACCCGCTGTCCGCTCTCGGCCCCCCCGGCCCCGACGTACCGCCGCAGCGCCTCGGCCACGATCCAGCTGCGCGCCCGGTCGAGCTCCCGCGCCCGCCGGTCGGCCGCGACGAGGAGCTCCCGGGGAAGGGTGATGGAAATACGCCCAAACTTGCTGGCTTTAGTCATATCCAGTACTACTCAGTATGATCAAGCCACGACAGAAAAGCAACGGCCGCCGAGCTTGCGCCCGGCAGCCGTATCCCTCTACCGCCCTCTACCGCCCTTCCTTCAGTATCTGCTTTGCGATGGTATGGAGCTGCATGTTGCTCGTCCCCTCGTAGATCGCCCCGATCTTCGCGTCGCGGTAGAACTTCTCGACCGGGTATTCCTTGGTGTAGCCGTACCCGCCGAATAGCTCCACGCACAGCGACGTCACCCGCTCGGCCACCTGCGCGGAGAAGAGCTTCGCCATCGCCGCCTGGGTCGTGTAGGGCTCGCCCGCGTCCTCGAGCCGCGCGGCGTTGTAGACCATCAGCCGCGCCGCCTCCAGCTCGGTGGCGGCCTGCGCCAGCTGGAACTGCACGGCCTGGAACTCGGCGATGGGCGTGCCGAACTGCGTGCGCTCCTTCACGTACGTGAGAGCGGCCGCGAGGGCGCCCCGCGCGACGCCGATCATTTGCGCGCCAATGCCGATCCGCCCGGTGTTCAGCGTCTCGATCGCGACCTTGTAGCCCTTGCCCACCTCGCCCACGAGGTTCGCCGCCGGCACCTCGCACCCGTCGAGGATCAGCTCGCACGTGCTCGAGGCGCGGATGCCGAGCTTGTCTTCCTTCTTCCCGACCGAGAAGCCGCGGAAGCCGCGCTCCACGGCGAACGCGGTGATGCCCTTGTACCCCAGCGAGAAATCCACGTTGGCGAAGATGACGAAAAACCCCGCCTCGGCGCCGTTGGTGATCCACAGCTTCCGGCCCTCGAGAATCCAGCCGTCGCCCTGCCGCGCGGCCTTCGTCTGAAGACCGAACGCGTCCGAACCCGACTCGGGCTCGGAGAGCGCGTAGGCGCCGATCAGGTCCGTCGCGAGCCGGGGGAGGTAGCGCTGCTTCAGGCTGGCGCTCGCCCACTTGAGGAGCAGGGCGTTGACGAGCGTGTTCTGCACGTCGACGCAGATCGCGACCGAGGCGTCCACCGCCGAGAGCTCCTCGACCGCGAGCACGGTCATCAGGAGGCTGCCGCCCGCGCCGCCGTACTCCTCGGGGATCTCGACCCCCATCAGCCCGATCTCGAAGCACTGCCGCAGCACGGCCGGATCGACCGCGGACGCCCGCTCCATCGCGGCGACGCGCGGCTTCACCGCGCGGCCGGCAAAGTCGCGCACGGTGTCGCGGAAGAGCTGCTCTTCTTCCGAGAGGTGCGTCAGGGGAGGGTGCGGGGTCGGCTCGGGCATCGGTCCCGCAATCTAGCGGTCCTTCACCCGCCTCACGAACTTGAGTCCCGACCACACGTCGTCCACCGCGGCGACCTTCACGTCCACGAGCCCATGCGCGAGCCCGATCGCCCGGATCACGTCCTCCGTGAGATCGGTGGGCGCGCCGGAGGATTTCTTGGGCCACGAGACCCACAGGACCCCTGCGGGCGCCAGCGCGCGCTCGAGCGCCGGAAACTTGCGCTCCAGCTCGCGCTGCGCGGTCGTGAAGAACTGGATGAAATCGAGCGGTCCGGCGGCGGGCGCCTTGCGCGCCAGCGGCGTCGGGAGCTTGCCGAGCGTGCGATCGTAGCCCCTGGGCGCGTTGAGGATCGCGACCGTGGCCCCGGGTTTGATGCCCAGCTTTTCCACGAGCGACCGCTTTGAATATCCCGCCATCACCGCCCTCAACCATCCTCTACCATCCTCTACCGTCCTCTACCGTCCTCTACCGTCCCCTATACATCACCCGCCAGATCCGCCCGACGCCGTCGTCGGTGATGTAGACCGACCCATCCGGCCCCTGGGCGACGCCGACCGGGCGGTATTTGGGCCCGCCCTGCTCCTCGCGCCAGAAGCCATCCGCGAACGTCTCGTAGGTGCCCGCCGGCTTGCCGTCCTGGAAGGGCACGAACGCGACGCGGAAGCCCTGCTGCGGGAGCGGAGCGCGGTTCCACGAGCCGTGGAAGGCGATGAACGCCCCCCCGCGGTAGCGCTGGGGGAACTGCGTGCCCGCGTAGAACAGCAGGCCGTCCGGCGCCCAATGGGCGGGGAAGGCGACCGCGGGCTCTTTCTTTTGCGCGCACAGCCCGACCTTCTTGCCGTCGCCGCCGTATTCCGGGGCGAGCACGAGATGGTGCAGCTCGGGATCGTGGTA
>DASPXO010000218.1:0-41046 GCA_035637235.1 Gemmatimonadales bacterium | reverse complement strand
TCCTTGGTGGCCTCGGTGGCGAACGCCTGCGCGTCCTGCGGGTGGGTCGTGACCTTGCCCGCGCCGTACATGTCGAGCGCGAAGCCCACGTAGCCGGCCTCGGCGATGCGGCGCGCCTGGTGGCGCGCGTGGTCGTTCAGGCCCCACCACTCGTGCACGACGAGTACGCCGGGCCGCTTGCCCGCCGCGGCGTCGTCCCAGGCGATGAATCCCTTGAGGACGGTGCCGCCCTGGCGGTATTCGACCTCCTTCGTCTGAATTCTGGCCGCGCCAGGCGCCTGGGGCGCGACCGCGAGCCACGCGACGACCAGCGCTGATCCGTATGGCAGCAACATGAGAGCGTCTCCGGTGAAAGGGCCTAATTACCTCCCGAACAGCGCCCTGTCGAGCGCGAACCCGCCGCCGCCCATCAGGGCCAGCGCCAGCGCCACGAACAGGAGCACGAGCTCGAACTCCCATCCCGCCGCGGTCTCGGTGGTGAACGCGCGGTGCGCGTCCACGATCAGGAACCGCAACGCGCCGAGCATCACCAGGGCGAGCCCCAAGGCGGCGGGCTGGGTGAGGAAGCCGACCAGCACCGCCAGCCCGCCGGCGGGCTCGGCAATGGAGAGTAGTCGCAGGGTTCGCAGCAACCCCACGGGCAGCTGCGGCGAGGGCTGGACCTTCCAGAGCCGGCGTTTCGCCGTGCCGTGGACGATGAAGACTGTGCCGAGGCCGATGCGGAGCAGCAGCAGGGCGACGTCGCTCAGTTGCATAGCACGATCTCCGGGAGGACCCGATTCAGCGTCTGCCTCCAGCGCCGCCGCAGGTCGTTCGACGCCCAGATGATGACGAGGTGGTCGTCGGGATAGTACAGCAGCTGGCTCGTGAACTCGCGCGCAGCGGTCAACGCTGCAGCGCCGCGACCGGTCCCCAGCTCGTGTTCCTGAAGATCGAGTCCGCCAGCGCCTGCGCCTGGCGCGCCGCCAGCGAGTCCTTCCCTTGCAGCACCTGCGCCAGCGCCTGGTAGGTGAGACCGTAGGTCGCGAGGATCCCCTCGGACGGCTTGTCCACCCAGCCGCGCGGCCGCCGGCGGGCGGCGGCGTCGCCGTGATACACCTGGAACGCGAGGGCCTTGCTCCGGGTGACGTTCACGAGGCCAAGCCCCGGGACCGGCTTGATGCTGTCCGACTCCACGACGGGCTCGCGATGCAGCTTGCGCGCGAACCCCTGGCCCTCGAGGTAGCCCGCGAAGCCGAACTGGTCGCCGTACGGGCCGACGGTGCGCGAGAAGTAGATCGGCCGCTTGCCCAACTGGTCCTTGATCGCCTGCAGCACGATGACGTCCGCGCGCTCGAGATACTGCCTGCCGAGCTGCTTGGGATCGAGTATCACGAGCACGCCGCCCAGGTTCACCGTGGTCCTCTGCTCGAGGAAGTACACGGGCTGGAGCGTGTCGAGCTGCTCGTCGGTGTAGCTCAGCAGCTTGCCGGTGGGCTTCGGCCACTCGCGCCCGTGGTACATGGCCGGCGCCTTGCCCGGGTCGAACGTCGCGAGCGGGCGCCGCTGCAGCTGGCGCAGGTACCAGTCGGTGTTCGCGAGCGACAGGTTCACGACGGTCACGTCCGGGCGGACCCCCTCGACCTCCTGCGCATACCACAGCGGGAACGTGTCGTTGTCGCCCGCCGTCACGAGGATCCCGTAGGGCTCGACGGACTGCAGGATATCGACCGCGAAGTCGCGCGCCAGCGTCTCGCCGGCGCGCGAGGCCGTGAGCCGGTTGCCGGCGGGCGGGATCAGCGCGAACAGCAGCACCGGCGTGGCCAGGAGCCAGCGGCGGTTCGGGTCCGGCTCGCGCCGCTCCATCCCATCGCTCACCCATTCCATCAGCGTGGCGAGTCCCATGCCGACCCACACGCCCCACAACGCGAACGAGGCGATGAAGAAGTAGTCGCGCTCGCGCACCTCGCGCGCCAGCTGCGGCCGGTCGGGATACTGCGAGTAGCCGTACTTGAAGTTCAGGTAGAAGATGAGGAGCAGCGTGAGCGTGCCGACCAGGGTCGTCATCGCGAGCGCGGCGCGCCGGTCGGCCCTCCAGTGCCGCCATGCGCCGAGCAGACCCAGGGAGCCGAAAATCACGGCCAGGAACCGCTGCACCCCGTCCGCCAGGTCGTGCCCCCACTGCCAGGTGAAGTACTGGACCCACATCCCGATCTGGGCGACCAGGGTGGCCTGCCGCTGGCTGACGGGCGGCTTGCCGTACTGCACCCGCATGAGGACGTCCAGCAGCGCCTGCCGCGTGGTGGGCTCGCCCTCGTTGATCGGCGGGTAGTGCGCGGCGCGGATCGGGAGGAACAGGTACACCGACATCCCCACGATCGCGACCGCGAGGACGGCGAGCGCGAAATCCCAGTTGCGCGCCCGGCTGAAGGCGTATCCGAGGGCCAGGAGGAACAGCACACCGGTCGCCTTGAGCGGGGCCGTGCTCTCGAGCCCCGTCGCCACGATCATCGCGTACACGCTGCAGAACACGAGCCACTGCGACCACTCGACCCGGCGCGCGGCGTCATCCGCCGGGCGCTGCGTCTTGAGCAGCGGGAACAAGAGCAGCACCACGGCCGGCCCGACCAGCACGCCCATCATGTGGTTCGTGGCCGTGAGGGCGAGCAGGTACACGATCATCAGCAGATAGTGGTCGTGCGCCTCGCCGGGCGGCTGGTCGTCCCAGCGCACGATCAGCCACAGCACCAGCGCGATCGAGAGCAGCGACAGCGTGTACACCTTCTCGTTCACGACGGACTGATTCCAGACCGTGAACGCCGTGGCGGCGACCGTCGCGCCCGCCAGCGCCGCGAGCCGGCGCGGCCACTTCGCGGGCACCCACGCCCGCATCCAGCGCTCGCCGATCAGGAACCAGCAGCCCGCCGCAATCGCGCTGGTCGTGGCGGCGAGCAGGTTGATGCGCATCGCGTACCCGGCGGCGAGCGGCACGAGGCCCCAGGTGTGGGCCATGATCGTGAACAGCGGGTTGCCCGGCGGATGCGGGATCCCGAGCACGTAGGCCGCGGCGATGTACTCCGACGTGTCCCAGAACTGGGTCGTCGGCGCCAGCGTGATGACGTACAGGACCAGCGCGCCCAACGCGACGAGGGCCGCCATGAGGTAGGGCGGGGGCTCCATCACGTCGACCGCCACCAGCCCCCCGGGGGCAGCCCGACTGGCGACGGGCGCCTTCACGGCCGGCGGGGCCCCCGCTGTCCCCGCCCCCCGCGTCCCGACCGGATGCGACTGCCGGATCTCGCTCATGGTCGCTCGCTTGGAGGTCAGCTGCCGTTGGCGCGCCGCGTGCCGGGGAGCGCGTACGTCGTATTGGCGAGAATCGCGTCGCGCAGCTCGAGCGCCCGCGCCGCGAGCGCCGGCTCGCGCTCGCCGAGTGCTCCGGCCAACGTGTCGTAGACGAAGACGTACCCGAACAGGCCGTTCTGGGACGGCACGTCCACCCAGCCGCGCGGCCGCGGTCGGGCCGCCGTCTCGCCGCCCTTGTACACGCCGAACGCGAGCGCGCGGGTCCGCGGGACGTTCACGAACCCGCGCCCTTCCACGAGCCGCACGCTGTCACCTGGCGTGACCGGCCGCGGCACCAGGCGGCGCACCAGGCCTTCGCCCACCAGATAGCGGGTGAGCCCGAGCTGGTCCGCGTAGTTGCCGGTGGACGTCGAGAAGTAGATGGGCCGCTTGCCGAGCTCATCCTTGATGATCTGCAACACCGCCAGGTCCGAGCGGCTGAGGTAGGGATGGCCCAGCGCGCCCGGGTCGAGCGTGACCGCGATCGGCCCGAGGTACCCCTGCGCGGGCCGCGGCAGCGGAACGTACGGGGGCAGCGTGTCGGCCGGATCCCCGAGATAGTATCGGCTCATCCACGGCGTGGCGGGGAGCGCCCAGCTCCGGCCGCGGTACAGGGCGGGCGCGGCCTCGGGATCGAAGCTCGGGGGCGGCCGGCGCTGCAACTGGCGCAGATACCAGTCGAGGTTCGCGAGCGAAAGCACCAGCACGCTGACGTCCCGGCGGACGCCCTCCACCTCCTGCGCGTACCACAGGGGGAAGGTGTCGTTGTCGCCGGCCGTCACGACGAGCGCGTACGGGTCCACCGACTGCAGCACGTCGCGGGCGTAGTCGCGCGCCATGGTCTCACCGGCACGGGAAGCGGTGAGCCGGTTGCCGGCGAGCGGGACGAGCGCGAGGAGGAGTACCGGCGCGGACAGCGCCCAGCGCCGCGCCGGCACGCTCACGCGTCCTGCCAGGCTCTCCTGGATCCCCTCCATCAGCGTCGCGAGGCCCATTCCCACCCACACCCCCCATGCCGCGAAGGACGCGATGAAGAAGTAGTCCCGCTCGCGCACCTCGTGCTCGAGCCCGGGCCCGCGGTAGGGCTGGGAGTACCCCCACTTGAAGTTGAGGTAGAACACGAGCACCAGCGTGAGCGTGAGCACGAGCGTCGTCATCGCGAGCGCGGACCGGCGCTCGGCCTGCCAGTGACGGCGCGCGCCGAGCAGCCCGAGTCCGGCGAACGCCGCGGCGAGGGCGCGCTGCACCGCGGCGGGCCAGTCCCGGCCGAACTGCCAGGTGAAGTACTGCAGGTAATTGAGGAGCTGCTGCCCGTAGAGGACCAGCGTGTGGCCGGGGTTGTCGGGGCCGGGCAGATACATCGGATTGTCGAACACCGACGGCTTGCCGAACTGCTCGCGCGCGAGCAACGCCCTGAGCGCCTGCCAGGTCGTCGGCTCGCCCTGGTTCAAGTAGGGGTCGAAGTGGGCGCGGATCGGCATGAAGAGGTAGACGCTCGTCCCGACCGCCGCCACGAGCGACGCCGCGACGAGGAAGCGGGGAGAGAGGAGCGCCCGCGGATCGGTCCACAGGACGTATGCCAGCACGGCGGGCGCGACGAGGACCCCCATCAGGTGGTTCGTCGACGTGAGCGCGAGCAGGTACACGATGAGGACGAGATGATTGTCGCGCCGGGCGCCTGCCGGCTGATCGCCCCACCGCAGCACGAGCCACAGCACGAGCGCGATGGACAGCACGCTGACGGTGTACACCTTCTCGTTCGCCACCGCCTGGTTCCAGACGGTGAACGCCGTGGCGCCGACGATCGCGCCCGCCGCCGCGGCGAGCCGCCGCGGCCCGTCGGACGGCACGATGGGGCGCAGCCAGCGCTCCCCGATGAGGAACCAGAGCCCGGCCGCGACCGCGCCCGTCGCGGCGGCGAACAGATTGATGCGTCTCGCGTAGTCGGCGCCCAGCGGGAGCAGTCCCCAGGCATGGGCGATGATCACGAACAGCGGGTTTCCCGGCGGATGCGGAATCCCGAGCGCGTGCGCGGCGGTGATGTATTCGGAGGCGTCCCAAAACTGGGTCGTCGGGGCGAGCGTCGCGACGTAGAGGACGAGAGCGCCCAACGCGATGCAGGCCGCTACCGGATACGGAGGACGCTCTTCGCTCATGGTCGTCCTGGTCTAGTGCCGGAACTGCCGGATGCCGGTGAGCACCATCGCGATCCCGTGCCGGTCGGCGGCGGCGACCACGTCCGCGTCTTTCACGGAGCCGCCCGGCTGGATGATCGCGCCGATCCCCGCCCGGGCGGCTTCTTCTACCCCGTCGGGGAATGGAAAGAACGCGTCGGAAGCTAACACCGACCCGGCCGGATCGTGGCCCTGCTGGCGGGCCTTGTGGATCGCCAGGAACGCCGCATCCACTCGGGACATCTGCCCGGCGCCGATCCCGATCGCCGCCTCGTTCTTGGCCAGCAGGATCGCGTTCGACTTGACCGCGCCCACCGCGCTCCAGGCGAACCGCAGGTCCACCTGCTCGGCCGCGCTGGGGGGCCGGCGGGTGGCCACCTTCCACGCCGATTCCGCCGCCGTCTTCGAGGGACGCGAGCGCTCCTGCACCAGGAAGCCGCCGCGGACGCGCTTGTAGTCCCAGCCGGACGCGTCCGGATCGGGCGCGAGGCGGATGACGCGCAGGTTCTTTTTCTCCCGGAGCGCCGTGAGGGCCTCGTCCCGAAACGCCGGCGCCACGACGACCTCCACGAACAGCTCGCGCATCGCCTCGGCGGCCGCGCGATCCACCGGGACGCTGAACGCGATCACCGATCCGAACGCCGAGGTGCGGTCGGTCGCGAGCGCGCGGTCGTAGGCCTCCGCGGGCGACCGCCCGAGGGCGATGCCGCAAGGCGTGGTGTGCTTGATGATGGCGCAGGCCGCGCGGTCCGAGCCGGCCCACGGTGCGACCGCCGCCAGGCCGGCGTCCACGTCGAGCAGGTTGTTGAACGACAGCTCCTTGCCGTGCAGCTGCTCCAGGTCGTGGATCCCGGACTCCTGCGTCGCGTACAGCGCGGCGGCCTGGTGCGGGTTCTCGCCGTAGCGCAGCTCCTGGCGCCGCTCGAGCGCGAGCGTGATGCGCTCGGGCCAGCGCGGCCCGTCCTGCGCGAGGTAGCCGTGGATGGCGGCATCGTAGGCCGCGGTGTGGGCGAAGACCTTGGCGGCGAGGTCCCGGCGGAGCTCCGGGCTCCCCGGGCTTGCGCCCGGGGTCGGCCCGGCTCTGAGGGCTTCGATAACCCGGGGATAATCGTCCGGGTCCACGACGACGATCACGTCCTGGTGGTTCTTGGCGGCCGAGCGGAGCATCGAGGGGCCGCCGATGTCGATCTGCTCGATCGCTTGCTCGAACGGGACGTCCGGGCGCGCGATGGTCTCGCGGAAGGGATAGAGATTCACCGCGACGAGATCGATGGGGGTGATGGCGTGCTGCTCGAGCGCGGCGCGGTCGCCCGCGTGGCCGCGCCGGGCGAGCAGGCCGCCGTGCACCTTGGGGTGCAGCGTCTTCACCCGGCCGTCCATGATCTCCGGGAAGCCGGTCACCTGCTCGATCGGGATGACGGGGATCCCCGCCTGCCGCAGCGCCGCCGCCGTGCCGCCGGTCGAGACGATCTCCCAGCCGAGCGCGATGAGCTCGCGGGCGAGCTGTACGATCCCGCGCTTGTCGGAGACCGACAGGAGTGCTCTCACCCCTCCACCCCACTCCCCCGCCGGGCGGTCAGGCGGTCGGGCGGTCGGGCGGTCGGTAACGCAGTGTGCGCGGCGGTTCTTCTGACCGCCAGTCCGCCCGACCGCCTGACCGCCGTCTTACAGACCGCCCGACCGCCTGACCGCCTGACCGCCCAGGTTGAACTCGATCTCAAGCGCGTCTCCCGAGACGAAAGCAGAACCAGCAGCCGAGAGCCGGACGGGCTCCCGCGGCACCCCCCGCCGGGCGAGCTCCGTCACCACGAGCGGCAGCAGCCGGTGCTCGACCGCGAGCACGCGCGCGGCGAGCGCCTCCGGGGTGTCGCCGGAGCGGACCGGCACGGGCCACTGCGCGATGATCGGTCCGCGGTCGTACTCCTCGTCCACGTAGTGGACGGTCGCGCCGGAGATCGCGGCGCCGCTCGCGAGCACCCGCTCGTGCACGCGGCGCCCGTACATGCCGGGGCCGCCGAAGGCGGGGAGCAACGCCGGATGGATATTAATCATCCGCAACCGCCAGCGGGCGACCACCGCGGCCGGGATGCGCTTCAGGTAGCCTGCGAGGACGACGAGCCCGGCGTCACCCAGCGCCGCGAGCAGCTCGGCCGCGTCCGCCGGGTCGGAGAGCGCCGCGCTCGGGACGCCGGCGGCGCGGGCACGCTCCAGCGCGCCCACAGCGGGACGGCTGGAGACGACGCGCGCGACACGAGCGTCGCTCGAGCCGCGCAGCGCGTCGAGCAGCGCCTGCAGATTCGTGCCGCCACCCGAAACGAGCACGGCGATGGGGACGGGAGCGCGGGAGGCGGGAGGCGTCAGCGGTCGCAGCGGGCGAGGGACTTGGGGCGAGGGCCGGCGGTGACGCTCAGCGTGAACGGTCCTCTCGCGAACCGGCCCGTGCTCGTGACCACGATGTAGTAGTCTCCCGCCTGCGGGAGCCGTACCGTGAGCCGCGCGTTGCAGCGGCCACCCGAGTCGTCGTCCTGCGGCGGCACGCCCTCGAGTCCCGGCCCGAGCAGGAACTCGTACGCGTCGAAGACGTCGGACGCGAGATCGATCGTCACCGTCTGGCCGGCGGTGCCCGCGAGCCGCCACTGCTGCGCATACGTGCTCTCGGCGGGGAGCACCATGTCGCGCTTGGTGAGCGAGTCTCGAACCGTCCCGCCCACCACGATCGCGCCCCGGGGCGCCGACCGCACGGCCGACCGCTTGGCCTGAGCGGGGAGCCCGCGGGGCAGCGCCGCCAGCGCGAGCGCGGCCAGCGCGCCGACGACGAACCGCGACGGTCCGGGCCCCATCTCGCCCCGCAATCTGCGGGCGCTACGCCGGCCGCACAATCCGGTCGGCCGCGGCGGCGAGGTCGGGGACCACGGTGACGCCCAGCGCTTCCGCCTGGGCCCGGTAATGCGCGCCGAGCCCAGTCTCGACCAGGATCCCGCGCTCCGAGCCGGCGCCCAGCGCGCGCGCCGGCTCCACGTCGCCGAGCCGGTCGCCGACCCAGTACGAGCTCCGGAGATCGATCCCCAACGCCGCCTGCGCGTCGCCGAACAGCTTGACTCCCGGCTTGCGGCACGCGCAGGGGCCGGTGATTCCGGGGTGGTGCGGGCAGAAGTAGGCGGCGTCGATGCGCGCGTCGTGGGCGGCCAGCAGCTCCGCCAGGCGGCGCTGGACCGCCGCGTAGGCCGTCGCGTCGTAGAGTCCCCGGGCGATTCCCGACTGGTTCGTGACCGCGACGACGAGCCACCCCGCCTGGTTCAGCCGGCGGATCGCGCCGGCCGCACCGGCGAGCAGCCGCACCTCGCCGGGGTCGTGCAGGAAGCCGGGATCGTCCACGATCGTGCCGTCGCGGTCGAGGAACACCGCGCGCCGGGAGGGGTCAGGCATCGAGGGCGGCGCGGACCGCGCGGGCCACCGTCTCGATCTGCTCGGGGAAAATGGTGCGAGGGTCGAGGACCACGCGGTCGTCGGCGATGCGGGCGATGATGGGCGGATCCGCCCCCCGCAACCGCGCCGCCAGCGTGTCGGGTGTCGGGTGTCGGGGGTCGGGGGTGAGGCGAACCAACCACGTCTTCAGCTTGGCGCCGGGGAATGAGCCGCCGCCGACCTCGGACTCACCTTCGATCAGGTCGGCGCACGCCTTCTCCTCCACGCTCCTCCTCAACGCCTCTCCTCTACGCCGTATGTCGTCGACGTCTTCCGTCAGCATGCGTAGGACGGGGATCTCTCCGCGAGCCCGCTCCGGGTCTCTGTAGAGGGAGAGCGTGGCTTCTAAGCCCGCGAGCGTGAACTTGTCTGAGCGCACCGCCCGCGCGAGCGGGTCCGTGCGGCACGCCTCGATCGCCGCCCGCTTGCCCAGCAGAATGCCCGCCTGCGGGCCGCCGAGTAGCTTGTCGCCCGAGAACGCGACCGCGTCGACGCCGCTCGCGAGCGCGTCCCGCACGGCCGGCTCGCCCGAGAGTCCCCACGGGGAGAGATCGAGGAGCAGCCCGCTTCCCAGGTCGTACAGGCTCGCGGCGCGGGCCGCCGCGGCCACGGCCGCGATGTCCTGCGCCGCGACTTCGGCGGTGAACCCCGTCACCTGGAAGTTGGAGCGGTGCACTTTCAAGATGACCCGGGTGTCGGGTGTCAGGGCCGCTTCGTAGTCCTTGCGGTGGGTGCGATTGGTGGTCCCGACCTCCACGAGGCGCGCGCCCGAGCGCGCCATGATGTCGGGGATGCGGAAGGCGCCGCCGATCTCGACCAGCTCGCCGCGCGACACGATGGCCGCGCCGTCGCGCGCGAGGGCCGAGAGCGCCAGGAGCAGCGCGCCGGCGGCGTTATTCACGACGAGCGCGTCCTCGGCCCCGGTGAGCTCGACCAGCAGATCGCGGCAGAGCCCGTGGCGTGAGCCACGGGCGCCTCGAGCCAGGTCGTATTCGAGGTTCGAATAGGCCGCGCCGATACGGCGCATCGCCTCGATCGCCGCCGGTGCGAGCGGCGCGCGGCCCAGGTTGGTGTGCAGCACGACCCCGGTCGCGTTGATCACGGGCCCGAACGCCGGCGCCGCAAGCCGGTGCACGAGGGCGAGCACCGCCGCGCCCCAGCCCTCTGGAGGCGCGGTCCCGCCGTGCGCCCGCGCGCCGTCGATCGCGTGGCGCACGGCGCGCAGCACGAGGCTGCGCGGGTGCGCGGCGACGAGCGCCGCGATGTCGGGCTCGGCGAGCAGCGCGTCGACCGCGGGCAGCTGACGTCGCGGGTCCGTCACGGGGACCTGGTGGTGTCGCGCGCCGCGGGCTTCGGCGCGGGCACGGCCAGCACGCCCTGGGCGTCGGCGGTCGCGCCCGCCAGATTCGTGGCGCCGCGCACGCGCACCAGGTACTTGGCGCCCGGCGCGAGCGGCTGCGCGACCTGGACGACGAGCCGGTCGAACGGGACGGGGCGCTGCGCGAGTAGGCGCCGGAGCTTGCTGGTGTCGGACGCGGGCGGCGCGGCACCCCTCGCGGCGGCGGGCGCCCGCCGGGCTGCCGCGGCGGGGGGCGCGGGCCGCACCCGCGCCGTGTCGCGGGCCGTCGTGTCCCGCAGTCGCCGCAGGGAATCCACGACGGCGCGCGCCCGGGCCTGCAGCGAGTCGTACTCCGCCGGCGCGAACAGCGCGCGCACGGCGACCGGCGTGGTGTCGGGGAGGGCGTACAGCCGCACGCGCGCCGTATCGGGCGGCCGGTGCGGGTCGAGCGGCTGCGAGAAGGTGACGGTGAATGCGACCGAGTCGACGGGCTCGACGCTCCGGACCCGCGGCCCCGCGGTGTCGTGCACGAACGGCCACAGCACGAGGCTGGCGGCCGAGTCCACGGCGATCGTCGCCGAATCGAACGCTTCGCGCCGGTCGAGCTCCCGGTTGTTGTTCTGGTCCTGGATCGCCCACACGAGATAGCGTCCCGACGGAATGTCGGTGAGGTGGAAGTCGCCGCCCGAGTCGGCCACGGTGGCGTAGGCCACGGTGTCGGGAAGTGGCGCCGCGCGGATCACCGCTTGCGCGAGCACCCGCTGCTCGACCCACAGCAGCGTCGTGCCGGCGAGTGTCGCGTGGGGCAGGGGGGGGCCGGTCGAAAAGACCACACTCGCGCCCTGCTTCATCACGTTGCGCTGCAGGTCGACGATGCCGGGGAGCAGCTCGAGGTGGTAGACGCGCTGCGGCTTCCACCCTTCGGCGGGCTTCACGTGGATGGACGAGCGGTGCCACGACACCTTCACCGCACCCGCCACGGGTGAGAGCACGATCTGACGGGCGAGCCCGGCCAGCGGGCGTCCACCACCCCTCCCACCCCCCCCGCCCCCGGCTACCTCGTCGATCACCTCGTCGAACTGGATCACCGCGTCGCCCTTGAAGCCGGCGACGACGGTCCCGGACTCCGGGACCACCCGCACGATCCGGGGCGCGGCCTTGTCGGGCGGGCCGCCGGGCGGCTCGCCCTGGTTGGCGCACGCGCCCAGCAGGGCCGTCAGGAGCAGCCCAGCGACTTGAGCTTGCCGGCCAGCGCCTGCCGCTGGTCGCGCCACGCCCGCTCCTTCTCGCGCTCCTTGGCGACCACCTCGGCGGGCGCCCGGGCGACGAAGTTGTGGTTCGTGAGCTTCGCGGCCAGCCCGGAGAGCTGCTGCTCCAACCGGGCGAGCTCGCCCGCCAGCCGGCGGCACTCCTGCTGCACGTCGATCTCGCCCTCGAGGGCGACGAACACCTCGCTGCCGTCGGCGAGCACCGCGTGCGCGCCCACGCCGGCGCGCTTGCCGTCGAAGGCGAGCTCCGAGAGCTGCGCCAGCCGGAGAATGGTCTCACGCTCGCCCGCCAGCGCCTGCCGCGCCGGCTCGGAACGGGGCTGCACGGAGGCCTGGAGTCGCGCCTTCGGCGGCACGCGGTACTCGGCGCGCAGCATCCGGATGGACGAGATCGCCTCCTGGACCAGCGGGAACTGCCGATCGGCCTCGGCGTCCGCGAGGTCGGGCTGCGCGCGGGGCCAGGCGGCGACGACGAGCAGGTCGTCCGGCTTCCGCCCCGGCAGCTTCTGCCACAGCTCCTCGGTGATGAACGGCACGACGGGGTGCAGCAGCCGGAGCACCGTGTCCAGGCAGTAGGCGAGCACCCCCAGTGCGGCGTCGGGGGCCGCGACGGCCGCCGAGCCCGGCGGGCCGCCGGCCGGAGCGGCCCCCGACGCCGCGAGCCGCGGCTTGACCGCTTCCACGTACCAGTCCGCCAGCTCCTTCCACGCGAAGTCGAAGCACCGCTTCGCCCCCTCGTCCAGCCGGAACTGCTCGAACGCCGCGGTGGCATCGCGGATCGTTGCCTGCGCGCGAGAAAGGATCCAGCGATCGGCGAGCGGCAGCGACGGGACGTCGAGCGCCTCGAGCGGCGGCGCCCGCTCCGGTAGCTGCGCCAGGATGAACCGGCCGATGTTCCACAGCTTGTTCGCGAAGTTGCGGCCGGGCGCGAAGGTGGTCTCGAGGTCATTCGGGTCGAGAATCACGTCCGCGCCGAGCGAGCTCCCGGCGATGAGCGTCCAGCGCAGTGCGTCCGCGCCGTACAGCCGCACCACGTCGAGTGGGTCGATGCCGTTGCCGAGCGACTTGGACATCTTGCGGTGCTGGGTGTCGCGCACCGTGCCGTGCAGGTAGACGGTCGTGAACGGCAGCGTCCGGTCCATGAAGTGGTAGCCGGACATCAGCATCCGGGCCACCCAGAAGAACAGGATCTCCGGGGCCGTCACGAGGGTGTGCCCCGGGTAGAACCGCGCCAGGTCCGCGGTGCGCTCGGGCCAGCCGAGCGTCGCGAACGGCCACAGCCAGGACGAGAACCAGGTGTCCAGCACGTCGAGGTCCTGGATCACGGCTCCGCCGCACTTGGGGCAGCGTGCCGGGTCCTCGCGATCGGCCCACTGGTGCTGGCACTGCGTGCACGTGAACACGGGGATGCGGTGGCCCCACCACAGCTGCCGCGAGATATTCCAGTCCCGGATGTTCCCCATCCAGTTCTCGAACGTCGCGCGCCAGCGCTCCGGGACGATCCTGAACTCCGCGTTCCGGTAGGCCCCGAGCACCGGCTCGGCCAGCGGTCGCATCTTCACGAACCATTGATCGGACAACCTCGGCTCCACCACCGTGTCGCAGCGGTAGCAGTGACGCACGGCGTGCGTGTGTGGCTCGACCTTCTCGAGCAGCCCCTCGGCCTCGAGCATCTGAACGATCTTCTCGCGGGCGGCGAACCGGTCCAGGCCCTGCAGCTCGCGCGGGACGCGCGAGGCGGTCGGGCGGTCCGGCGGTCGGGCGGTCGCAGGACGCGACTGACCGCCTGACCGCCCGTCCGCCTGACCGCCGTCCTCTCCCATTGTACCATCCGGCCGCATGATCAGCGGCATCTCGAGCTGGTGGCGCGTCCCGATCTCGAAGTCGTTGGCGTCGTGCGCCGGCGTCACCTTCACGAAGCCCGTCCCGAACGCCGGGTCCACGGTATCGTCGGCGACGATGGGGATCGGCAGGTTCGCGATCGGGAGTCGCGCCGTTTTCCCGATGAATCCGGCGTGGCGCCCGTCCTCGGGGTGCACGGCGACGGCCGTGTCTCCGAGGATCGTCTCGGGGCGCGTGGTGGCGACCGTGAGGAACGGCTGCGGCCCGCCCTCCACCGGGTAGCGGATGTAGTAGAGCTTGCCCGCCTCGTCCGCGAACACGGCCTCCTCGTCCGAGAGGGCCGTGAGGCAGTGCGGGCACCAGTGGATCACCCGGTGGCCACGGTAGATCAACCCCTCCTCCCACAGCTGGACGAACACCTCCCGCACCGCCCGCGAGTAGGCGGGGTCGAGCGTGAACCGGGTCCGGCTCCAATCGCACGAGGACCCGATCACCTTGAGCTGCTCGAGAATCGTGCTTCCCGTTTCGCGCACGAACGCCCACACCCGCTCGACGAACTGCTCGCGCCCGAGGTCGAACCGGGTCTTTCCCTCTTTTGCGACCAGGCGCTCGACCACATTCTGGGTGGCGATGCCGGCGTGGTCGGTTCCGGGGAGCCACAGCGCTTCGCGCCGGCGCATGCGTTCGAAGCGGATCAGCACGTCCTGGATCACGTTGTTGAGCCCCTGGCCCGTGTGGAGGATCGCCGTGATGTTGGGCGGGGGCATGACGATCACGTACGGCTCGCGAGGTGAGTCGGCGCGGGCCGTGAACACGCCGCGCTCCAGCCAGCCCTGGTACAGCCGGCCCTCGACGTCGCGCGGGTCGTACTGGGGCGGGAGCGTGAAGGGCGGCTGGGGCATTCCTTATAATAAGGCGGTCTGGCGGTCAGGCGGACAGGCGGACGGAGAAGACGAGGCCCCGTCCGCCAGTCCGCCTGTCCGCCCGTCCGCCTTATCGCTAGAATTACCCTCACATGTCCGACGATTCCAACGTCTTGCCCTCCAGCCGCCTCCTGCCCTGGATCGCCGTCGGCATACTGATCTTGATCGCCGTCGGGTTGTATTTCCGCGAGGGCCGCACGCTGCCGCCGCTCACCGCCCCTCCAGCGACCCGGGCGACACCGAGCGGCCAGCCTGCCAACTGATCCTTGAGCCCCGCGTCCGAAATCCGCGTGACGCTCCCCGACGGGAGCGAGAAGCGCCTGCCGGCGGGCGCCACCGGCGCCGACTTGGCGCAGCTGATCGGGCCCGGCCTCGCGAAGGCGGCCATCGCCGTCCGGGTGGACGGCCAGGTGTGGGATCTGGCGCGCCGGCTCCCCGACGGGATGCGCGTCGCGATCCTCACCGACCGGGATCCGCAGGCGCTCGAGGTGCTGCGGCACTCCTGCGCGCACGTCCTCGCGACCGCCGTGCGGCAGCTGTTCCCGCACGCGAAGATCGGCTTCGGGCCGCCCATCGAGGACGGCTTCTACTACGACTTCGAGGTCCCCACGCCGTTCGCGCCGGAGGACCTGCGGCGGATCGAGCTGAAGATGGCCGAGGTGGTGGAGGCCGACTACCCGTTCGTGCGCGAGGAGGTGAGCCGCGAGGAGGCGAAGCGCCGCTTCGTGGGCGATCCGCTCAAGCTCGAGCGCATCGACGACCTCGGCGCCGACGACGTGATCTCGGTCTACACCAACGGCCCGTTCGTGGATCTCTGCCGCGGGCCGCACGTGGCGAGCACGGGGCGTATCCGGCACTTCAAGCTGCTGCACGCCGCGGGCGCCTACTGGCGCGGCGACGAGCGGCGTCAGATGCTGCAGCGCATCTACGGCACGGCGTGGTTCACGAAGGACGACCTCGACGCCTACCTGCGGCGGCTCGAGGAGGCGAAGCAGCGTGACCACCGCCTGCTGGGCAAGCAGCTCGACCTGTTCTCGATCCAGGAAGACGCCGGCCCCGGGCTGATCTTCTGGCACCCCAAGGGCGCGATGATACAGTTCCAGCTGCGGCGCTTCATCGAGGACACGGTTCTCGAGCGTGGCTACTCGCTCGTCTACACCCCGCACGTGACCCGGGAGCAGCTGTTCCTGCGGTCCGGGCACCTGCCGCTCTACGCTGAGAACCAGTTTCCGGCGATGGCGGCGGGCGAAGGCGAGGCGGAGGACGTCCGCTACCGGGTGAAGCCGATGAACTGCCCGATGCACATCCTCATCTACGCCGCCCAACAGCGCAGCTACCGCGACCTGCCGATCCGCCTCGCCGAAATCGCGAACGTGTACCGGAACGAGCGGTCGGGGACGCTGCACGGGATGTTGCGGGTGCGGGGGCTCACGATGGACGACGCGCACATCTTCCTGCGCCCCGACCAGATCGAGGAGGAAATCTTCCGGCTCCTGGACATCGTGGAGCTCGTGCTCGGCAAGACGTTCGGGCTCAGCTATCGCCTCGATCTCGCCACGCGGCCCGCGGAGAAGCTCGGCGGCGACGAGATGTGGGATCAGGCGGAGCGCGGCCTCGAGCAGGCGCTGCAGCGCCGCGGGCTGACCTACCGCGTCGACCACGGCGGCGGCGCGTTCTACGGCCCGAAGATCGACGTGAAGTTCAACGACGCGATCGGCCGCGAGTGGCAGGGGGCGACGATCCAGCTCGATTACGGGCTCCCCGAGCGGTTCGGGCTCGAGTACGCCGGTGAGGACAACCGGCCGCACCGCCCGGTGATGATCCACCGGGCGATCTACGGCACGCTGGAGCGGTTCTGCGGCTTTCTGATCGAGCACTTCGCCGGGGCGTTTCCCCTGTGGCTCTCCCCGGAGCAGGTCCGGGTGCTCCCGATCGCGGACGCCCAGGTGCCCGCGGCGCGGGCCGTGCACGAGCGGCTCGCCGCCGCCGGCATCCGCTCCTCCGTGGACGAGCGGAACGAGACGCTGAACTACAAGATCCGCGACGGCGAGACGCACAAGACCCCCTACATGGCCGTGGTCGGCCAGCGGGAGGCCGACGCGGGCACGGTGGCGGTGCGGGTTCGGGGGTCCGGCAAGAAGCAGGTGGCCCTGCCGGTGGACGAGTTCCGTGCGACACTGGTGGAGGAGATTCGCACCAGGGCGCTGACTCCGTTAGTTTGAGGGACGACGCACGTCACACGTCACACGACGCACGACGCACGCTGTTGAAGGGAAACCCATGAGTAACGACCGCACCCCCGTCATTCTCTCCGCCTGCCGCACGCCGATCGGCAAGTATCTGGGCGGGCTGGCCCCGCTGCCCGCGCCCCGGCTCGGCGCCATCGTGATCCGCGAGGCGGTGCGCCGCGCCGGCGTCGACGCGCTCGCCGTGGACGAAGTGATCATGGGGAACGTGCTCCAGGGCGGCGTGGGCCAGGCCCCGGGCCGGCAGGCGGCGATCCACGCCGGGCTCCCGGGCACGATCCCCTCGTTGACGGTCAATAAGGTCTGCGGCTCGGGCCTCAAGGCCGTGATGCTCGCCGCCCAGGCGATCAAGGCGGGCGACGCGCAGTGCGTGGTCGCGGGCGGGATGGAGTCCATGTCGAACGCGCCCCACTACGTCTACGGGATGCGCGGCGGCATCAAGGCCGGGAACAGCCAGCTCGTCGACGGCATGATCCATGACGGCCTGTGGGACTCGTTCTCGAACACCCACATGGGAAATCTGGCCGAATACACGGCGCATAAGGCCGGCGTGTCGCGCCAGGACCAGGACCGGTTCGCGCTCGCGAGCCACCAGAAGGCGGTGGCCGCCATGGAGGCGTGCCGGTTCAAGGCGGAGACGGTGCCGGTCGAGATCCCGGGGAAGAAGGGCCCGACCGTGATCGACAAGGACGAGGGCCCGCGCAAGGAGACCTCGCTCGATGCGCTCGCGGCGCTCAAGCCTTCGTTCGAGCGGGACGGGTCGGTGACGCCCGGGAACGCGCCGGGGCTGAACGACGGGTCCAGCGCGCTGGTTGTCGCGTCGCTCGCGTTCGCAGAGGCCCACGGGCTCGAGCCGCTGGCGCGTATCACCGCCTACGCCACCGGCGGCGGGGAGCCGAAGGATCTCTTCTTCGCCCCCATCGTCGCGGTGCAGACCCTGATGGCAAAGGCGAAGACGAGCATCGGGGACTACGAGCTGATCGAGGCGAACGAGGCGTTCGCGGTGCAGGCGCTCGCCGACGGGCGCGCGCTCGGCTGGGACTGGGACCGGGTGAACGTGAACGGCGGGGCGATCGCCCTTGGACATCCCATCGGCGCTTCGGGCGCGCGCGTCCTCACGACCCTCCTGTACGCGCTCACGGCCCGGGACGGGACGACCGGGCTCGCCACCCTGTGTCTCGGTGGCGGGAATGCAGTGGCCCTCAGCGTGGAGATGATGTGATGCAGCAATCGCTCGCGGTCGCGCCCTCGAGTGCGGGCGTGCGGCGTGCGGCGGCCGTGGCATTGGGCGCGGCGCTCGTCGCGGTCGCCGCCCAGATCGCGGTCCCGCTGCCCGGGACGCCCGTCCCGATGACGCTGCAGCCGCTCGCCGTGCTGCTGGTCGGCGGGCTGCTCGGGCCCCGGCTCGGTGCGACGAGCATGGTGTTCTATCTTGCGCTCGGCGCCGCGGGGCTGCCGGTGTTCACGCCCTTCGGGCTCCCCGGGATCGCGCGCCTCATCGGACCGACGGGCGGATACCTGCTGGCGTATCCGGTCGCGGCGGTCGCCGTGGGCCGGATCGCGGGAGACGCCCGGACCTGGGGCAGGGTGGCGCTGGCGGTGCTCGTGGGGCTCGTCCTGATCCACCTGGGCGGCGCCGCCCAGCTCTTGATCCTGACCGGCAGCGGCGCCGACGCCCTGCGACTCGGGACGCTCCCGTTCATTGTCGGCGACCTGCTGAAGCTGGTCGTCGCCATCTTGATCCTGCGACCAGCCGTGAGCCCGTTGCGCGCGCGCCTATGACGGCGCGCGTTTCGTTTGCGGGCCGGGCGCGGGCCGGCGCCGTGGCGGCCGCCTGGATCGCGGCGTTCGCGCTGGTGGGCGGCGCCGCGAGCTGGGGCCTGTTCCAGCTGCACCCCCACCCGAGCCCGCGCTGGTGGATCGCGTGGACGTCGGTCACGTCGGTGGCGGGCTTCGGGCTCGCGACCTGGCTGGTGGGCCGGGTGCTGGACCGCCGGTCGTGGGAGTACCTCGGGTGGCGCCCGCGGACCGGGGTCGCCGGCGGGTTGCTCATCGGCAGCGCGCTCGGGGCCGCTATGGCGACCGGTGCGGTGGGTCTCGCCGTGCTGGCGGGGCGGGCGGCCGTCACGGCGACGGGGGAGTGGCGGGACTGGGCAACCGCAGCGCTGCCACTCGGCGTCGGATTGCTGCTCGCCGCGCTTACGGAAGAGCTGTTGTTTCGCGGCTACCCGCTGCGCCGGCTGGCCCAGACGGTGGGTGCGGGGCCCGCGACCGCCGTCGGCGCGATCGGCTTCGCGCTCGCGCATGTCGGCAACCCGAACGCGACCGTGCTCTCTACGGCGAACGTCGCGCTCGCGGGTGTGTGGCTCGCGAGCGCCTTCTTTTCCCCGGGTGCGATGCCGCTCGCGTGGGGCGCGCACTTCGGCTGGAACGTGACCCTGGCGCTGGGCTTCGAGGCGCCGGTGAGCGGCTATGCGTTCCCGCTTCCCGCGGTCGAGTACCGCGCCGGGACGTACGGCTGGCTGGACGGCGGCGCGTTCGGGCCCGAGGGCGGGGTGGTGGCCACGCTCGTCATGCTCGCGGGCGCCGCGGCGCTCCTCCAGTGGAGCCGGGGCGCCCGGCCGGGGACGGCGGCGGCATGAGCCGGGTCGCCGTCGTGGGCGCGGGGACGATGGGCAACGGCATCGCCCACGTGTTCGCGCAGCGCGGATGGGACACGACCCTCCTCGACGTCGGGCAGGAGCTGCTCGACCGGGCGCTCGGGACCATCCGCGCGAACCTCGATCGCCAGGTGAAGAAGGGCGCCCTCTCCGCGGAGCAGCGCGACGCGGCGCTGGGGCGCCTCACGACGGCCACGGCGCTCGACCGGGCGGGCGACGCCGATCTGGTGATCGAGGCCGTGACCGAAAACCCCGACGTCAAGTTCAGAATCTTTCGCGAGCTGGACGGCTTCGCGCCGCCGCACGCCATCCTGGCGAGCAACACGTCGTCCATCTCCATCACCGCGCTCGCCGGCCGGACCGCTCGGCCGGCGCAGGTGATCGGCATGCACTTCATGAACCCGGTCCCCGTGATGCAGCTGGTCGAGGTGATTCGGGGGCTCGAGACCGCGGACGACACCGCGCGCCGCGTGGCCGACATCGCGAAGGCGCTCGGCAAGACGCCCGTGGAGGTGAACGACTACCCCGGTTTCGTCTCCAACCGGGTCCTCATGCCGATGATCAACGAAGCGGTCTGCTGCGTGATGGAAGGGGTCGCGACGCCGGAGGCGGTGGACACGGTGATGAAGCTGGGCATGAACCACCCGATGGGCCCGCTGGCGCTCGCGGACCTGATCGGGCTCGACGTCTGCCTCGCGATCCTCGAGGTGCTGCATCGCGACCTCGGAGACGACAAGTACCGGCCGGCGCCCCTGCTGCGAAAGATGGTCGCGGCTGGGCGGCTGGGCCGTAAGACCGGGCGCGGGTTCCATGTCTATCGCGATTGAGGCGGCGGGCCTCTCCGAGACGCAGCGCCAGATCGTCGAGCTGGCGCGCGAGTTCGCCCGCACGAAGATCGAGCCGCACGCGGCGGAGTGGGACCGCACCCGCCACTTCGCGCGCGACGTGATCGACGAGCTCGGCAAGCTGGGGTTCCTCGGGATGTGCACGCCCGAGGACTGCGACGGCATGGGGCTCGACGCCGTCACGTATCTCCTGGCGCTCGAGGAGCTCGCGGCGGCGGACGCGAGCATCGCGGTCTCCGTCGCGATCCACAACGCGATTCCCACCACGATGCTCGTGCGCCACGGGAGCCCCGCCCAGAAGGACCGCTGGCTCAAGCCCATGGCGCGGGGCGAGCTGCTCGCCGGCTTCGCGCTGTCCGAGCCCGGGTCCGGCTCCGACGCCGCCGCGTTGCGCGCCCAGGCGGTGCGGGACGGCGACCAGTGGGTCCTCTCCGGGGCGAAGGCCTGGGCGACCAATGGCGGGACGGCGGATCTGATGATGATCATGGTGCGCACCGACCGGCCCGGGGCGCGCCGCGGCGCGAAGGGGATCTCGACGTTCATTGTGCCCACCGACACCCCCGGTTATCGTCCGGGCAAGCCGGAGGACAAAATGGGTCTCCGCGCCTCGAACACCGTCGCGATCGCGCTGGACGACGTGCGCTTGCGGGCGGACCACCTGCTGGGGGAGGAAGGGCAGGGGTTCGTGTACGCAATGGAGGGGCTCGATGCCGGCCGGCTGGGGATCGCGATCCAGGCGGTCGCGATCGCGCGCCGGGCGCTGGAGCATTCGATCGGCTACTGCGCCGAGCGGAAGCAGTTCGGCCGGGCGTTGCGGGAGTTCGAGGCGGTGCAGTTCAAGCTGGCCGACATGGCCACCCGGGTGGAAGCCGCGCGCGCGCTGGCGCACGGGGCGGCCGCCCGCAGGGACCGCGGCGAGGACATCACGACGCAGGCGAGCATGGCCAAGCTGTTCGCGTCGGAGACGGCGATGTGGGTCACGACCCAGGCGGTGCAGCTGTTCGGCGGGTACGGCTACATGCGCGATTTCCCGGTCGAGAAGCTGTTTCGCGACGCCAAGGTCACCGAGATCTATGAAGGCACCAGCGAAATCCAGCGCATCGTCATCGCCCGCGGTCTCTACCCCCGGCCATAGCCCCGGGCGTAAGCCCGGGGCCGGGCCCGGGGCGGGCCTGTTCGCCCTGCTCGCCGAGCACGACCACGAGCAGGTGTCCCTGTATGCCGAGCCGTCGTGCGGGTACCGCGGCATCATCGCGATCCACTCCACGGTGCTCGGCCCCGCGCTCGGGGGCACGCGCTTCTTGAACTACAAGAGCGACGAGGAGGCGCTGGTCGACTGCCTCCGGCTCGCGCGCGGCATGACCTACAAGGCGGCGGTGGCCGGGCTGAATCTGGGCGGCGGCAAGAGCGTGATTCTGGGTGACAACCGGACCACGCGTCGCGAAGCACTGTTCCGGGCGCACGGGCGCCACGTCGAGTCGCTGAAGGGCCGCTACATCACGGCGGAGGACGTCGGCACGTCCGTCAGCGACATGGAGTACATCCGGGCCGAAACGAACTGCGTCACCGGGCTCATCGGGAAGTCCGGCGACCCGTCGCCCGTGACCGCGTACGGGGTGTACCGCGGCATGAAGGCGTGCGCCCACTACCGCCATGGCTCGGACAGCCTCGCGGGGAAGACCGTGGCGTTGCAGGGATGCGGCAGCGTGGGCTTTCATCTGGCGAAGCTGCTCGCCGCCGAGGGGGCGACCATCGTCGCGACGGACATCGATCCTGCGCGGGCGCAGCGGGTGGTCGAGGAGTGCGGCGCCCGCGCGGTCGGCCCGGACGAAATCTACGACGTGCGCGCGGACATCTTCGCGCCGTGCGCGCTGGGCGCGGTGATCAACGACGACACCCTCGCGCGGCTGCACGTGGACATCGTGGCGGGCGGCGCCAACAACCAGCTCGCCGAGGACCGGCACGGCGACCTGCTCGAGGAGCGGCACATCACCTACGCTCCGGATTACGTCATCAACGGAGGTGGGCTGATCAACGTGAACGCGGAGCTGCACGGCTGGACGCCGGAACGGGCGCGCAACAAGGCGGGCGACATCTACGATACCATCCTGCGCGTGTTCGAGATCGCGCGGGACGAGCGCATCCCGAGCTACGAGGCGGCGGACCGGCTCGCGGAGCAGCGCATCGCCAGCGTCGCGAAGGTGCGGCAGAACTTTGTCTGAGCAGATCTACGTCGGGGCGGATCATGCCGGTTTCCCGCTCAAGCAGAAGCTCGTCGCGGAGTTGCGGCGGCTGGGCTACGATCCCGTGGACGTGGGTCCGAAGAGCCTCGACCCGACGGACGACTACCCGGACTACGCGCGGCCCGTGGCCGAAGCGGTGAGCAGCGGCACCGCCCCGCGCGGCGTCCTGACCTGCGGCACCGGCCTCGGGATGGCGTACGTCGCGAACCGGTACCCGCAGGTGCGGGCGGCGGTCGCCTGGAGCCCCGAGCTCGCGGAGCTGGCCCGCAAGCACAACGACGCGAATGTGCTGGTCCTGCCGGCGCGGTTCGTCAGCGAGGAGGAGGGGATGGAAATCCTGCACCGGTGGCTCGAGACCGGGTTCGAGGGCGGCCGCCACGCACGGCGCGTCGCGAAGATCGACCGTGATTGACCGGCGCGCGCCGCTCGCCCAGGCGGATCCGGTGATCTACGCGCTGATCCGCCGGGAGGTGGAGCGCCAGGAGCACGGGCTCGAGCTCATCGCGAGCGAGAACTTCGCCACCATGGCCGTCATGGAGGCGATGGGCACCGCGCTCACGAACAAGTACGCCGAGGGGCTCCCCAGGAAGCGCTATTACGGCGGCTGCGAGATCGTGGACGAGGTGGAGCAGCTCGCCATCGACCGCGCCAAGGCGCTGTTCCACGCCGAGCACGTGAACGTCCAACCCCACTCGGGCGCGCAGGCGAACATGGCCGCCTACCTGGCGGTCGCGAAGCCCGGCGACACGCTGCTCGGCCTGGCACTGCCGCACGGCGGTCATCTCACGCACGGGTCGCCCGTCAACTTCTCGGGCACCCTGTTCCGCCCGACCTCCTACGGCGTGCGTCAGGACACGGGCCGGATCGACTACGACGAGGTGCGCGAGATCGCGCGCCGCGAGCGGCCGCGCCTCCTTGTGGGCGGCGGCAGCGCCTACGCGCGCATCATCGACTTCGCCGCGCTGCGGAGCATCGCCGACGAGGTCGGCGCGATCCTCGTCGTGGACATGGCGCACTTCGCCGGCCTCGTTGCGGCGGGGATTCATCCATCCCCGGTGCCGCACGCGCAGATCGTCACCACCACCACCCACAAGACCCTGCGCGGGCCCCGGGGCGGCCTCATCCTGTGCCAGGAGGCCTACGGCAGGGACGTGGACAAGCAGGTCTTTCCCGGCATCCAGGGCGGCCCGCTCGAGCACGTGATCGCGGCGAAGGCCGTGGCGCTGGGCGAGGCGCTGACGCCGGCGTTCAAGCAGTACGCGATACAGGTCGTGAAGAACGCCCAGACGCTCGCGGCCGGCTTGATGGAGCGCGGCTACGCCATCGTCTCCGGCGGCACCGATACGCACCTCATGCTCGTCGACCTGCGGTCCAAGAGCCTCACGGGCAAGGAGGCGCAGGCGTTGCTCGACCGTGCCGGCATCACCGTGAACAAGAATACCATCCCGGGCGATCCGCAGTCGCCGTTCGTGACGAGCGGCGTCCGGATCGGCACGCCCGCGGTGACCACCCGCGGGTTCACCGAGCCGGAGATGGAGCGGGTCGCCGACTTCATCGACACCGTGCTCACGAAGCAGGACGATGCCACGGTGGCTCGGGTGAAGGGGGAAGTGCGGGAGCTGGCGGACGAGTTTCCGCTGTACGCGGAGGGGAAGAAGCGGGTGGGGGGAGCGTTGCCGAACGGATTACCCGCGGTTTTGTGACCTGCGGCCAGCGTGACCGGCAGCCAATGACGCTGCGCCCGTAGCCGTGGCGCATTATCTTGTCCCCCATGTCCGACAGCGGCTCTTCCGGCGGCGGCTCCCCCAACCGGCCCTCGCGGGGCTCCGGCAGCTTCACGGTGCATCCCGCCGAGGAGTTGGAGGTCTATTTCAACGAGGTCGCCCACGGCCGGCCGGTGGGCTTCGTCGCCTCGTCCAAGTGGAAGCCCCTCACCGACATCTACGAGACCGACGACGCCCTGGTCGTGTACATGGACATCGCCGGGATGCGCTCGGAGGACTTCACCGTCGAGCTCTCCGAGGGCCTCCTCACGATCAGCGGCGAGCGCAAGCCGCGGCGCGAGGGGAAACCGCACTACCACGCGATGGAGGTGCAGGTCGGCCCGTTTGAGCGCCGCTTCCGCCTGCCCGTGCGCGTGGATCCCCAGAGCATCCGCGCCATCTACGAACAGGGGTTCCTCGAGGTCCGGCTCACCAAGATTCCGATGCGGCCGTCGGGCGTCCAGTCGGTGAAGGTGGAGTAAATGGACCGACTGCCGGTGCTGCCGCTCGGGCAGCTCGTGGTCTATCCGCACGTGGTGCTGCCGATGGCGTTGCTGGACCCGCATGCCGTCCAGCTCATCGACGAAGTGGTGCAGGGGGACAAGCACCTGTTGCTGGGCGTCGTGAAGCCGGCCGGCGGCGCCGAGCCGGCGGAGGGGGCCGTCATGCATGCGCGCCCGGACGAGCTGTACGAGGTCGGGACGCTCGGCACGGTGGTGCGGATGCTCAAGCTCGGCGACGGCTCGGTGCGGGTGATGGTGCAGGGGCTCGAGCGCGCGCGGCTCCTGGAGGTGATCGCGACCGACGCGTGGCTGGTGGCGCGCTACGAGGAAATGCCGTCCACCGGGGTCGAGGACGCGCGCACCGAGGCGCTCAAGCGCACCGTGCACGCGCAGTTCTCCCGGGTCATCGACATCGCGCCCTATCTCGGCGAGGAGCTGCACGAGGTGCTCGGCGGGCTCACCGATGCCGCCAAGCTCGCCGACTTCGTCGCCGCGAACCTCGACCTGGCGCTCCCGGCGAAGGCCGAGCTGCTCGCGCTCGACGACGTGAACCGCCGCCTCGAGCGGCTCGCCGAGCTGCTCGGGCAGGAGCTCCAGGTGCTCGAGGTCGGGAGCCAGATTCAGGAGAAGGTGCGGTCGCGCCTCGACGAGAACCAGCGGGAATACGTGCTGCGCGAGCAGCTGCGCGTGATCCGCCAGGAGCTGGGTGAAGACGAGGGCGAAGACGAGCTGGACGAGCTGGCGCGGCGGCTCGACGAGGCGGGGGCCTCCGCCGAAGCCAAGAAGGTCGGCGAGCGCGAGCTGAAACGCCTGCGCAACATGTCGCCCCAGTCGGCCGAGTACCACGTGGCGCGCACCTACCTCGACGTGCTCGCCTCGCTCCCCTGGAGCCGTACGTCCGAAGACCGCCTCGACTTGAAGAGCGCGCGCGAGATCCTCGACCGCGACCACTACGATCTGAAGGCCGTCAAGGAGCGCATCCTCGAGTACCTCGCGGTGCGCACGCTCAACCCGCAGGCGCGCGGCGGCATCCTCTGCTTCGTCGGCCCGCCCGGCGTCGGGAAGACGTCGCTCGGCCAGAGCATCGCGGAAGCCCTGGGCAGGCGGTTCACGCGGGTGTCGCTCGGCGGGGTGCGTGACGAAGCGGAGGTCCGCGGCCACCGGCGCACCTACGTGGGCGCGCTCCCCGGCCGGATCCTCCACGCGCTGCAGCGCGGAGAGACGCGGAATCCGGTGCTGATGCTCGACGAGGTGGACAAGATGGGCGCCGACGTGCGGGGCGATCCGACGGCGGCGCTGCTGGAGGTGCTCGACCCCGCCCAGAACGTGACCTTCGTGGATCACTACCTCGAGGTGCCGTTCGACCTCTCCGGGGTCATGTTCATCGCGACCGCGAACAGCCTGGCGCCCGTCCCAGACCCCTTGCTGGACCGGATGGAAGTTCTCACCTTACCCGGGTACACCCCGGGCGAGAAGCTCGCCATCGCCAAGCGCTACCTGCTCCCCCGGCAGCTCAAAGAGACGGGGCTCTCGGCGGAGCGTGCCAGCGTCGTGGACGACGCGCTGGAGCGGCTGATCGGCGAATACACGCGCGAGGCGGGTGTGCGGCAGCTCGAGCGGGAGATCCAGGGGGTGCTGCGGAAGGCCGCGCTGGAGGTGGTCGAGGGGCGGGCCGAGTCGGTCAAGATCGCCGCGAAGAACCTCGAGAAGTATGCGGGCCAGCCTCGCGTGCAGAGCGAAGTGGCGGGCCGGAGCCCGGAGGTGGGAGTGGCGACGGGCCTCGCGTGGACGCCGTCCGGCGGCGACATCATGTTCATCGAGGCCATCCAGATGCCGGGGAAGGGGCAGATCACGCTGACCGGGCAGCTGGGAGACGTGATGAAGGAGTCCGCCCAGGCCGCGTGGAGCCTGCTGCGTGCCCGCGCCGGCGTGCTCGGCATCCCGCTCGAGGCGTTTACGCAGAGCGACGTCCACCTGCACGTTCCGGCGGGCGCGGTGCCGAAGGACGGGCCGTCCGCGGGGATCACCATCGCCGCGGCGCTCGCCTCGCTGTTGTGCCGCCGCCCGGCACGCCACGACGTGGCCATGACCGGGGAGCTGACGCTGCGGGGGCGCGTCCTGCCGATCGGGGGGCTCAAGGAGAAGCTGACGGCGGCGGTCCGCGCGGGCGTGAAGACGGTGCTGGTGCCGGCGCGCAACAAGCCGGACATCGTGGACGTGCCCGACGAAGTGAAGCAGCTGCTCGAGATCAAGCCGGTGGATTCGATCGACGAGGTGCTCGAGCTCGCGCTGCTGGAGCCGCGGGCGCGGCCCGCGGACCCGCGGCCGCGCGCCCCGGGGACCCTGGGGGCGCACCCGTGAACGACTTCGCGCCACTCGAGGAGGCGTTGCAGCGGATCGGCCGGCAGGACGGCCGCTACCACGAGCGCGGGTACCTGTTCGTGCTGGCGGCGCTGGAGCACGCCCAGGGACAGCTGCCGGCACGCCGGCACCTGAGCGGCGCGGAGCTCGCCTGGGCGTGCCGCGACTTCGCGCTGGAGCAGTTCGGGCTGCTCGCGCAGACGGTCCTCTCCCACTGGGGGATCGCGAGCACCGAGGATCTCGGGCGCATCGTGTTCACGCTGATCGACGCGGGGCTGCTCGCCCGCCAGCCGAGCGACACGCTCGAGGACTTCGATCACGTCTACGACTTCGCGGAGGTGTTCCGGGCCGTGTACCGCTGGCCCGGGCTGGAGCGCGCGTAAGCGGGCGCCGGATCGGGGGGAATCGGGGAAGGGAGTGCCGCATGACCACGGACGCGAAGGAATGGCCCGCCTGCAGGAAGTGCCAGCAAGGTCTCCTCATCCCGTTATCGGACTACGGCCGTGACGGGGCGCCGATCACCTACAAGGCCTGGGTCTGCACCAACCCGGAGTGCGGGTTCAACATCCGCATCGATAACGGGGAGATCTCCTTCGGTCGCGCGATCGGCCAGAGCTTCAAGTAACGCTTGGACGCGGTGCGCGCGCCCGCGGTGAGCGGGCGCTTCTACCCGGGCACGCCGCGCGAGCTCGAGGACGCGATCCGCGAGCTGCTCGCCGCTGTGCTGGACGCGCGTCCGGCCCCGGCGCGCGGGGCCGTCGCGCCCCACGCGGGCTACGCCTATTCGGGGCTCACCGCCGCCCACGTCTTCGCCCGCCTCGAGATCCCGGCGGTCGTCGTCATCCTCGCCCCCAACCACACGGGCGTGTGCCGCGCAGCGGGCGGCGTGTCGCTGTGGGAGGCGGGTGCGTTCCGCACGCCGCTCGGTGACGTCCCGGTGGACGAGCGCTTCGCGGCTGCGCTGCTGGAGGCCTCGCCGCTCGTCGGGGTGGACCACGCGGCCCACGCGCACGAGCACGCGGTCGAGGTGGAAGTGCCCTTCCTGCAGCTCCGCCGCCCCGACGTGCGCATCGTGCCCCTGGTGGTCGCCTGGGACGCCTGGGAGGGGTGCCGCGCGCTGGGCGAAACCCTCGGCCGGCTCGCGGGGCGCTGGCCCGAGCGGGTGCTGCTCCTGGCCTCGAGCGACCTCAACCACTACGAGCCGGCGAGCGTCTCCGAGCCCAAGGACCGGCGGGCGCTCGAGGCGGTCGAGGCGCTCGACGGGGAAGAGCTGCTGCGCCGCTGCCGCGGCGAGCGCATCACCATGTGCGGCCGCGCGCCGACCGCCACCGTCCTCGCCGCGGCCCGGACGCTCGGCGCGGCACGAGCCGACGTCGTGCACCACAGCCACTCCGGCATGGTGACGGGCGACGAGGACGCCGTGGTGGGCTACGGGGGAGTGATCATCCTGTGAACCCGGTTCCCGTGCTGTCCGCGGCCGAAGCCGCGGCGTGGGACGCCGCCGCCCGCACGCAGTACCGCATCCCCTCCCGCGTCCTGATGGAGGCCGCGGGCCGGGCGGTGACCCAGGTGATGGTGCGCGAGGTCCCGGAGCTCCTGACGCGCGGCGCCCTGATCGCGGCCGGCGCTGGGAACAACGGCGGCGACGGCTGGGTCGTGGCCCGAGCGCTTCACGCGGCGGGCCTGGCGGTCTGGGTCGCCGCCCTCGATCCCAAGACCGACGACGCGATCGACACCCGCGCCCTGGCGCGGCTGGACGGCGTGCGGGAGATCGGCCGCGAGGAGCCGTGGCCCGCCGCGGGCGTCGCCGTGGACGCGCTGCTCGGCACCGGTGCCACGGGGCCCGCGCGCGGCGACGTGTTGGCCCTGGCGCAGCGGCTCGTCACCTACGGCGCGCCCATCGTGGCGGTCGACGGGCCCACCGGGCTCGACCTGTCGAGCGGCGAGGCGCACGGCCCCGTGCGCGCGCGGCTGTCGGTCACGTTCGGCGGGCCGCGGCGCGGGCACCTGCTCGCGCGCGACTGGTGCGGCAAGGTCGTGGTGGTGGACATCGGGTTGCCGCCGGCCGATCCCACCTGGCCGGTGCTCGTCACCGACGCCTGGGCCGGCGCGCGGGTCCCCAAGCTCACCCCCGCCATGCACAAGGGCGACCGCGGCCGCGTGACGGTGGTGGGCGGCTCGGACGGAATGACCGGCGCCGCGATCCACGCCGCGCGCGCCGCGCTCGCCGCGGGCGCCGGCCTCGTGAAGCTCGTGGCAGGCGAGGAGACGATCCTGGCCGCGCGCGCGAGCCTCCCCGACGTGCTCACCGTCGAGTCGGCGCTCGGCGCGGAGCTGGAGCCGGAAACGGCGGCGGCACTCGACTGGTCCGACGCGCTCGTCGTCGGGCCGGGGCTCGGCCGCGAGCCCGAGCGCGGGCTGTTTGTCCGGGCCGTGCTCGCGCGCCGCCCGGTGCCGACTGTCCTCGACGCGGACGCGCTCGCGCTCGTCAGCGGGCCCGCCGAGCGTCCCGTCGTGTTGACCCCGCACCTGGGGGAGTTCCGCGCCCAGTTCGGCGACCAGCTCGCCGACCAGGCCGCCAACGACCGCTGGGCCGCCGTCGCGAAGGCCGCCCAGCAGGTCAAGGGCACGGTGCTCCTGAAGGGCGTGCCCACCGTGATCGCCGATCTGCGGGGGCCGATCCACGTGGTGGCGAGCGGCAACCCCGGGCTCGCGACCGGCGGGAGCGGCGACCTGCTCGCGGGGTTCATCGGCGCGTTCGCGGCGCGCGGCAGCGCAGGCCCCGAAGCGGCCGCCCTCGGCGCGCACGCGCTCGGCCGGGCCGCGGAGCACGGCGCGCGCCAGTGGACCGCGCGCAGCCTCCGCCCGGCCGACGTCCTCGCCGCGCTCCCCGACATCTGGCGTGCCTGGGCCGGCACCCGCCCGTTCGACCCGCCCGTGCTCGCCGTGCTCGAGGCGCCGGAGACCGAATGAAGGCGGCGGTCAGGCGGACGGGCGGTCTGGCGGTCGGTGGGCTCGCGACACTTGTCCTCACCGCCCGACCGCCCGACCGCCCGACCGCCCAGTCCGCCCGCTGGCGCCCCGAGGAGCGGGTCCTCCTCAGCGACTTCTCCTACGTCGAGGCGGTCGCGGCCTCGCCGTTCACCCTGTTCGTCGCCACGCCGCACGGCCTCACGATCTACGACCGGCAGGCCCGAGCGTGGCGACTCCCGGTCACGTCGCTCGACGGCTACCCCGCGGCGCGCGTCCGGGTGGCGCTCGCCGACGCCGTCGAGAACGCGGTGTGGCTCGGCACGGACCAGGGCTGGGCGCGCTACGACGGCACCATCCACACCTGGGATCTGGGGCCGGTCGCGGGTGGCGTGAGCAACTTCGTGCTGGACGCGCGCGACCCGGCGACCGGAATCTTCGTGCAGGGCGGCGCCGGCTGGGCCTTCCTTTCCCGCGGCTCGCTGATCCCGATTCCCGGCCGGCCGCTGCCGCCGCCGGCGCAGCGCATCCAGCCGCTGGACCCGCGCACCGCTCTCGCCCAGACGCCGATGGCCGACGCGATGCGCGCGCTGATCCTCACCGACCCGCGGCTGCGGAGTTACCGGTTCACCGCCGCCGCCCGCTCGCCCGATCAGAGCGATCTCTTCTTGGGGACGGACGGCATGGGCGTGGTGCGCCTCGATCCGGCGACCGGTCAGTGGGAGACCCTCGCGTTCGGCCTGCTCGCGGCGCGCGCGGGCGCGGTCGCCGCCGGGCCGGGGGGCGTGTGGGTGGCCTCCGCAGGACGCGCCGGCCAACGGCACGGGCTCACGTGGGTGGCGGCGGATCTCGCCGCCGACACCGCCATCGCGGGCCCGGGCGCGCTCGGGTTTGGCTGCGTCGAGGGGCGGCGCCTGCTGGTGCGGGGCGGGTCGCTCTGGCTCGCGTGCGAGCGCGGGGTCGTGAAGATCGACGCGCGCACGTATCGCAGCCGGCTGTTCGAGGTGGAGAACCCGCAGAGCCTCGCCCCCGCGCCGGACGGCGTCTGGGTCGGGAGCGCGCGCGGCCTGACCGTGGTCACCGGCGGCGACAAAGTCGTCCCGGTCGGCCGCCCGGGCCAGCCGGTGCTGAGTCTCGTCGCGGTGCGTGAGAGCGTGTGGGTCGGCACGCCGGGCGGGCTCGGCGTGCTCGCGCCCGGCGCGACTGACCTCGCGGTCCCGCCGGACGTCGCCGCCGAGCCGGCGCTCTCCGCGCCGATCCTCGCGCTCGCGCTGGTGCGCGACACGCTCGTCGCCCTGACGGCGGAGCAGTTCGCCTGGCGTGGCCCCCCCAACTCCCCCGGCCCGCCTCCGGCCGCACGCCGCTGGACCCTGGTGCGCGCCCGCGCCGAGCTGGGGCGGGTGACGGCGCTCGCGGCTGACGGGGGGAGCGAGCCAGGCGACGGAGGCGTGTGGATCGGCGGAACGAACGGGCTGGCCTTCTGGAACCTCGCGCGGGGGACGTTTCGGACGCTGCAGGTGCCGCTCGACCTGCCGGCCGCCGTGCGCGACGTGGCGGTGGACCCGTCCTATCTCTGGGTCGCGACCGACAGCGGGCTCGTGCGCCTGGCGCGGGCAGCCGCCCTGCGGTGAGCCCTCACCTTCGGCTCGGCGCGGGCGGCGAGTTCGACCGCCTGCGGGCGATCTTCGCGCGGCTGGGCGGCGCGGGGCGGGATCTCGGCGACGACTGCGCGCTCGTCCGGCTCGGGCGCACGACCCTCGCCGTCAGCATCGATCTCAGCCTCGAGGGCGTCCATTTCCGCACCGACTGGCTGTCGTTCGCGGACGTCGGGTGGCGCGCGGCGGCGGCGGCTCTGTCGGATCTCGCGGCGGAAGGCGCGAAGCCGCTTGGCGTGCTCACGGCGCTGGGACTACCGCGTCTCGGGTCCCGGGTGCCGGCCTCCCGTGGGGACCCCGCAGTGGAGATCATGACCGGCGTGGCGGCCGCCGCTCGACGCGTCGGAGCGCGGGTGCTCGGCGGCGACCTGGTGCGCTCGCGCCGCTACCTCGTGGACGTGTGTGTGCTGGGCATCGCTCGGCGGCCGGTGCGGCGGGCGGGCGCGCGGCCCGGGGACCGCCTGTGGGTCACCGGCAGGCTGGGCGGCGCGGCCCGCGCCCTCGCCGCGCTGCGATCCGGGCGGCGTCCTGCGCCGGAGCTGTTCCGCCGCTTCGCGCGTCCCGAGCCGCGGATCGCCGCTGGCCGGTCGCTCGCGCGGCTCGGCGCGCGGGCGATGATCGACATCTCGGACGGGCTCGCGGGGGATGCGGGGCAGCTCGCGGCCGCTTCTGGGGTCCGGGTCGAGATCGAGCTGGAGCGGCTCCCGTGCTGGCCCGGGGTCGCGCCGCGCGCCGCGGCGGGCAGCGGGGAGGAGTTCGAGCTGCTGGTCGCGTTGCCGCGCGGCTTCGGCGACGCCCAGGCGCGCGCGTTCCGCCGCGCGATGGGTCTGCCGCTCACCTACATCGGCCGCTGCGCGCGGGGCCGCGGCGTCCGGCTCGCCCTCGGCGGGCGGCCCGTCGCTCCGCCCCGTGGGTTCGATCAGTTTCCCCCCGGATGATCCGCGTCGCCTGGTTCTACCTTGTCCTCGTGGCGTCGAGCATCGTCCATGCCGGCGGCGTGATCGTGGCGGCGCTGCTGGGCGTCAAGCGCCGCCCCGGTGGCATCTACGATTGGGGCTCGCGGGACTGGGGGCGCGACCTGCTCAGGGCGGCCGGGACGCCCGTGGACGCCCAGGGGCTCGAGCGCATCCCGCTCGATCGCCCGGTCGTCTACGCGTCGAATCATTCGTCGATGTTCGACATCTGGACGCTCGCGGCGACGCTCCCCGGTTCGGTGCGCTTCGTGGCGAAGCAAGAACTCGTCCGGGTGCCCCTCATCGGCCGCGCGATGCTCGCGGCCGGCCACGTGGTGATCGACCGCTTCAACCGCGCCCGCGCCTTCGAGGGCTACGACCGGGCGGCCCGGGTGATCAAGAGCGGTATCTCGGCGGTCGTCTTCCCGGAGGGCACGCGCAGCCGCACCGGCGAGCTCCTCCCGTTCCGCAACGCGCCGTTCGCGCTCGCGATCGCCGCCCAGGTGCCCCTGGTCCCGGTGTACGTGCACAACACCTTCGAGATCCTGCCGAAGGGGGGCTGGCGGGTGCGCCGGCGGACCATCCGGCTCCGCATCGGCGAGCCGATTCCCACGGCGGGGCTGTCCATGGACGATCGGCGGCAGCTCAGCGACCGCACGCGCGCCGCGATCCTCGACCTCAAGGCGCGCGTTGACTCGGGAGGCGGCTCGCGCTAGGGTAGGGCCACCATGAGCACGATCATTTCCGTTCACGCGCGCGAGATCCTGGACAGTCGGGGCCACCCCACCATCGAGACCGACGTGACCCTCGCGAGCGGCGCGACCGGTCGCGCCGCCGTGCCGAGCGGCGCCTCCACGGGCGAGCACGAGGCGGTGGAGCTGCGCGACGGCGACCAGAAGCGCTTCTTGGGCAAGGGCGTGCTCGAGGCCGTGAAAAACGTCAACGAGGTCATCGGGCCGCGGCTCGAGGGGATGTCGGCCGAGGAGCAGGTCGCCGTGGATTACGCGATGCTCGAGCTCGACGGCACCCCGAACAAGAGCCACCTCGGCGCCAACGCGATCCTGTCGGTGTCGATGGCTGTGGCCCGGGCCGCTGCCCAGGACGCGGGACTGCCGCTGTACCGCTACCTCGGCGGGCCGATCGCCAACGTGCTGCCGGTCCCGATGATGAACATCCTGAACGGCGGCGCCCACGCCGCCAACACCGTGGACTTCCAGGAGTTCATGGTCGTCCCGATCGGTGCGGAGAGCTTCCCCGAGGCGCTGCGGATCGGCGTCGAGGTGTTCCACTCGCTGAAGAAGGTGCTCGCGAAGCGGAACCTCTCGACCGCCGTGGGGGACGAGGGCGGCTTCGCGCCCAACCTCCCGAACGACGAGGCCGCGCTCGAGGCGGTGATGGCCGCGATCGAGGGCGCGGGCTACGAGGCGGGCAAGGACGTGGCGATCGCCCTCGATCCCGCGGCGTCCGAGCTGCATCAGGACGGCGTGTACGTCTTCAAGAAGAGCGGCGGGGCGAAGCGGACCGCCGACGAGATGGTCGCGCTGTACCGGAGCTGGATCGACCGGTATCCCATCGTCTCGATCGAGGACGGCCTCGCCGAGGACGACTGGTCGGGCTGGGCGAAGCTCACGGAGGCGCTCGGCTCGCGGGTCCAGCTCGTGGGCGACGACCTGTTCTGCACCAACGTGGAGCGGCTCGACCGCGGCATCGAGGAAGGCTGCGCCAACGCCATCCTCATCAAGCTGAACCAGATCGGCTCGCTCACCGAGACGCTGCAGTGCATCGGGCAGGCGCGCTCGAACGGCTACGGCGCCGTGATCTCGCACCGCTCCGGAGAGACCGAGGACACCTTCATCGCCGACCTCGCGGTGGCGGCCGGGGCGGGTCAGATCAAGACCGGGAGCGCCTCCCGCACCGACCGGGTCGCGAAATACAACCAGCTGATCCGCATCGCCGAGGAGCTCGGAGACGTGGCCTACTTCCCCGGCCGCGACCTGTACGGCCTGTGACGCGCGCCCGCCTCGCCGGCCTCGTCGCCGCCGTGATCCTCGCGGCCCTCGCGTTTCAGGCCGGGGAGTACGGTACGCTCGACTGGCTGACGCTGCGGCGTCACGTCGCTGAAGAGCGGCGGGCGATCCGCGAGCTCGAAGTCGTGCTGGACTCGCTCGCCCGACTCGCGCGCGCGCTCGAGAGCGATCCCATCGCGCAGGAGCGCGCCGCGCGCGAGCAGTTCGGGATGATCCGGAGCGGGGAGCTCTTGTACCGGCTGGTGCCGCGGGTGGAGGCGGGCCAGGATTCTCCCCGCTGATGGTAGGGGCGCAGCATGCTGCGCCCCTCCTCCGACCGGCCGCCCACGCCGATCTGCCTGCGGAGCGGCCACGTCGGTTTGCCTACCGGCCGCCCACGCCGACCGTGAGGCTCAACGCCTCCACCGTTTCGCCCCGGTAGCCGCGCCCGAGCGCGGCATCGTCGATCCGGTAGGCGAGGCGCATCCACAGCGATACGCGCGGCGGCCGGTATACGACGCCCGCCTCGCCACCCTGCACGCGATCGACCGCGTCGGGGAGGTTCACCCGGGACGAGAGCGCCCGCCACAGCTCCACGTAGGTGGCGAGCGTCGTCCGGAGCAGGGGACCCTGGACGCGCGCGCGCGCCTGCCAGAGCACCCACCGCTCGGTCGCCGGGTCCGTCACGTAGGCGCGCAGCATCGGTCCGGCCGTCACGGAGAGCCAGGGCCATGGCTCGGCTCCGAGAAACGCGCGGCCTTCGACCAGATCGCGCGGCCGGGCGGTCCCGCCGTCCGGCTCGAGCCGAGCCTCGAGGTACCCCGCGCCCAGCACGATCCGGCCGAAGGTTAGGCGCCCGTCACCCGCGAGCGCCGGCCCCCGCAGCGTCTCGCGCGTCGCGCCGACCTGGCCGTGCAGGCGTAGCCACGCCCCCTCCGCGCCGAGCGCCGCGCGCGGGCGCGTCTGGGCCGCGAGCGAGGCCGCGGCGAGCGCGAGGGCGGCGGCGCACGCGGGCGTCTTCACGGCGGCTCCCGCTCCAGCACGACTGGCCGTCCCACCCGGATCATCAGCCGCGGTGCCTTAGCCGCCGCGGACCGCCGGTCGCCAACTCCGGGTGGGTTCTGGCCGCCGCCCGCGTTGAGCGGCCGGCCGGGTCGCAGCGCGAGAAAGCCCACGAGTCCGGAGACGCCGATGGTGGCGGCGACCGCGAAGCGTGCGCCGCTCGCCTCCGCGTTGCGGCTGACGAGTCTGGGAAGTGCCACGACGGCGGCGGCCGCCACGAGGCCGCCGGCCAGCGCGCGCACCGCGGGGTCGACTAGAGTCCGCTGTCTGGGGAGGGGGTGCGACGCCTGGACCGCAGGCGGCAACGGCGACGGCGACGGCGACGGAGTATCCGCGGGCAACCGCCGGACCTCGAGCGGGGCCTGCAGCACGCGCGCGACCGCGCCTCGAGCGGTGCGCGACGTGACCCGCAGCAGATAGCGCCCGTCCTCCGGGAGCATGCCCGTCCCGGTGAAGCCGTCCCACCGGAGCGCGAGGCTGTCGGTGATCGGCCCGTCATACAGCGTCCGCACCAGCTGTCCGTCCACTGCCGTGACGGCGACCGTCACCTCGTGCGGCGAGCTGGCGAGCAACCGGGCCGGGAACTGTCCGGCGGGGGCATACAGGGCAACCGCCTTGGTCGCGTCGCGCACCTCGCGAAACGGGTCAGTCACCCGGGGTGGGAAGATGAGCTCGCTGGGCTGGTACGCGGGGTCGAACACGACCAGGCGCCGGAACGTCGCGGCCGCCGAGTCCCGCCGGCCGCGGAACACCTCAGTGGCGGCGAGATACGTGAGCGCTTCCAGGCGCTGGCGCGTAGAGAGCGTGTCACCTGGGGTGCCCAGCAAGCCGTGACGCAGCGCGGCGGCGGCGGCGGCGTAGTCGAGGTCTTGATACGCCTGCACGCCCGCCGAGAGGAGGTCGGTGGCGGTTTGCCCACTTGCGCCCCGCGGTGCCGCCAGCGTGAGGACGACGGCGCCGATGATAGGGAAGCGACGGCTCATGGTATCAGCGTTCGCAGCACGATGTCGGTGATCCGGAGCTTCTCGCCCGGCGCCACCTCGACGAGACGCTCATAGGCCTGGAAGCCCTCGCGCTCCACGCGCAGCTCGTGCATGCCAGGCCCGATCTCCACGTCCACCTGCGGCGTGTTCCCAACGAAGTCCCCGTCGATGTACACGCCGCCCCACGGAATCGCGTTGATCGAGAGGAGCGCGGGGCGGCGATCCGGGCTCGTGGTCGCAGCGGGCTCGCGTTGCGCAGGCTGCCCTGCGGCGGGCGGCGGCGGAGGCGCCGGTGTGGGCGGCGAGCTCTCGGACGGCAGACTCGCGGACGGTGGGTCGGCGGGGTCCGCGCGTGGGAGGTCCGTGCGGGGTTCGTCCGCAGTCGCTGGGCTCGCGGACGGCGCGGGCGCGGCAGGGCGTGCGAAGCTCAGCCGGCCGGGCGACGCTGCGGGCGCCGCAGCCATGTTGAGCCACGCCACGCCGGCTGCGAGCGCGCCCATGCCCCCGAGCAAGAGAGCGACGCGCCGGCCCCACCCGCCGCGCCGCTCATCGGGGTCGATGATGACCACCGGAGCGCCCGGCCCTCTGCGCGGGGTGGGTCCCAGCCAGGGCGCCCGCAGAGTGGCGGATGGGTTGCCGAGTGCGGCGACGAAGTCGAGCACGGACGGGAACCCATCCGTCGGCCGGGGGCTCAGCGCCCGCCGCAGCGCCTCCGACGCGTGGGCGGGAATCTCGGGTCGCAGCTCGGTGAGGTTGAGCGGCATCCGCCCCCGCGTGGGCGATCCGCCGCTCAAGCATTCGTACGCCAGAGCCGCGAGGGCGTACCGATCGCCGCCGGGCGTCGGCTCCTGACCAGCGGGCGGCTCGGAGGCCCAAGGTACGGGAGCCAGCCCGGCCACGGCGAAGTCCCCCACCAACGCCCAGTCGTTCGAGTCGATCATCACGCTCGCCGGCGTGAGGCCTCCGTGGACCACGCCGCGCCGGTGGGCGTAGTCGAGCGCGCTTGCGATCTGCTCGAGGATGCGCAAGCAGGCGGTGAGCCCGAGCGGGCCGCCGGTCCGGAGCGTGTCCTCCAGGGTGCCGCCCTCCACGTGCTTCGTCGAATACCAGAAGAAGCCCGGCGTCGCTCCGAACCGATACAGTGGAATGATGTGGGGGTGATCGAGCGCGGCGGCCGACTCCGCGGCGCGTCGAAAGCGACCCTCCCCTGCGTCCCCCAACGCCTTCTGGGGCAGCACCTTGACCGCCACCGGCCGGCCCAGCGGGTCGCGGGCGAGGTAGACGATCCCGCCCGGCCCCTGCCGCAGCAGAGCTTCGATGCGGAATTGCCGCGCGAGTTCGCGGCGCGCGTCCAACTCGGTGGCGGCGGCTGTCGCCGCCTCGGCGGCGGCATCCGCGATGAACAGCGGCGTCTTCATGGCTTGCAATCCCCGCTGCAAGGGGCGCGCCTCAAGGGCGAGCGCAGCCGCGCCCCAACACCTGTTGGGTCGAAGCAACGGGTGTAGCGGAGAAGCCCCGGGAGCGATTCGCTGGCCCCGGTTCGCACATTCCGCAGTCGGGTGGGGCTCGTTGCGCGCCATGGTGTATGTACGTATTGTGATTACGTACATACACATTCACTCCTGAGGCCGACTGCGATGCCCCGGACCCGAACCGGCCGTGCCGCTGAACGAAAGGTTCCGAAGACGTACCGCCTCAACCCTCACAAGATCGCGGCTGCCCAGCGCATCCTCGGAACGCCGACGGCAACCGAAACCATCGAAGCCGCGCTCGACATGGTCGTGTTCCGTCGGGAGCTCGTCGCAGGCACGCGAGCCATGCGTGGCGTGGAGCTGACTGCACCGGATGCGCCCGACCGGTGAGTCCCGCGGTCGAGCGAAAGTTCCTGCTGGACACAAACCTCTTCATCCAGGGATTCCGCGATCCGCAGGCGAACGTCAGCCTCCAGCGCTTCCATCAGGTGTTCGCGCCGTTCGAGTATCTGAGCGTGATCGTGGCTCAGGAGCTCCGCGCCGGCGTCCGGTCGCGGGCTGACCGACGGTTGCTCGAGCGCTACGTCTTGAGTGTCTATCGGCGGCGGGGGCGGCTGGTGACCCCTTCGGCCCGCGCGTGGGAGGACTCAGGGGACGTTCTGGCGGAGTTGGGACGACGCGGTGGCCTGGACCTGAGCAGGGTATCGAAGCCGTTCGGGAACGACGTGCTGCTGGCCCTCTCGTGCCGCGAGACGGGGATCGTCTTGGTGACGGACAACGAGCGCGATTTCGAGCGCATCGCCCGCGCCGTGCCCTTCGAATTCGTGAAGCCCTGGCCCGCACCCAGCGCCGCTTAGCAGCACCGGTCGCTGGTCACGTTCGACCGCCCGGTTGCCTTGCCGCGGTCACGGAGCCCGCTCGCGCACGACGGAGCAGCACCACGGCCACGGGTGCCATCATCAACGCCATCGCCGCGCTGATCGCGACGGTCAGCTCGAAGGCCTGGGCGAAGGCCTCACGGGCCGTGCCGAGGAGCTCGACGCCGAGGTGATCGGGCAGCCGCGCGGCGATCACCACCGCACCGCCGAGCGTGGCCTTCGCGACCGCGGCCGCCTCAGGGGGGACGCCGATCGGGATACCGCCGGTCATCACGCTGCGGTAGACCGCGACGCCGATGCTGCCGAGGATCGCGATGCCGAGCGCCCCACCCAGCTCGGAGCTGGTCTCCGAGATCGCCGAGGCGGCCCCCGCCTGCTCGACCGGGGCGCTCCCGACGATCAGGTCGGTCGCCAGGATGACCACGGGCGAGAATCCCAGCGAGTAGATGATGGACCCGATGACGATGACCGCGAGCCCCGACGCCCCATCGACCTTGGTGAGCACGCCCAGCCCGCCGGCCGCGAGGACCAGCCCGACCCCTACGAGATACGCCGCGTGGATCCGGCGCGCCATGACCGGGACCAACATGGAGCCCACGATGAACGCGGCCATCGAGGGCACCGTTGCGAGCCCCGCCTGCAACGGCGACAGCCCCAGTACCAATTGCAGGTACTGCGCGATGAAGATGTAAGCCCCGAAGACCACGAAGGTGCCGAGGGTATAGGTGGCCAGGGAGACAGTGAAGGCGGGTGCCCGGAAGAGGCGCAGGTCGATGAGGGGATCGGCCAGCGTGCGCTGCCGGCGTACGAAGGCGACGCCGATCGCCACGCCTGCCGCGATGGAGAGAGCCGGCACGGCTCCCAGGCCATCCTCGGCGATCCGCTTGAGGCCGTAGATCACCAGGAGCACCGCGGCCAGCGACAGAGCGGCGCTGAAGACGTCCAGGCGGCCGGCGTTGGGATCACGGAACTCCGGCAGCAACACCGGCCCCAGCGCCAGCAGCAGCAACATCACCGGCACGCCGATCAGGAACACCGACCCCCACCAGAAGTACTGCAGCAGCACGCCGCCGAGCAGCGGGCCGATCGCCCCGCCGAGCGAGTAGCTGGTGACCCAGACCCCGATCGCGATCGTGCGCTCATGCGGGTCGAGGAACATGTTGCGGATCAGGGACAGGGTAGACGGGGCCAGGGTCGCCCCGGCGATCCCGAGCAGCGCGCGCGTCGCGATCAGCATCTCGGGGCTGGTCGAGAACGCCGCGAGCACCGAGGCGACGCCGAACGCCGCGGCGCCGATCAGCAGCAGCCGGCGCCGGCCGATCCGGTCGCCCAGTGTGCCCATGGTGATGAGCGACCCGGCGATCAGGAATCCATAGATGTCGATGATCCACAACTGTTGCGCGCTGCTGGGCCGGAGGGCCGCGCTGATGTGGGGCACCGCCAGGTTGAGCACGGTCAGGTCCATCGAGTAGAGCAGGCAGGGCAGGGCGATCACGGCGAGGCCGATCCACTCGCGGCGTCCGGCCTTCGGTGCGTCGACCGTGGTGCTCATGAGAGTTTGGGCGAAGCCTCTAGGGGCGCGCCGGCTCCATGTCCACTCGGATGGTCCGCCACTTCCCCTGGCGGAACCGCAGCACGCTCAGGGCACAGCGCGTCATGTGGCCGAGCAGAATCGCCGTCCAGATGTCGGCCGGGCGCAAGTCGCGCCGAGCCTCGAGCAGCGCGCAGAGACCGAGCGGGACCAGGATCTGGGAGACGATCGAGATGTAGAGCGGCGAGCGGGTGTCGCCCGTGCCTTGGAGCCCCCCCGTATACGTGAGCGCGACCGTGACGAACAGCCCCGACACGCTGAGGAAGCCGAGCAGCCGCGTGCCCAGGCCGACGACCACCGGGTCGGTCATTCCGAACAGCGCGAGCAGGGAGCGCGGGATCGTGATGAACAGCAGCCCGATCGCCGCCGCGACCGCCAGGCCGATCCCCGCGGCGACGTGCACGCCGTGCACCGCGCGCTCGGGGCGGCGAGCCCCCAGGTTCTGACCCGCGACGGCAGCGGCGGCGCCCATCAGCCCCACCGACGTCCACGTGATGAACGAGAACAGCTCGCCGTAGCC
>DASPXO010000217.1:0-9036 GCA_035637235.1 Gemmatimonadales bacterium | reverse complement strand
CGCCGTCGTCACCGGGACGTTTCGCTGGGACGACATCGGGTCCTGGGACGCGCTGCTGCGGATCCGCCCGACCGACTCGCGCGGCAACGTGGTCGTCGGCAACGTGACCCTGGGCGACGACGTGCGGCGCTCGGTGATCTGGTGGGACAGCGGGCACGTGGCGCTGGTGGGCGTGGAGGACCTGGTCGTCGTGCGCGCGAACGGCCACACGCTCGTCATGCCCACCGGTCGACCGGAGCGCCTGAAGCAGCTGGTGCAGCGGCTGTGACGCCGGGCGCGCCGGCCCTGTACTTGCTGGACCCGGAGCCCGCCCCCGCGTGGGCGCCGTTCGCCGGCGTGCGGCCCCTCTGCGAGCTGCGCGCGGGGGCGCACCTCGTCCGGGAGCGGTGGGAAGCGTTCGTCGGTGCGGAGGCCGCGGCGATCTTCGCTCTCCCCCACCTCTCCGGGTTCGTCGAGCCCGGGGTGCCAGCGGTGCGCGCCCGGCACGCCGTGACGGGACCGGCCGTGATCGGGTCCTCGACCTTCGCCCCGCGCGGCAGCGCGCCCGCGTGGCCCGCGGGCGCGTTCCGGCTCAGCTGTCAGGGCGTGACGGTGGGTTGGGGCGTCGGCCCCGGGGCTGGCTGGGACGGCCCGCAGGCGCACGCCGCGACCGTCGAGGTCGCCGGCGTCGTGCTGCACGGGGTGTACGATCTCATCCCGGCGCTCGAGCGGCTGCTGGCCGACGACCTGGCGGCATCGCTCGGTGAGACCGCCCCTATCCCCCGCGGCAGCACCGTGATCGGCGACCCGAGCCTGCTCGCGCTGCGCGGCGCCGCCGTCGAGCCGGGTGTGGTGTTCGACACGACCGCGGGTCCGGTCGTGCTCGAGAGCGGCGTCGCGGTGCGCGCGGGCACGCGGCTCGAAGGGCCGCTCTGGGTGGGCGCGCACACGCAGCTGCTCGGCGGGCCGATCAAGGGCTCGGCGCTCGGCCCGCACTGCAGGGTCCGGGGCGAGCTCGCGTCGTGCGTGTTTCTGGGCTTCGCCAACAAGGCCCACGACGGGTTCGTGGGGCACTCGGTGATCGGCCGCTGGGCGAATCTCGGCGCCGGCACCATCACGTCGAACCTGAAGAACACCTACGGCCCGGTCCGGCTCGACGTCGCCGGGGCGCCGATCGAGACCGGCCTGCAGCTGTTGGGCAGCCTGATCGGCGACCACGCCAAAACGGCGATCGGCACATTGCTGGGCACGGGCAGCGTGATCGGCGCCGGCGCGAACGTGTTCGACGCAGTGCGTCCGCCCAAGTACGTGCCGCCCTTCGCCTGGGGGGCGGGCCCGGGCGGCGGGCGGGTCACCCGAGAGGGCTTCCTCAAGACCGCCGAGCGCGTGCTGCAGCGGCGCCAGGTCGCGGTGGACGAGGCGACGCAGGCGATGCTCGGGCGCATCTACGACTGGGCCACGCGCTGAGCGCCGGTCCGGCCCCGGCGGTTGCCCGACCCGCCCGCCCCGCGCACATTGTTGAGTTCGGCGTGACGACCAGCATGGCCCACAAGACCGATCAGTACCGCACAGTCGGCAAGTTCGAGCTGCACGAGCTCATCGGCGAAGGGGCGATGGGCGCCGTGTGGAAGGCCTACGATTCCGTCATCCGCCGTTACGTCGCGCTCAAGATCCTGAGCGGCGCGGTGGGGCGGTCGCCGGACGCGCGCGACCGGTTCCTCCGGGAGGCCCGCGCCGCCGGCGCGCTGCAGCACCCCAACCTCATCACGATTTACGATCTCGGCGAAGCCGACGGCCAGCTCTTCATCGCGATGGAGCTGGTGGACGGACGCGACCTGAGCACGCTGGTCGCGATGCACGAGCCGCTCGCGCTCGAGCGCAAGCTCGACATCGCGATCGAGGTGTTGCAGGGGCTCGCGTACGCGCACGAGCGCGGCGTGATCCACCGCGACGTGAAGCCGTCGAACGTCCGGATCGCGTCCGACGGGGCGGTGAAGATCATGGACTTCGGCATCGCGCGGCTGCAGTGGGCCGACGTCACCGGCTCGGGCTCGATCGTCGGCACACCGACCTACATGGCGCCGGAGCAAATCACCAACGGCCCGATCACACCCGCCACCGACTTGTTCGCGGTGGGGTGCCTCCTGTACGAGCTGCTCTCGTACCGGAAGCCGTTCGAGGGAGAGACGGTGCACGGCGTGCTGTACCAGGTCCTCACCACCGATCCGAAGCCGCTCCGCACCATGGCGCCGTCGATCCCCGCCGCGCTCGAGCGGGTCGTGGCCAAGGCGCTCAACAAGATCCCGGAGGACCGCTACGAGACCGCCCGGCAGATGCAGTCGGCGCTGTTCGGCATCCGGGCGGCGCTCTCGGGGGCCTCCGACGCCACCGCGCGCATGACCCTCCGGTGGACGCCCATCCCGGGCGCCGCCCTGCGGCTGGTCACCCGGGCACCGCTCAAGTGGCGCCTGGCGGCGCTCGCCGCCCTGGGCATCGTGGTGACGATGCTCTACTACGTGGCGCGCCAGCCGTCGTCGGCGGCCGCGCCGCCCCCGCCGGACGAGGGCGGGCTCACCACCGTCGCTCTGAACCAGGTCGTCGCCGCTCCGCTGCCGGGCGGGCTCAACCCCGCCCTCGTCGCGCAGCGCGACTCGGCGCTCGCCGCGCGCGACCGGGCGCAGCGCGCGGGCGCGATGAAGAACAACGTGCCCTCGCTGCTCCTGGCGGAGACGATGCTGCACGCCGCCGAGCACGCCGTGCGGAGCGGCGACCTGGCGCACGCGGCGACGGGCTACCTCAGCGCGGTGGCGCAGTACCGCACGGCGCTGGGGGAGGCAGAGGCGTTGCGGCAGGAAGCGGAGCACGCGATCGGGCGGGCCACCCCGGTCGTGCGCGCGCTGGCGACGCGCCCCGAGGCGGGACGCGCCGCCACGTCGCTGCAGCGCGCCGAGTCGCTCCACGACGCGATGGACTTCACGCTGGCGAAGCTGGCCGCCCTCGACGCCGAGCAGGTCGGCGTGGCGGCGGGCGTGGCGCCGGCGTCGCCGCAGCCCCTCGAGGCGCGGGCCGCGATCGAGGTCCTGCTCGAAGATCTCGCCCGCGCGATGGCGAGCGAGCGCGTGGCGAACGTGCGCGTGCTCTACCCGGGGATGACCGATGCGGAGCGCACGAGCTGGGAGGCGTTCTTTCGGAGCGCGACTGGGCTCACCGCACGCTACACCGTGAAGAGCCTCTCCGTCAGCGGCAACGAGGCGACCGCCGTGGTCGACGCGGTGTACGGGTTCGCGCCCGCCGGCGGCGGCGCGCAGCGCGAGGAGCGGCCGCACTTCAGCATGCGGTTCGCCAATACCCCGAACGGCTGGCGGCTCACCACCGTCAGCGAGGTCCGCTGAACGCCTACACGCCTAGGCGTCTGGGCGTCTAGGTTTTAGTCCCAGGCGCGCTCGGTTGGGGGCGGCGGCGGCGGAATGGGAAGGGAGTCCGCCCGAGGCGTCGGCGGCCCGACGCGCCGCAGCGTCACCGGTCGCTCGAGGTCGCCCCCCGAGAGCGTGAGCTTCTCCCCGTCGAGCCGCATCCCGTAGACCTGCCAGACGCCGTCGCCGAGCGCGATCCACAGGCTGTCCCCCACCACCCGCCACCGCGCCACCTGGTCGCCGAACTGAGCGGAGCTGTCGCGCCGCACCATGATGTGCCGGATCTCGTCCTCGGTCTTCGCCTGCCACTTCCCTTCAATGTGGACGCGCGGCGACGGGGCGGCGCGTTGTGCCGCGAGCGGGAACGCCGCGGCGCACGCGCAGGCGGTGACGACGAGCCTCAGGGCCGTCATCACGCCGACCCGCTCATGCGCCCGGGAGCACGATCGGGGAGTCCTCGCTGTAGGAGACGGCGAGCTGCGGCTCCCACTTGTGCATCATGGTCACGAAGGACGTCACCAGCTCAGGGTCGAACTCCGAGCCCCCTCGCCCCTCCAGGTAGCCGAGCGCGCGCTCCTGCGGCCAGGCGTCGCGGTAGGGCCGGTGGGTGCGCAGCGCGTCGTAGACGTCGCAGACATGCACCAGCTTGCTGGCGTAATGGCAGTCGCGGCGGAACGTGAGCGTGGGGTAGCCGCCGCCGTTGAGCATGATGTGGTGCTCGTAGGCGACGACGGCGGGGACGTCGAACTCCTCCCCGGACTCCAGAATGATCTGCGCCCCGTCGATCGGGTGCCGGTTCATCATCGCCCGCTCTTCGTCGGTGAAGCGTCCGGGCTTGGTCAGGATCTCGAGCGGAATGCGCACCTTGCCGAGGTCGTGCAGCAATCCGGCGACCCCGAACGTCCGCACGTCGCGCCCGCCCAGCCCCAGGTACTCGGCGAGCGCCATGGCGAGCACGGACACGTTCATCGAGTGGGTCGTGGTGTACTGGTCGAACTCCTTCAACTGGAGCAGCGGGATCATGACGTGCCGGCCGCCATGCATCGCGAGCGCAAGCGAGCGCACCACCGCCTCCGCCTCGGCGAGGGGCACGGCGCCGCCCGCCTTCACTTCGTTCTGCAGCCAGCGCACCGTGTCCGCCTCCTCGCCCAGGGAGTAGCTGATGGTCGCCGTCTGGAGCGGCTCCTCGCCCGCCTCCGGGGCGGCGTCCGCGTCGCCCCGGATCCCGACCGTCCCGTAGCGGATGCTCGAGCGGCGCATCTGCCGCGCCTCCGACGTGTCGATGGCGGACAGGGTCAGGCGCGCCAGCACCTCGTCCAGGAACCCCTCGAAGTCGTCGCGGCTCACGTGGTCCTGGAACTCGAGCCGCTGGACGCCCGCCTGCGCGAGCCGGTGGGCCCAGTCCCAGTCCTTGAGCTCGCGCAGCGGCAGCCGGCCGCACACGATCTCGTCGCCGAGGAACGTGAAGAGCGGGCGCGGCGTGTCGGCCTGGAGATCCTGCAGCTCGCGGTACGCCGCGTCGATCCCGCGCGCCCGGGCCGGATGGCCGTCCGCGTACAGCGTCATCGTGGCGAGCGCCTGCGCGAACGCGGTCAGGAAGGTGACGGGATCGCTCATGGGCGGGGCCACGTCCGGGCGGCGGCGGCGCGGACCTCCGGGTCTCGCGATGCGGTCGCGCGGGCCAGCCGCTCCTGCGCCCGCGGGTCGGCGGACCAGCCCGTGGCGAGGGCCGTCAGCGCGACGAGCAACTGCGGCGACTTGAACGGCAGCCGCCGCTTGCCGAACAACGTCCGGCCGCCGGTCGTGAGTCGCAGCAGCGCCTCCAGCGCGGCCGGGGCGGCGGTGTACCCGAGCGCGCGAATGGCCAGCACGCGTAAGTCGGTCGTGTGCGAGCGGTCGGTCGCGTGGCCCACCAGCAGGGGCACGGCCGCGTCGGGCCACTGCTGCAGCGCCACCCCGAGACCGAGTGCGAGCCGCACCGTGCGCGGATCCCGGTCCTTCAGCGCCGCGAGCAGCGCCGCGTCGCGCTCGACGGGCAGTTTGAGCTGCAGCTTGATCGCCTGCCAGCGCACGCGCGCATCGGGATGGAGCGTGAAGCGCGCCGGCGAGAAGCCCTCCGGGAGCGACCGGAGCTCGTCCAGCAGCGCGATCAGGTTGCGGACCACGTACCAGCGCTCGTCGTCCAGCCGCCCCACGATGATCGGCCCGATCGCGGAGCCCATCCGGGCGAGCTGTCCGAGCAGCCCGCGGCGCGTGCCGCGCGACTCGGCCGCCGCGAGCGCCTCGAGCAACGGGACCGAGAGGGCCGGTGGCAGCCGCGGCACGAGCCGCTCGAGGACCTTGAAGTCCACCGGCTCAGCGGTGACGACGCGGCGCACGATGTCCTCCGTGACGATCCGCTCCCACACCACGCCGGCGGCCGCGTGCGTCGTCGGCAGCTGGTCGAGCGCGTCGAGCACCTGACCGAGCCGCCCGTCCTCGACCATCCGGTCGACCGCCAGGAGCGCCCGCGGCCCGACGCTCTCCACCTCGAGCGCCATCGCCACGACGCGGTCCGGCTCCGCCGAGTATCCGGCGTCCTGGGCGACCGCGAAGATGGGGGCGGCCCGCGCCATCCGGTCGAGCGCCGCACCGTAGGCGCCGGGGTTCGGATCAGGGAGGGACCACCCCGCGAGCAGCCCCCGGACCTGCTCCCGCAGCGCACTGTCGGCCTGCGCCCGGACCTCCGGAGCCCCCGTCTCGGCGTGGGCGGCGAGCTTGGAGAGCATGCGCACCAGCGAGTGGGACAGCTCCTGCTGCGACGCCTCGGCGGCCGCCTTGAGAATTTCGAGCACCGAGTCCACCGTCATGCCGTCCGTCGCGTCGAGGGCAAACCGGCGCCGCTGCATGAAATCGCCGCCCATCTCCACGAGCCGCCGCAGCGTATCGGGCTTGAGGGACCGGAGCAGCCGCGACGTGCGGCGCCGCAGCCCCAGCGCCTCCGGGCCGCCGGTCTTCTTCAACTGCTCCGCGATCTGGAGCAGGTAGCCCACGATCACCTGGTCGTAGCCCGCGGCGGCGTCGCCCTGCGAATGCTCGTCAATCGCGTGGGCGATGACCACGGGCTCGGTGGGCGGCGCTTCCTCGCTGTCGGGCCCCATGGCCATCGCCGCCCGCGCCAGACCCACCCAGAGCCCCGCCACGCGCGCATCGCCCGGCGCGCCCGCCGGAGCGCCCTCGTCGACCAGCTCGAGGCGCTCGTACGTCAGCGGGTGCAGTTGCACGTGCTCCCAGGCTCGCAGTCGCTCGGGCGGCCCCAGCCCGAGCGGCTCGCCCACGCGCTCCGCCTCGACCGCGAGCATCTCGAGAACCGCCACCACCTCGCCCGCCTGCACACCCCGCCGGAAGGTGATCGCCCCGAGGTGGTGCCGGTGCAGCCGCCCGGCGAGCTCGCGCACCACCGGGTGCTTGGGGTCAGAGGCTACCCCCTCGATGACCAGCTGGTGGCGCGCCACGCCGAGCGAGATGGTGTTGCGACTTTCGAGCAGCAGCCCCGCCCGGCGGGCCACCGACTCGGCGGCGGGCGCGAGCGAGGGATGCCCATCGGGGTACAGGGAGTGCTTGTGCAGGGCGATGGAGAGATCGATCAGGAAATCCCCGAGGTCGCGCGGCAGCATCGCACGGTGCCGGGAGCCTGACGCTGAGGGCGACGGCGCCTCAGGCGTCGGGGAAGGTGGAGGAGGCCGCGGATCCGGCGGAGGCACACCGACAAGATACGCCAAACGAGAGCGCCCCGGAAAGTCTCCCCCCGGGGCGCCCCTGCGTCTGTGCCGCTGCGCTTCTGTGCCTCTGTGCCTCTGTGCCTCTAGTACATCCCTCCCATGCCGCCGCCACCGGGCATCGGCGGCGACTTGTCCTTCTCCTTCTTCTCCACGATGACGCATTCGGTCGTCAGCAGGAGGCCGGCGATGGACGCGGCGTTCTGCAGCGCGGTGCGCGTGACCTTGGTCGGATCGATGACCCCCGCGGCCACGAGATCCTCGAAGGCGTCGGTCTGGGCGTTGTAGCCGAAATTCTTGTTCTTGGCCTCACGCACCCGCTCGACCACGATCGAGCCCTCCTGGCCGGCGTTCTGCGCGATCCAGCGGACCGGCTCCTCCAGCGCGCGGCGCACGATGTCGACGCCGATCTTCTGGTCGTCCTCGGCGGCGGTCTTCGTCTTCTCGAGCGCCTTCTGGCACCACAGCAGGGACACGCCACCGCCCGGCACGATGCCCTCTTCGACGGCCGCCCGGGTCGCGTGCAGCGCGTCCTCCACGCGGGCCTTCTTCTCCTTCATCTCGGTTTCGGTGGCCGCACCGACGTTGATCACCGCGACGCCGCCTGCGAGCTTCGCGAGCCGCTCCTGCAGCTTCTCCTTGTCGTAGTCCGAGGTGGACTTTTCGATCGCGGCCTTGATCTCCTTGATGCGGCCCTGGATCGCGTCGTGTTTGCCCTTGCCGCCCACGATCGTCGTGTTGTCCTTGTCGATCACGATCCGCTTCGCCGAGCCGAGATCGTTGAGCGTCGCGTTCTCGAGCTTCAGGCCCATCTCCTCGGAGATCACCTGCGGCGCGCCCGTCAGTTTCGAAATGTCGATCAGCATCTCCTTGCGGCGATCACCGAAGCCCGGCGCCTTGACCGCGCACACCTTCAAGGTGCCGCGCAGTTTGTTGACGACCAGCGTCGCCAGCGCCTCGCCCTCCACGTCCTCCGCGATGAGCAAGAGCGGCCGGCCGGCCTGCGCCACCTTCTCGAGGATCGGGAGCAGATCTTTCATCGACGAGATCTTCTTGTCGTGGATCAGGATGTAGGCGTCCTCGAGGACGGCCTCCATCTTCTCCGGATCGGTGATGAAGTAGGGCGAGAGGTAGCCGCGGTCGAACTGCATCCCGTCCACGGTCTCCAGTGTGGTCTCGAGGCCCTTCGCCTCCTCGACCGTGATCACCCCGTCCTTGCCGACCTTCTCCATCGCGTCGGCGATCTTCGCGCCGATCTCCTGGTCGCCGTTGGCCGAGATCGTGCCTACCTGGGCGATCTCCTTCCGGCCGGCGGTCGGCACCGAGATCTTCTTCAGCTCCTCCACCACCGCCTCGACCGCCTTGTCGATGCCGCGCTTCAGCGACATCGGGTTGACGCCAGCGGTGACGGACTTCAGGCCCTCGCGGAAGATCGCCTGGGCCAGCACCGTCGCGGTCGTCGTTCCGTCGCCCGCCACGTCCGAGGTCTTGGTCGCCACCTCCTTGACCATCTGGGCGCCCATGTTCTCGACCGGGTCCTCGAGCTCGATCTCCTTGGCGACGGTGACGCCGTCCTTGGTGATCGTCGGGTTGCCGAACTTCTTCTCGATCACGACGTTGCGGCCCTTCGGACCGAGCGTCACCTTCACCGCATCGGCCAGCTGGTCCATGCCCCGCTTGAGCCGGGCGCGAGCCTCAACATCGAACTCCAGCAGCTTGGCAGCCATTTCTCTATCCCTCCTCGTGCCTTAGCCGAGCTTCGCAATGACGTCGGATTCCTTGATGAGGATGATCTCCTCACCTCCAAGCTCCACCTGCGTGCCGCTGTACTTCCCGTACACCACCCGATCCCCCACCTTGAGCTCGGGCTGGATGAGCTCCCCCTT
>DASPXO010000216.1:0-3132 GCA_035637235.1 Gemmatimonadales bacterium | reverse complement strand
CAACGGCTCCGCGAACGATGAGGACGTGTACTGCATCGCCACGGACGGCGCGGCGTAGGCGCACCCCCAGGTGACGCTCTCCCGCGGTGACGCCCGCCCCCCCAATCCGCGCCGCAGTGCGACCAGCAGGACCGTCGCCGCGGCGAGCAGCGGCACCACCACGCCGAGCGGCCGGAGGACGGCGTGCGCCGCCTGCGCATCCGCCGCCGGCGCAATGACGGTCACCGCCGCGCCGAGCACGCCCGCCGCGGCGCTGGGAATCACCGCCATGGTGATGCAGGCGGCGGCGAACAACACGAGCGGCAGCACCATGGCCCAGCCCGGACGCGGCGCGGCTGCCGCCTCGGCAGTTCGGGCGGAGCCCGCGAGAGCGACGCCCACGAGCCGCGTGAAGCAGGCAACGGCGAGCCCGCCCGTCAGCGCGATAGCCAGAACGCTGCCGAGGAACGCGACGCCGGCGCTCCCGCCACCTCGCGTCGCGACGGCTCCGAGCAGGGCTGCGCGCAGCAACAGCCACTCACTGGTGAAGACGTTCAGACCGGGGAGCGAGGCCATCGCCGCCGCGCCGATGAACAGCATCCCGCCGACCAGCGGCCAGCCGCGTAGGAACCCGCCCAGGGCGTCGAGGCTGCGGCTCTTCGCGCCCTGGGCGATCGCGCCGAACCCAAGGAACAGCAGCGCCTTTGCGAGGGCATGATTCCACAGATGCAGCAGCGCGCCGGTCCATGCCAGGCCGGCGAGCACCGGCTCCCCCTGCGCCGTGGCAAGGAGGCCCAGGCCCACCGCAAGGGTCACGAGGCCGGCGTTCTCTACCGTCGAGTACGCCAAGACGCGTTTCACGTCGCGCTGGGCGATGGCGAACGTCACGCCGCCCGCCGCGCCCACCATCCCGAGGGCGATCAGCACGTATCCCCACCACGGCGCCGGGGGACCGAACAGCGGGACGAAGCGCGCCAGGCCGTAGAAGCCCAGCGTGATCATGATCGCCGACATGAGGGCGGAGACGTGCGATGGCGCGGCCGGATGAGCGTCCGGCAGCCATACGTGCAGCGGGACGATCCCCGCCTTGGTCCCGAAGCCGATCACGGCGAGCCCAAAGAGCAGCCCGGACGGAACCGTCGCAGGTGGGGAGAGCGCAGCGATCTCGAACGTGCCGCTCCCGGTCCCGAGGAACAGCCCCAGCAGCAGGAGTGCCGCCGTCGCCAGATGGCCGGCGACGAGGTACTGCAGACCCGCCGCGCGAACAGCGGGCACGTCGTGATCGCTCACGACCAGCGCCCACGAGCTCAGTGTCATCAGCTCCCACGCGACAAGCAGGAGCACGACGTCGTTTGCCGTGACGACGAGCGCCATGCTCAGGAGCAGGATGTTGTAGGTCGCGAGCGAACCGCCGATGGGTCGCCCGTGCGCGTGCCGGCGCAGATACGCCACGCCGTACACCGCACAGAGCCCGCCGACGGCCGCCAGCGGGATCAGGAAGACGGCAGCGAGCGGATCGAGGCGCACGGCGAGCGCGCCGGCCGGCGCGTTCCACGGCGCGTGCCAGGACTGGGGCGTGAGGGCCGTCAGCGCCCGCGCCCCGGCGATCCCCGCCGCCACGGCGCCGGCGATCGCGCCGCCCGCGCCGAGCACCGCGCCCACCGGCCGCCGCTGCAGCAGCCACCCACCGGACGCACCCGCGGCCCAACAGACGGCGGCGGCGGCGGGCGCGGTCACCGCCGTCACGGCTCGCTGTCGCGGGGCGTGGCCGTGTGGAACCCGCTCGCCAGGCCCTCGACCGCCTGGACCCGGGCCAGGATCTCCGCCGCCGGCGACCGCCGCACCAGCAGGCGGCGCAGCTGCTCGTCGCGCAGCACGAAGCCGAGCTGGCCGAGGATCCGGAGATGCCCGGGCACGTTCGAGCTGACCACGGTGAACAACGCGTGGACCGGCTTGCCGTCCACCGCATCGAAGTTCACCGGGTCACGCAGCAGGCACAGCGTCACGAACGGAGCGGTGACGTGGAGCAGAATCGGGTTTCGCACGTGGGGGATCGCAATGCCGTCCCCGATCCCCGTCGATCCCATCGCCTCGCGGGCTTCGAGCGTCGTCGTGAGGAACTCGCGATCAACGTCGGACGGCAGCGGCAAACGCTCGACGATTGCGCGCAGCACGCTCGCCTTGTCCCGCCCCCCGACGTCATGATGAATGCCCCCGGCGGACAGTAACGCCGACAGGGGCGGAACCTGCTCCGGTTGCCGCTGCGCCTGTTCGAGCAGGGTCCGCGAGACCGGAATGCCCTGCTCGGTGGCCCACTCCCACAGCTCGATCGCGTTCAAGTGGAGCCGCTCGTTCACGCGGTGGACGGGAAGACCGCGGCGCAGAATCCAGCGGCGGACCGTCGCCTCGTCGACGCGCAGGTACGAGGCCGCCTCGCGAACCGTGAGCTGCATCGGGACTAACTCGAGGCCACGGGAACGGTGAAGATCGCCTCCTCCGTCCGGCGAATCAGGTCAGCGATGGCAGCCGCCGCCGGCAGGGTGCGCAGACTGGTCCTCGGAAGCTTTGGGCGGGCACGCCGCAAACGTAGAACAGGCGATGAGATATTGTCAATTAGAGACAGAAGGGGAGCTGCACACGCGACGTGGTGACACGGTGCATCGCGTTGACTCCGGTCGGCAAATCGTCACCCTGGCACTGAGCACTTCCCCACTTGCGCGCTTGATTGACGGCCTGAACATTGGAGCCGCGCCGTTGATACCGACCGCGCATGCGGGTGTACCCCGTTGGCCGTATCCGACCGCTTCTCATTCGGGAGGTGCACATGCTCAAGAGCCTAGCGCCTGTCGCCGCGGTGTTCGTCCTCGCTGGATGCTACCACGCTACGATTGAAACCGGCCTTACGCCTTCCACTGTCACCGTCGAGAAACGCTGGGCCGCCTCGTGGATCGGAGGGCTCGTACCCCCGAGCACCGTGGGCACTCAGGCGAAGTGCACTGGTGGCATAGCGAAGGTTGAGACGCAGCTCGGTTTCGCCAACATGCTGGTGGGCTTCATCACCCTTGGAATCTTTACCCCGATGGATATCAGGGTGACCTGTGCGCAGGGCGGCCGCTCCTCGCTGGAGCCAGGCTCGCCGGAAATCCGGGTCGG
>DASPXO010000215.1:0-13027 GCA_035637235.1 Gemmatimonadales bacterium | reverse complement strand
GCCGCCGCTTGGCTGGCGAGCAGGTTGGCGTACACGACGTTCGCGACGTGTACGAAATCCCGCGTCTGACGGCCGTCGCCGTAGATGATGGGCCGCTCCCCCCGCAGCGCGGCGCTGATGAACCGCGGCACGACCGCGGCGTACTGGGAATTCGGGTTCTGGCGCGGCCCGAAGACGTTGAAATAGCGCAGTACGACGGTCTCGAGCCCGTAGGTCGCGTAGAACGCCCGGCAGTACTGCTCGGCAGCCGCCTTCGAGGCGGCGTACGGTGACTGCGGTCGGGTGGGGTGGTCTTCGCAGTTCGGCAGCCGCGCCGGGCTCCCGTACGCCGAGGTCGAGCCCGCAAAGACGACGCGGCGCACCCCCGCGTCGCGGGCCGCAAGCAGCACGTTGACCGTGCCGGTCAGGTTGACTTCATGGGCGGCGAGGGGGTGGTCGACGGAACTCTGGACGGACGTGACCGCCGCCTGGTGCAGGGCGCAATCGACACGCTCCATCGCTTGCCGGCAGGTGTCCGAGTCCGTGACGCTCCCCTCGATGAACCGGATCGCGTTCCAAACGTCGGCCAGATTCTCGCGCCGGCCCGCGGACAGGTCGTCCAACACCACGACCTCGTGCCCTAGGGCGACGAGGTGCTCCACCAGGTGCGACCCGATGAATCCCGCACCTCCGGTGATGAGGTATCGCATTCGCTTCGCGCCCTCCGCAAAATCGGCCTGCGTGAACGGATCGCACGGTGCCCGCTCCTCGTTGCACATCTCAAGCCAGACGCTCCGGGAGCGCCAGCACGTCGTGCGCTTGTGGCGCTGGGGCAACACGAGGCAGCACCGAGACCCCTGGCTCGGCCTCTAGAACCTGCTTGCCGTTCCGTGTGAATTACTGTGTATCGTGCGCCTCGATGCGTGTAGGCCGCAGGTGTCGCGGCCATTCTGCCTCGACGCTCGAGGGACGTCCGTGAACCCGTCCGGGCCGGCCTACTGGGTTATCGAACCGAGGAATCCATGTCGACGGAGGTGACGCCGTGGTCGGGTCGAAGGCTCGAACCTTGCGACGTCGCGCCTGGAGGGAGAGTGGTGGCTCAACTTTTGAGGCGCCTGTCGCGCGCGCCCGGGCGCGTGCTGCACTCCGTACGGCGGCGACGGGCCGTGGTGTCCTTGCTTGCCCGCCAGCGGCCCGCGCGGCTGCTCGTGGTGTGCAATGGAAACATCTTCCGCAGCCCGTTCGCCGCCGCCGTGCTGCGCCGGCGGCTCGATCCCTGGGGTGTGCAGGTGGAGTCCGCGGGGTTTCTGGGGGCCAATCGGCCCGCGCCGCCCGATGCGCGCGCGGCAGCCGCCAAGCGCGGCGTGGACCTCTCGCCGCACCGCTCGCGGATGGTCACGGCCGAGCTGGCGCACGGGGCCGACCTCATCGTCGTGATGGACACGGTTCAGCGCCGGGCGATCTGCGAGCGCTTCGGCCGCCTGCCGCGGGACGTCGTCCTGCTGGGCGATCTCGATCCCGAGCCCCTCGCGGCCCGGACCATCGAGGACCCCGTGGAGCAGGGGGTGGACGTATGCAGCGCGGTCTACGCGCGGATCGACCGGTGCGCCATGGAGCTGGTGAGTGTGCTGGCGCGCCTGCGCAGCGGTCGGTAGCCGCCGATTCGCCTCACCCAGCCGAACAGCCAGCCGAGCGTCATGGCGATGAGCCCAAGGCCCTCGGCCACCCCCGGCTTGGGGTCGTACCACTTGAATTCATCGTAGCGCATCCCCGGGCGGAAGTCGCGGGCGAAGTGCCACAGCACCCGCCTGCGGAGCGGGAGCGAGCCGGCGGGGGCGGCAGTCGGGGCGTGTCGGCCGATGAGGGCGTCGCGCAGCGCCAGCACGTCCCCCCGCAGCCAGCGCTCTTCGACCCCGACGCGGTACGGCGGGATCGGCCCCGTCCGGCCGATCCCGTAGAGCGCCGCCACCAGGCGCGGCAGGTTCAGGCCCGCGTCGAGGCTGAGCGCCGTGGAGGCCTGGAATCGCCCGTTGATCTCCATGAGGGTGTAGCGGTCGGCTTGGAGGTCGTACTTGAACTCGACCATCGCCACGCCGTGCCAGCCAACCTCGCGCAGCAGCGCGGCGGTATACGACTCGAGCCGCTCATCGAGCGGGATGCTCCGCCGCACGACGCTCACGCCGCCGGAGAGCGGAAGCTCGCGGTCGCGCGCGTAGGCGAACAGCGCGAGCGGCTCGCCCTGGCGGCACACCGCGGCGACGCAGCGCCCCACGCCCGGCACGTACTCCTGCACCAGCAACGCTTTCGCATCGCGCTCGAACGGTTGCAGACGCTCTCCGAGCTCGTCCGCCGTCCTCGCGTAGCGGACCTTGAACCCCAGGGTGTTGGCGGTCGCGAGGTGCAGCCCGTGGCCCCGCGGCTTGATCGCCACGGGGAACCGCAGCTCGCCCGCGCGCGCGAGGATCTCGCCCGTGGTCGCTCCCTGCACGGTGCGCGGCGTCGGCACCTGAAGCCGCTCGGCGAGCCCGAGCGTCTTGCCCTTGTCGATGGCGTACTCGAAGACATCCGGGCGAGGCGCGGCGAGCGCGGCGGAGGGCTCGACCACGTGACGCCACTCGTTGAGCACGACCATCGTCGACTCGACCGTCGGGATGATCAGGCTCGCGCCGGTCTGCCGCACGATGCGCAGGATGTCGGCGACGAAGTCCTGCCGGCTCGCGAAGGGCGAGGTGTAGCGCGCCGTCGCCGCCGCAAAGCGCGAGTAGAAGCCGATGCTGCGCCGCTCGACGCCGCAGGCGACCACGCGGATTCCCGCCAGGCCGAGGCCGCGGATCACCGCGAGCCCCTGGTGTTGGTCGGCACCGGTGACGAGGACGGCAGGCCGGGTGGCCATCAGGCGGACCAGAACAGACGCGTCACGGCCGACCCGGCCCGCAGCGGGCGGGCCCCGATCCGGATGCCGCGCCGCAGGTTCTCGCGTGCCACCCGCCGGCCGTCGTACGGGACCCGGTGGAACGAGACCAGCCGTTCGTCCGGGTCCAACACGGCATAGGAGGCCCGCTCATCGTCGTCCCGCGGCAGCCCGACGCTGCCCGGGTTGAGGAAGCAGAACGCGCCCGGGTCGAGCGAGCGCTGCAGCGCCGGATCCCGCGCCACCACGCCGTCCGCCCCCACTTCGACGAGCTGGGGCACGTGCGTGTGGCCCGTGAGGCAGATCCGCAGGTCCGGGTCGAACCGCCGCAGCACGTCGGTCTCTTCGCTGAACTGCTCCCGGGACCGGAGCCGCACAACCGGATCGCCGAGCGCGGAGTGGACGCAGATGATTCCCCCCGCGAGCCGGAGGTCGCCCGGTAGGCCGGCGAGATACTCGCGGTCCGCGTCGCTCAGCGCGCGGCGCGTCCACGCCATTGCCTTGGCCCCCATCGGACCGCACTGCTCCGCCGGCAGCAGGCCGAGCGCCATCAGGTCGTGGTTTCCGTGCACGCCGGGAATGCCGTGCTCGCGGAGCAGCGCGAGCGTCTGGCGCGGCCTGGTGTGGTAGCCGACCACGTCTCCCAGGTGGAGCGCCGTCTCGACACCGCGCCGCGCGACGTCGGCGAGTACTGCTGCCAGCGCGTCGGAGTTCGCGTGGATGTCGGAGAGTATGGCGATGCGCATGGGTATCGGTGCGCTCGCAGCGCATAGCTGGTGCCACAGGGGCGGCCGGGCCGTCCGACCTCACCCCATTTCCCCCTCTCCAAACGGGTGGAGACGGGAGTCCGGCGTGGGCGACCTGTTGCGGCGACGCAACGCGTGTCGTGCGAACCCCTCCGCCGTCCAGCCTCTCCCTGCCCACGCCGCGGGGCACATCCGTTGCACCGGTCACACGGCGTGATCAAACACCACTTCACCGTGGACGTCGAGGAGTACTTCCAGGTCACCGCGTTCGAGCCGCATGTGCGTCGCGCGGACTGGGAGTGCTTCGAGTCCCGCGTGGCAGGGTGTGTATCCCGGCTGCTCGACCTGCTCGCGAGTCGCGAAGCCCGGGCGACGTTCTTCACGCTCGGCTGGGTCGCACAACGGCACCCCGACCTGGTGCGGCGGATCGGGCGGGCGGGGCATGAGATCGCGTCGCACGGCTGGGACCATCGTCGCGTGACGGAGCAGTCGGCACTCACGTTTCGCGACTCCGTGCGGCGTTCGAAGGATCTGCTCGAAGATCTCGCCGGCGCGCCCGTGCTCGGGTTTCGCGCGCCGAGCTTCTCGATCGTCCCCGGGCGGGAGTGGGCGCTCGACGTCCTGATCGAGGAGGGCTACCGCTACGACTCGAGCCTGTTTCCGGTGCGCCGGCAGGGGTACGGATATGTGAACGGCCGGCCCGACCCGCACCGGCTCGAACGCCCGGCCGGACGGCTGCTGGAGGTCCCGCCCACGACGCTGCACTGTTGGGGCGCCAACGTACCGGCGGGAGGGGGCGCCTACTTCCGGCTGTTTCCCTACGCGGTCGGGCGCGCGGCGTTCCGTGACTGCGAGCGCCGCGGCGTGCCGGGGACGTTCTACATCCACCCCTGGGAGGTCGATCCGGGGCAGCCCCGCCTCGACGTGCCGTGGCCTACCCGGCTGCGGCACTACGCGGGCTTGCGGCGCACGCTGCCGCGGCTCGAGCGCCTGCTCGCCGAGTTCGAGTTCACCGCCATCGCGGACACGCTGGCCGCCGATGATCTCGGTCGCGCCGCTTGACGGCAGCGTGTCGGAGTGGGACGCGTTCGCGGCGTCCGCTCCCGAGAGCACGTTCTGCCACCTCGCCGGATGGCGCGATGTCATGGCGAGCGTGCTGGGCCACGACTGTCCGTACGCGGTCGCCACGGACGACGCGGGCGCGTGGCGCGGCCTCCTCCCGCTGGTGCGCGTGCGCAGCCCGCTGTTCGGGCACTATCTCGTGTCGCTCCCGTTTCTGAACGGCGGCGGGCCGCTCGGTGCGCCGGACGCGGTCGCGGCGCTCGCCGACCATGCCATGGGGCTGGCGCGCCGGATGAACGTGGACCTGCTGGAGCTGCGGACGCGGCATCTGGTCGCGTCCCCACTCCGCGTGTCCGACCGCAAGCTCTCGGTGCGGCTCGACCTTCCCGCCGCGGCCGAGTCGCTGTGGCGGCAGTTTCCCGCCAAGCTCCGGAGCCAGATCCGGCGCTCACAAAAGGAGGCGCTCGAGGCGCGGTTCGGCGCGGACCAGCTCGAGCCGTTCTACGAGGTGTTCAGGCGCAACATGCGGAGCCTCGGCACCCCGGTGCTGCCGCGCGCCTTCTTCGAGCGCATCGCGGCGACGTTCGGCGACGTCGTGGTGTTCGGCGCGGTCTACCAGCGGGCGCAGCCGGTCGCGGCGGGCTGCGGGTTCGCGTGGCGCGACGAGTTCGAGATGACATGGGCCTCGTCGCTCCGCGAGCACAGCCGGCTCGCGCCCAATATGCTGCTCTACTGGTCGTTCATGGAGCGGATGATCGCGCGGGGCGTGCGCGTCTTCGATTTCGGCCGGTGCACGCCGGGCAGCGGCACGCATCGCTTCAAGCGGCAATGGGGCGGGGCAGACGTGCCGTTGCCGTGGCTGCAGTGGTCGCCGCGGGATGTCGCGTCCACGCCCTCGCCCGAGCGGCCCCTGTACCGGCTCGCGACCGGGGTGTGGCGGCGCCTCCCGCTCGCCGTCACGAACCGCGTCGGTCCTTTCCTCGCGCGGCAGCTGCCATGACCGCACCGCCGGCGCGGCTGCTCGCGCGGCTTCGCCCGCCGGTGCGCCGGAAGCGCCCCGGCCCGGTGGGAGACGTTCCCGGCCGCGGCCTGCTGTGGCGCCAGCTGCCGGCGTACTCACCCCTGACCTGGCGGGCCGCCTGGCGCGGCGCGGCGCGCGGGCTCAGCCGGCGCGACGATCCGCGGCCCCGGGTGCGCAGGCTCATTCGGGCGCTGTATCGAGGCGAGCATGCGCTGCTCGTCGGGAGCGGGACGCAGGCGCTCGAGCTCGCCATCCGCGCCGCGGCCGCCGGCGGGCCGTGCGTCGTGGCCCTGCCGGCGTACTCATGCTACGACGTCGCGGCGGCGGCGGTGGGGGCGGGCGTGCGGATCGCGCTGTACGACGTCGATCCGGCGACGCTCGCCCCGGATCTCGACTCGGTTACCGCCACGCTCGCCGCGGGTGCGCGGATCGTCGTGGTTGCGCCGTTATGCGGCGTTCCGGTGGACTGGGAGGCGATCGAACACTGCGTCGCCGGGTTCGGCGCGCTCGCCGTCGAGGACGCCGCCCAGGGTCACGGTGCGGAGTGGCGCGGCGCACCGCTCGGCAGCCTGGGGAGGCTGAGCGTCCTGAGCTTCGGGCGCGGCAAGGGTTGGACGGCGGGGAGAGGCGGTGCGCTGGTGACGCGCGGCGGACTGCACACTCCGGACGGCGCGTACGTGGCGCCCGCGGGGACCGGCGTCGAGCTCGCGATCACAGCGGCGGCGCTCGTCCAGTGGGCGCTCGGACGGCCCGGCCGGTACGGCCTCGCGGCGGCGATTCCTGGGCTGCACCTCGGGGAGACACGCTATCGGGACCCCGAGGCGCCGAGGGCCATGAGCCGGGCGGCAGCCTGCTTGCTCGAGCGCACGCTACCGCTCGCGGCGCGGGAGGCGTCGGTCCGTCGCGCGAACGCCGCGGCGCTGCTTGCGAGCGTTCCAGCGGGCGTCCGCGTGCGGGCCGTGACGGCGCCCCGCGACGGTACGCCCGGATTCCTGCGCCTGCCGCTTCGGTTGTCGCGCGGGATCGCGGGGTTCGCCGACGCGCGGCTCGCGCTCCGGTGCGGCGTGGCGCCGGGCTACCCGACGACGCTCGCGGCGCTCGCGCCGGTGCGGGAGGGCATGACGCGCGCGCCGGGCCGCTGGCCCGGCGCCGAGGATCTGGCGCGCCAGCTGGTGACGCTGCCGACGCACTCGCTGGTCAGCGACGGAGAGCGGGACGCGCTGGTTCGGCTGCTGGAGAGTTACCAATGAGCGCGCGCCCCGAACCTCATCCATCGCATCGGCCAGACGCGGCGACTTACCTCGCGCAGGGGACGAGCATGGAGCAGATGGACGGCGCGCTCCTGGAGCTGCTGCGCGCGCAAGGATTCTCGGAACCCGACCTCTGGCTGGAGTACGCGCAGCGGCACGGTTTTCGTCCGACGCGGTCTCGCCGGCTCGCCTGCTGCCCCGACTGCGGCACCGAATCGTTCCACGACATTGGCCAGTATGTGTATTACAGCACGCTGGCAACCCTGCGCTGGTGCAAGCGCTGCCGGGTCGCCTATTCGGACACGAGGCTGGATCCCCAGCTGATTCGCGCGCACTTCGAGTCGACGTACAAGGACGAGCCGTACTTCACCACGCAGCGCCGTCGCGTGTTCGAGCAGCTGGCGCGCTCGGTGGACCGTTTCGCGCCAGAGGGCGGGAGCGTGCTCGACGTCGGGGGTGCCAAGGGTCACTTCCTCGCTGCCGTGAAGCGACGCAGAGCTGACCTGACGGTCACCCTCACAGATGTCTCGGAGTCGGCTTGCGCGTGGGCGCGTACCGTCTACGGCTTCCGCGCGATCTGCGGCTCGGTCACGGCGCTGGCGGCCCTTCGGGAGCGCTTTGACGTGGCAGTGCTGAGCGACGTGATCTATTACGAGCCGGACGCCACGAAGCTGTGGAGACTCTTGCCGCAGGTCGTCGCTGATCGCGGCGCGGTCCTGATCCGCGTTCCGAACACTCTCGCTGCGATTCGAGTCGCTCAACTCGCGCTTCGGACGGTGAGCACGCGCAAGGCTTGGGCTCGGCGGGATCGCGTGTCGTTCTTCAACCCGGAACACCTGTTTGTGTTCTCCCAACGCTTCCTGACCCGGAAGCTGGAAGCCGTCGGCTTCCGGGACGTGGTTGCCAGTCCGGCCGAGATGTTGCTTCGCGATGGAGCGAGCCGTGTCGCGCGCCTCCTCTGGTTCTGGTGCGCCCGCGCGGCATATGGCTTGACCGGGGGGCGGGTGATCCTAACCCCGTCTCTCCTCGTCTCCGCTCGACGGTGACAGCGATGCCCGACCGCGGCTCGCCTCCGGTGCGGCGTGGCGGGCCGACTGGTCACGCTGCCGACGCAGTCGCTGGTCAGCGCCGGAGAGCGGGACGCGCTGGTCGGCTGCTGGAGAGCTACGACTGAGCGCGCGCCGCGCCGCGCTTGGCGAGCAGCGGCTCGTACAGCGCCGCGTAGCGCGCGACCATGCGGGTGCTGCCGTACTCGGCGGCCGCGCGCGCGCGGGCGGACTCCGCGAGCCTCCGGGCCTCGGACGGATTCGTGAGCAGCCGATCGAGCGCGCTCGCCAGCGCCGCGGGATCGCCCGGCGGGACCAACAGGCCCGCGGCGCCGGCCACGAGCGCCACAGGCACCTCGCCCACGGCGCTCGCCACGATCGGACGCCCCGCCGTCATCGCCTCGAGCAACGCAAGCGGCAGACCCTCGGAGAGGGACGGCAGCACGAAGATGTCCGCAGCGGCGAGCACGTTCGCGACGTCAGAGCGCAGGCCGAGGAGGTGGAGCCGTCTCGGCAGCCCGAGCTGCTGCGCCTGCTGCGCGAGCGCGGCCGCCAGGTCGCCGCGGCCCGCGATCGCCACGTGCAGGTTCGGCCGCCGGGCCGAAAGCTGCGCGACCGCCTCGAGCAGGTAACGGTGGCCCTTGACCAGGTAGAGGTTGCCGACGGCGACGATCAAGTGGTCGTCCGGCGCGAGCGCCAGCTCGGCACGCAGCGTCGAGTGGGCCACCGCGGCGAAGCGGATCCCGTTCGGGATCGTGGCGATCCGTGCTGGTGGGATCCACAGGTCGCGGGCGAGCTGGCGGGCGAGCACGTGCGACACCGCGACGACGCCGCCGCTGCGCGCTACAGCGGCGCGGAGCGCGAGCCGGCGGCGGACCCGCGCGGCGTAATAGCGGCCCCCGTGCATCGTGAGGACGTGCGGCACACCGGCCTTGCGAGCGGCCCAGGCGCCGTAAAAACCCATGGTGAACTCGTGACTGTGCGCGAGATCGATCCGGTGGCGGCGGAGGCCATCGGCGAGTGCGCGCGCGAGCTTCGGTGAGAGGGGGCGCTCGAGTCGGAAGTACTCGACCGGAATGCCCGCCGCCGCGAGCTGGCGGCTGAGCCACCCCTCCTGCTCGGCCGGGAGGAACGCGACGCCCGGGCACCCGGCTGCCGCGAGCTCCGTGGCGAGGTGCGCGAGTATCCGCTCGGCGCCGCCGGGTCCGTCGGTTTCGATGAGTTGGGCGATCCGCGCGCCGCGGATCGGGAGGTCGCCGTTGCGCCTCATCCGGCGCGGGCGCCCCGCGGGTACAGCCCTGCAGCCCAGGCCTCGAATGCTCCAAGCGATATGGACGCCGGCACGTTCACCCGCGGGAGGCCCCACGGGTCCGCCGCGGCGGAGACGAGCCCGTAGTCGAGCGTCACCGCGCCGCGATACCCGGCGCCGCGCACGACGTCCCGCACGCGGCGGTCCCACCGGCCGTAGGGGTAGGCGAAGAACTCGGGCCGGACGCCGGCTCGCCGGCGGATCGTCTCCCAGCTCGAGACCGCTTCCCGCTCGAGCTCGGCGTCGTCCAGCGCGGTGAGCGTGCGGTGCGTCCCGGAGTGGACGCCGATCGCGAGCCCGGTGTCCGCGGCACGGGCGATCGTGTCCCAGTCCGCCGGCAGGTGGGAGGGCGGCAGCTCAGCGGTGGCGCTCGCGGCGAGCCCCGCGACGATGCCTGCCCTGTCCCCGCGCAGCCGCGTGAGCCACTGCTCGCGACGCTCTGGCGTCGCGGGCTGCGCCGCGACCGGCGGCAGGTCCCACCAGAAAGCATCGCCCGCTTCGGGCGCGTCAGCCACGACGAACACGGTGGCCGGCAAGCCGAGGTCGAGCAGGAGCGGCCAGGCATGCTCGAACACCCCCGCGTAGCCGTCGTCGAAGGTGAGGGTGGCAAGCCCGCGCAGCGGGCGCCCCGCGTGCAGACGATCGAGGAGCTCGTGCAGCGGGACGACATCGTAGTGCCGTGCCAGCCAACGCATCTGCTCCGCGAAGCTCTCGAGTGGGAGGTGGATCCCGGGATCGCCGGGCAGGGCGCCGCTACCCGCCGGCCGGACGTTATGGTAGCAGAGAATGAGGCCGGCCTTCCGGAGCCGCCGCACCACTGTGGGAACACTGAGAGCTCGAAGCCCGGCGTAATACAGGTGTCGAAGCATCGCGCCTTGGGAAAGGCGGTTCATGCGCCGGGCTAAAGCAAGCTGCATGCCTCGGGTGAACTCCGTGTTGCACTCCCGCAACAGTCGCTAGTCGCCGCAGCCTCGACGTTGAGGCACACACGTTGCGTGGGCCGTGGAGCATGAGTCAAGGCCCGTGAGATGGACGCCGAATCGAACCGCCGGCGCTGCGCGGTCGCGACATCACATCCGAATCCGTTCGGGGTAGTCACGGCCGATGGGGCTCAGACGCGCGTCCGTTTTACGTACTGGAGTGGCGCTCTGGCTCTCCGCCGCTGCAACGGAGTGTCGCGACCAGGAGCCGCTGGAAACGCCGGGCCCGCCGAGCGCGGGGCGCGTGGAATCCGTCGAGGTCGTCCCTCCCGCCGCCGGTCTCGCGATCGGGGCGGTCCTCCAGCTGCGCGCGATCTTGCGCGATGCCGAAGGCGATGTGGTGACCAACCGTGAGGTGACATGGACGAGCGATGCGCCCGCCGTTGCGTCCGCCTCCCCTGCGGGTCTCGTCACCGCGGTCGCCGTTGGGGTGGCGATCATCACGGCCACAAGCGAGGGTCGGAGCGGCACATCGGAGATCACCGCCTCCCGGGTTCCGGTGGCGGCCGTGCAGGTGACTCCCGAGAGCCTTACCGTGCTGGTCGGAGAGGTCGCGCAGCTCGAGGCCGTCATCCGGGGCGCGAGCGGCGACACCCTGACCGACCGCCTCGTGAGCTGGTCGAGCACTGACTCGGCGGTGGCGCTCGCTTACGGCGACGGCCGTGTGACCGGGATTTCCGCGGGCGTGGCCGGCATCGTAGCCACGAGCGAGGGCAAGAGCGATACGGCCAGCGTGACGGTCGTTCCGCCTCCAACGAGCCCATGGCCCAACGAGCCACCGAGCTTCCGCTTGATCTCGGATCAGCCGTGGGATGCGGTCACGTCACTCGGCTGGGTGCTCCAGTTCGGCGAGCCTCCCGTGATCGTGCCGGACCCGACCGCGTCGTTCTCACCACCCAACGTGCTCCAGATGGTCTACCCCATGGGGTTTAACGGCGGCGAGGCGCCCAGCACCCTGACCCACGAGCTCGGCGGTGTCACACGACTCTACGTCGGGATGTGGTGGAAAGCGAGCAGCCCGTGGGAGGGCCACCCGAGCAACGTCAACAAGATCGCATTCCTGTTTCCCTCCAGCGACGGCGACATCTACCTCGCGATGTACGGACCACCGGGCGGGCCCTATCACTTGCGGGTGCTGCCGCAGTTCCCCGGGCTGCCGTCCGAGTGGCTCGTGCCCAATGTGAACCTCGTTCCGGTGTCCCTCGGCCAGTGGCACCGAATCGAGTGGCTGCTCGTTTACAACACCACGGCCGACCCGGCGAACGGCATCGTGCGCTGGTGGCTCGATGGCAAGCTCATCGGGGACTACGTCGACGTGCCCTTCCCGAGCGGGGCCATGTCGGTGTTCAAGGTTGCGCCCACCTGGGGAGGGGTCGGTCAGACGAAGACGGAGGTCGACTACTTCTGGTACGACCATGTGCGCCTGAGCGGCAAGTAGTTCCGTCGCTCCGATTTGTGAGGCGGCTCACGGATTCGCTGTTCAAAAAGAAACGGGTACCGCACCAGAATGCAGCCCCCTTTTTGGAAGGCATCCGTAACTGCAACTGCTTCTCCCCACTTAGCGTGCAACACTTGCGGATCCCGGGCGTCGTTGCTACTGTGGCGGGCCCGCTGAGACTGTGGCGGCCGTTCCACAGTCCGGCAATGGCCCGAGGTCGGACCAAACAACGAGTTGTGACGCTGCTCAGAGCAAAGCCGTCGAAAGGCGGTGACGCAGAGCCACGGGACTAAACGCGATTCAGTCGCCAGGTCCGCCGGGCCGCCAGCGCGCTTCTTACGTCGAGGGCGGTTTTTTTTGCCCATCACTGTTGCGGGAGAGCCACACGATGCCGTTTACGTTCAAGCTGTCTCAGCGCCTGGCCCGGATGCGACGGGCTGCATTGCTTTGCTCAACCGCGGCGCTGGCCGCGTGTGAGAAGCCAGGCGTCGCCGGTCCCAGCGAACCCGGCAGTCAGGTCGTCAAGCTGATCGTCTCCCCCGACAGCATTACTCTCACCCCCTCGCAGAGCGAGCAGTTCGTCGCGTTCGGTCGTACCCCGGCGGGCGACAGCGTGCCGGTCGCCGTGGTCTGGAGCGCCTCGGGTGGCACCATCGCCGCGAGCGGACTCTACACCGCGGATTCGATCGAGGGTGCGTACCAGGTCACGGCGGCTCCCACGACCTCTTCGCTGGCGGTGAGCCAGCGCTCCGCGGTGACCGCGCAGGCCACCGTTCGCGTGAGTCGCGGCCGCAAGCTGGCGCAGATCATCGTGTCGCCGGCCAGCGCCACGCTATCGGTTGACGGCACCCAGCAGTTCTTGGCCTACGGGCGCATGAACAACGGGGACAGCGTCGCGGTGAGCGTGACCTGGAGCGCCACGGGCGGGACCGTCACGACGGCGGGGCTGTACCGCGCGGGCCAGACACCCGGAAGCTACGCCGTCACGGCGGCCCAAAGCGGCGGTCCACTCGTCGGCACGGCAAGCGTGGCAGTGACGGCTCCGCCGCCGTCCTCCGTTCCGGGGACCGTGACGGACCTGGCGCTGGCCGGCGTGGCGGACAACGCGGTCACCCTGGCGTTCACCGAGGTGAGTGACGGCACGGGCCAGCCGGCGAGCTACGACGTGCGCTCCGCGCCGTCCCCGATCTCCTGGGGCTCGGCCACGAGCGTGGCGACCGGGACGTGCGCCACCCCCCTGCACGGCAGCACGATCGGCGCGCAGCGGACGTGCACGGTGCAGGGG
>DASPXO010000214.1:0-10031 GCA_035637235.1 Gemmatimonadales bacterium | reverse complement strand
AGCGCGTCCAGCCCGGCGCGCAGCACCGCGCCGACCTGGCGAGCCACTTCTCGGCCCCCCGAGAACACGATCAGCGTCGGGATGCCACGGACGCCCAACCGCACGGCCGCGTCCCGATGACGGTCAATGTCGAGCTTGCCGACGATCACCTCGCCGGCTCTGTCCCGCGCGAATTGGTCCAGCACGGGCCCCAGAATGCGACACGGGCCGCACCAGTCCGCCGAGAAGTCGATCAAGACCGGCACCTCGGTTTCCGCGACGATCCGATCCAGGGCGTCCGCGGAGACCGCCTGCGGGCGGTCGAGGTCGAGCGGCTGGCCGCAGTCGTGGCACCGGGGGCCATCGCCCAGGCGATCGAGATCGATGCGGTTCAGCGTCGCGCAGAATGGGCAACTCACAATGGCCCGTCTGCTTGTGGTGGCGTTCGTCATCACGTCCTCCATTAATTACCTTGGTCCAGTCAGCCAGCGCTTCCCCCGAATGTCGGGTCTTGCCTCCCGCACCCCCCCGCCCGAACGCACTCCAGGATCGCCTTCACCCTGGGCTCCACGATCCAGTAGTAGACGAAGCACCCGGCGCGTCGCAGGTCCACCACCCCGTGCGCTTTGAGCACCATGAGGTGCTGCGAGACCATCGGTTGCGACGCACCGGCGTACTCCTGGAGCTCCGACACGGTCTTCTCCCCCGTCTCGAGCGCTTCGAGCAAGCGCAGCCGAAGCGGGTGCCCGAGACAGCGGATCACCGCCGCGGCGCGGCTCAGGGTGTCGGGGCTGATGCGCGCGTCCGTGATCATGTGAAGATGATCTGCCCGCCGGCGGCCTGCTCGTAGAACTCGCCGACCGTCAGGACCCCCGCGAGCGTCTCGACGAAGTCCTCCTCCTTCAAGCCGAACATGTCTACCGATGCCCGGCAGGCGTACAGCCTCGCGCCGGAGTCGGCGATCAGCTGAATGAATTCCGGGATCGGCGGGATATCGAGATCCTCGAGCTTCTTCGCCATCTGTTTCGTGACGAAGGCCGACATCCCCGGGAGGATGCCGAGCACAGCCGGCAGGCCCAGCGCCGGGTTCCCGACGCTCGCCACCTTGATGTGGCCCATCTTCTTCTTCGTGATGGCATCCATCCCGAAGAACGTGAAGAACACGTTCGCCTCGATCCCTTCCATCCGGGCCCCGTTCGCCATGATGAGACCCGGGTAGATCCCCTCCAGCGTGCCCTTGGAAATGATGATCGAGACCTTCGTGATTCCCTCAGGCTTCCGCTCCTCGAGGACCCGCTCCTCCGGAGCCAGGACCGCCGTGGTCATATGCACCCCTTGGGTTTGGGAATGCCGCCGATCTTGGCGGCCAGCTTCGCGGGCCCCTTGGGGAAGAGCTGGTACAGCTCCTTGACCGGCACTCCGGACTCCTTCCCAAGCGTCCGGATCGAGGGCGCCGATCCCGTCTCGAGAAACCGGTTGCGCATGAACCTGATCACCAGCCAGTGGCGCTCGGTCAGGGTCGGGATACCCGCTTCCTTCGCGATCGCTGCGGCTAGGCCCTCGTCCCATTGCTCCGGACGCCGCAGGAATCCTTCGGCGTCCACGTCCAGGTCCTTGCTTGCCAGCGTCATGGTCGTCACGGTGCTCTCCTCCATGCTCAGGCCTCAGCGGGCCGACGTTACGGTGCCAGCCGCCCGGTCCACAGCCTGCGCCTCAGGGTCAGTCTCTGCCTGGTCCGGCCGGCGCTTCCCCACGAGGGACATCCGCGTGGGAATGCCGGGCAGGTCGCGTCCCGCCAGCAGCAGATGCCAATAGATCCACCGGAACAGCAGCTTGCTCTGGTGGTTGAGCCGCGTCTCCTTGAGCAGCGACAGCGGCCCGAACGCGAACGGAAACTTTCCCGGCAGCGGCTCCACGTCGTAGTTGAAGTCGATCAAGAGCCCCCGGTTGTCGCCGGTCTCGATGAAGCAGTTGGAGTGTCCGTCGAACGCGGCCGGCAGCGGCCGGCCAGCGAGATACGCCGCGATGTTCTCCGTCAGGACCTCGGCCTGGAAGTGCGCCACGGACCCGGCCTTCGAGGCGGGCACGTTAGTCGCATCTCCGAGCGCGAAGATGTTCGGCTTGACCTTCGCCTGGAGCGTCGCGGGATCGGTGAGCACGAACCCGCTGTCGTCGCCGAGCCCGGGCGAGCGCCCCACGAACCCGGCGCCCATGTGCAGCGGCACCGTGACGAGCAGATCGAACGGCTCGACCCGCTCGTCCCAGGAGACGAGCTCGCCGGCCGCGCCATCCACCCGACCGGTGCTGAATTCGGTGACGAGCCGGATGTCCCGGTCGGCGAGCAGATGACTCAACGCGCGGGCCGCGACGGGCTTCGTGAACGCGCCGTCGAGCGGGGTCACGTAGACGAGCTCCACCTTGTCGCGGATCCCCTGCTTGGTGAAGAACGCATCGGCGAGAAACGCGAATTCCAGCGGCGCCACCGGACACTTGATCGGCATCTCGACGATGTTCACGACCAGGCGCCCTCCGGCCCACGACGCGAGCTTGCCCGCGAGCGCGGCGGCGCCCTCAGGCGTGTAGAAGTCGAACACCTTGTCGCGCCACCCCGGCCCGGTGAGGCCTTCCGTCTCCTCCGGCACGACGCGGCTGCCCGTGGCTACGACCAGCACGTCGTAGTCGAGCGGATCGCCCGTCTCGAGGTACACCCGGTTCTCTTCCGGGGCGACGTGATCGACCACGCTCGACACGTATCGCGCGCCCTTCGGCAGGAAGTGCCGCCGCGGCTTGACGATGTCCTCCGGGCGATAGGTGCCGAAGGGGACGAAGAGCAGCCCCGGTTGGTAGACGTGCCGCTCATCCCGGTCGACGACCGTGATGTCGCAGTCGAGCCGGCTGAGCCGGTTGGCCATGATGGTGCCGGCGGTGCCGGCGCCGAGAATGACGATGCGGGTCATGCGTGCACTGCCCTCGTGGCTGTTGAGTCGCGAGGGGAACATCGCCACACCGCTATATGGCCATATCGAGATTTCTGCGAAGAGATCTTCACGTCACGGGCCAAGCCGCCGCCTCGGCCCGGGAGGAAGCCCGCTGCGCGACTCCTTAGCCCGCGGCCGTGACGGCCGGGGCGGTTTCCGCGAGCTCGGCGGATTGCGGCTCCACGGCCACCTGTACGTTGATGCCGCTCCGCACGCTCTCGGTCACGATGCAGAAGTCCTCGAACAGGTCGAGGCAGCGGCCGATCCGGCCCTGCTCTTCGGCCGGCAGGTCCGGGTACAGTGTCACCCGGAGCTCGCCGATCCGGAGCCGCCCGCGCTCGTTCCGCACGAGCGCGCCCTCTACTTTCACGCGCAACTGCCGCACGGCGATGTGCGCGCGGCGCAGGCAGTACACCAGGCTCGCGCCGAGGCAGTTCCCGACCGCCGCGCCGAGGAGGCGGGCCGCGTTGGGCCCGCGTCCTTCGCCCAGCGGAGGCGGCTCGTCGAGCAGCAGCTCCGGGACGCTCGAATCCTCGAAGTCCACGGCGAACTGGAACCCGTCCCGCAAGGTGAGAGTGAGGGAAAAGGGCTCGCCGGCCATCAGGCCTCCCTGGGCAGGTCGCCCATCGGGATCAGGACGAGTCGAGTCTGTGCAAGCATGAAAAGCCTCCCTCTCTTCGTCTTGAATAAAGCCGCCCGAGCGGCGAGAGACCCTCAGATCGGGGCTAAGAAACCTTCATGTACGTTGGCGGGTGGCTCTGTCGGACCGCGTGACGCCTCGCGCCCGTCCGGCCCGCCACCGCCTTGAACACCCGACCGGTCGGAGTGTCGGGCAGTGTCTCCGGGTCCTCCGGCACGGGGATGTCCAGCTGGTACACCCCCTCGTCCAAGCAGTCGACGTGGGCGCCGAGATCGCGAAAGATGCGCAGCATCGCCTCGTTGTCCTCCAGCACGTACGCGCGGAACGTCCGGATGTCCTGCGCGGCCGCGGACAGGCTCAAGACGCCGAGCAACAGGGTGCCGAGGCCGCGCCCCTGATAGGCGTCGAGGACGGTTACGGCGACCTCGGCCGTGTGTGAATCCGGCGACAGCCGGATGCAACGTGCTACGCCCGCCGCGGGCTCACCCGGCAGTGCTGGATCCAGCGCGATCCACGCCAGGTGATTCACCTGGTCGACCTCGGTGAGATATCGCAGCTGCTCGGGGGAGAGCTCGGACACCGCCGCGTGAAAGCGGTGATAGCGCGACGCGGCGGAGAGCTGCTGTAACCCCGCCTGGAGGCGGTCCCGGTCTTCGGGCCGGATGGGGCGGACCAGCACGCGCGTCCCGTCGCGCAGCCGGAGCTCGCTCGGCGCCGCGGTGAGGGGGGAAACAGCAGCGGAGACCACGGTCAGCGCACCCTCAGCGCGTTCAGGATCACCGCCGCGTCGAGCGCCTCCTGCAGCACCGCGCCCGCCGCCGGAGAGACGAGCCCCAGACTCGCGATCCCCATCAGCAGGAAGCTCACGCCCAGCCCCACGCCGATGCTCTGCAGGGCGATGTGGCGCATCCGCCGGCTGATCGCCATCGCGTCGCCCACCCGCGAGATGTCGTCCACCAGCAGCACGATGTCCGCCGCCTCCGCGGACACCGCCGTCCCGTGCTCGCCCAGCGCGATCCCCACGGTGGCCGCGGCGAGCGCCGGCGCGTCGTTGATTCCGTCCCCCACCATCACGACGGTCCCGTGGCGGCGCTTGAGCTGCTGCACGGCGGCGACCTTGCCGGCAGGGAGGAGGTTGGCCTGCACGGTCCGAATTCCCGCTTGCGCGGCAATCACATCCGCGCTCGGCTCGCGGTCGCCCGTCAGCATGACGGTCTCCGTGATGCCCAGCACGGCGAGCCGCTGCATCAGGGACGGGACCTGGTGGCGCAGCCGGTCGGCGAACTCGATCCTGCCGACCAGCCGGCCGTCCACGCTGACGTACGCGGTGGTGCGGTCGTCCGGCCCGTCCGGCACCGGCACGCCGCGACCCGACTGGAACCTCGCCGATCCCACGGTAACGCCGTGTCCCTCGACCCGCGCCGCAACGCCCGCGCCCGGCATCTCGTGGAAATCGGTGGCAGGCGGCAGCCGCCCGAGCCGCTGCCGCCCCGCGTCGGCGACCGCCGTGCCGAGGTGGTGCGACGACAGCTGCTCCACGGCGGCCGCGAGCCGCAGCACATCGTCCGGCGCGATCCCGTTCGTCGCCTCGATGCGCTGCACGGTCGGGTGGCCGAGCGTGAGCGTGCCGGTCTTGTCGAACACGACCGCCCGTGCCCGTCCCAGCTGCTCGATCGCCGCGCCGGTCTTCACGATGACGCCGAGGTCCGCCGCGCGGCTGATCCCGGCGATCACGGCGATCGGCGTCGCGAGGATGAGCGGGCATGGCGTCGCGACCACCAGCACCGCGAGCACGCTCGTCGCGCTCCCGGTGAGAAGCCACGCCACGCCGCACATCACGAGCGTGGCGGGCGTGAACCACACCGCGAACCGGTCCGCCAGCCGCTGGATCGGCGGCTTCTCCCGCCGGGCGCGCTCCACCAGCCGCACGATCTGCTGGTATTGGCTCCGCTCGGCCGGACGCAACGCCCGCATCTCGAGCGCCCCGTCCAGGTTCACGCTCCCGGACAACAGCGGCGTCCCCTGCACCGCCTGGATTGGCAGTGGCTCGCCCGTCAGCGCGGACTGATCAACCGCCGACGTGCCGCTCGTGACCTCGCCGTCCACAGGCACAAGGTCCCCCGGCCTGATGAGCAGTCGATCCCCGACGCGGATCTCGCTGACCGGGACCTCCTGCACGTCCCCCTCCCCACCCCCGCTACCGCCTTCGCTCCCCACCCGGCGCCCGATCTTCGGCGCCCGCGCCAGCAGCGCCTCGAGCGAGCTCGACGCCCGACTCATGGCGTACCGCTCCAGCGCCTCGCCTCCCGACTGCATCAGCGCGATCACCGCGCCCGCAAAGTACTGGCCAAGCACCAGCGCCGTGACGATGGCGAGCATCGCCACGATGTCCGCCGCGAAGCGTCCGCGCAGCGTGCCGCGAAGCGTTTGCACGACGAGTGGCCCGCCTCCCACGATCAGCGTCGCGAGGAAGATCCCGCGCGACACCTCCGGCGCCCCAAACAGCCAACGGGCGGCGAGCCCGGCTAGCAGCCCTCCGCCCGCGATGACCGGCAGCGGGTACGCCTTGAGACGCAAGAACGGGCTCCTAGTCATAGCTACCCACATTCCAGTCTTTCCCCCACGGCAGCACGCGCAACAGCGTGGCGCAGCCGGCCACGCCGAGCGCAAACCCGGTCACGCCAACCAATGCCAGGACATCCCACCAGGTCATCGTCTCTCCGCCGCGTCGCCTCGACAGAGAGACTGGCAGCCTGGTCGTGAGGATTCTGTGAAGACAGGATGACGACCGCTCCGGGCCGCGATGGGGGCCCGTCAGAACGGCATGAATCCCGGCGACCCGAACCGCTGCATCCGGAGGTGCGACCAGAGGGGGTACGCGTACGCGATCAGCACGAGCACGACCGCCACGACCGTCCACAGCCCGTAGCGGTCGAGCAGCGTCGCCTGCGCGCTGGTGGGCTGGAGCGGCTCCGCCCACTCGATCGGCTCCGGGTCGCGTTTCTTGCCGGCGAGACCCGTGCCCAGCATCACGAGCATGAAGAACCCGGCGCTCACGAACAGGAACAGCCCGCCGACCGCGGACACGTCGGTGAGCCCGCGCCACGCCTCGGCCGCCGCGCTGCCGCCGTAGCTCGCGTCGTAGACGCGGCGCGGCATGCCCATCAACCCGGTGATGTGATTCGAGATCGAGAACAACAACATCCCGATGAACCACAGATACGGCTGCACCTTCGCGAGCAGCTCGAGCTCGAGCGCCCGTCCGGTGAGCCGCGGCAGCAGCCAATAGGCCGTCCCCATGAACGTCAGGGCGACGGCGCTCCCGACGGTGAGATGAAAGTGCCCCTGGATCCACGCCGTGTTGTGCACGACCGCGTTCACTCCATAGGCCGCGTTGATCGCGCCGCCGAGGCCGCCCGCGGCGAACAAGAGCATCGAGAGCAGGACGCTCGCCACCAGCGGGTCGCCCCAAGGCAGCTTGCCGAGCCAGTCGAGCAACCCCGTCGCCCCCTTCAGGCGCCCCGCGACCTCGAGCGACGCCGTGACCGTGAAGGCGGTGAGGAAGCTCGGGAACAGGATCCCGAACGTGAGCACGGTGTGGAGCAGCTTCCACGACGCGCCGATGCCGGGGTCCATGAACTGGTGGTGGAAGCCCACCGGCGTCGAGAGGAGCACGAACAGGACGAACACGAGCCGGGCGAGCGGATCGCTGAACAGCTTTCCACCCGCGACTTTCGGCAGCAGCGTGTACCACACGACGTAGGCCGGCAGCAACCAGAAGTAGACCAGCGGGTGCCCGAAGTACCAGAACAGCATCCGCGCGAGCTCGGGGTCGATGGTCTTCGTCAGCCCCAGCGACCAGGGGATCAGCAGGAGCAGGGCCTCGGCCGCGACCCCGACCGTGGCGATCAGCCACACGATCACCGTGGCGAGCATCCCGTGTAGCGCGAGCGGCGCGCCCTCGCCGGGATGCTCGCGCTTCCACGCCAGGTAGCTCCGGATCACGACGAAGCCCCAGATCCACGACCCGACGATCAGGAGCGTCGCCCCGATGTAGAACGCCGGGTGCGCCTTGAGCGGCGGATAGAAGGTGTAGAGCACCGTGGCCCTGCCGGAGAGAATCGCCGCGACCGCCGCCAGCGTGCCCGCCAGCGCCACCCAGTAGCCTGTCCAGGCCAGCCGCTGATGGGGGACCGGACGGCCGAGTGCGCGCTCGGCCACGACGTACCCGAACGCCATGATGAAGAACGTTGTGAACACGAGCGCCATAAGGGTGCCGTGCGCGGTGACCGAGAGGTAGTACATCTTCGCCGAGCGCCAGGGCAGCTCGAGCGCGGCGCGCGACAGTGCCTGCATGAACGCCATCGCGGAGGCCACGCCGAACGCGAGGATGGCGACCCAGAGGTTGGCGAGCGCGAGGCGGCCGGGGCGGACGCTCACGGTTCCGCCTCCTCGACGATCAGCTTCGCCGACATCAGGTGGTGGCCGAGCCCGCAGTACTCGTGGCACACGATCAAGTACTCGCCGGGCTGCCGGAACCTGGTGGTGAACTGGCTGACGTAGCCCGGGACCAGCATCGTGTTCGCGTTCGTGCCGACGATCAGGAAGCCGTGCGTCACGTCCGCGCTCGTCATCCGGAAGGTCACGGGCTTTCCCGCGGGAACCCGGATCACGGCGGGGTTGAAGGCGAACATCATCCCGACCGCGACCACCGTCGCGCCCTGATGGTCCACCGTGACGCCGGGATGCGCGAAGCGGGGGTCCCTCCAGACCTGTGTCGGGTCGATGGTCTCGACGTGGCTCGGCGGCTGCAAGGCGCCGCCGATGCTCGTGATCAGCACGGTGGCGACGAAGCCCACGATCAGCCCGCCCGCCATCCACATCCAGATCTTCTCGTAGAGTGGGACGTTCATGGGGTCACGCCTCCGCGCCGCAAGTAGACCAGCAGGTACACGGCGAACCAGCCGGCGGCAAACAGCAGTCCGTACAGGGCCATGAGGAAAAGCGTCCCCTTCGGGTGCTCCGTGTGCAGCGGCGTCTGCTCAGGCATGTCAGGCTTGCGGTTGAGAAGTGGTGAATGTCGGGAAATCGACGGCGAAGCGCGCTCCGGTCCCGTCTCCGGGGAGCTTGGACGCCTGAATAGTACCCCCGTGGAGGCGCACGATGGCGGCCGCCGTCGCGAGCCCGAGGCCGATGCCGGTGCCGCGGCTGCGCGCCTCGTCGGCGCGGTAGAAGGGCTCGAACAGGTGCGGCAGGTCCTCGGGCGCGATTCCCGGCCCCGAGTCCTCGACGACCAGCCGCACGCCACCCCCGTCCCCCTCCCAGAGGGCGGTGGCGACCCGGATGTGGCCCCCGGCGGGCGTGAACTTCACCGCATTGTCGAGCAGCTGTTGGATGAGCCGGGCCACGAGGTCGGGGTCGACGAGGGCGTGCCCGGCGTCCGCGGCAAGGCTCCGCTCGACCGAGAGCCCCCGCTCGTCGATCAGCGGTTGCAGCGCGTCGAGCATGCCCTCCACGATCGCGCTCAGGTCCGTGGGGGCGCGCCGCACCTGCAGGAGCCCGGCATCCGCGCGCGTGATGAGCAGCAAGGCATCGCTCATCGTGGTGAGCCGATCGATCTCCTCCAGCGCGCTGCGCAGCACCCGCTGGTAGTCGCGGGCGCTGCGCTCGGCGCGGAGCGCCACCTCGATCTCCCCCCGCAGGGCGGTGAGCGGCGAACGCAGCTCGTGACTCACGTCCGCGGTGAGGCGGCGCTGATTGCGGAACGCCACGTCCAGGCGCTCCAGCATGCGGTTGAGCACCGCGACAAGCCCGCGGTACTCGTCGGTCCGGGCGTGCGCCGCGATCCGCTGGCCGAGCCTGCCCGGCGCGATCCTGGTGGCTTGCTCCGTGATCTCGTACACCGGCCGGACGGCCGAGCCGGCGAGCCACCACGCCCCGACGAACGTCGCCCCCGTGCCGAGCAGCCCGACCCCCAGGAACGCGACGACCATGGCCCGGCGTGTGAGCGAAGGATCGAGACCGTGCTCGAGGATCAGATGCGTCCCAAAGTACGCCGCGGCGCCCGCCGCGAGCAGACCGACGCCCATCGTCGCCGCGAAGCGGACGGCGAGCGTCCGCCGCAGCGACCGGCTCACTCTTCTTCTCGGTCCGGCGACTGGAGGCGGAACCCGACCCCGCGCACGGTGTGGATCAGCTCGAGCTCGGCGGCGCCTTGGAGCTTGCGCCGCAGGTTGCCCACGTGCACGTCCACGACGTTGCTCTCGGGATCGAAGTGGAGATCCCACACCTTTTCGAGCAGCTCGGTGCGCCGGATGACCTCCTCGGGCCGCAACAGGAAGTGCTCGAGCAGCTGGAACTCCTTCGGCGTGAGCTCGAGCTTCTTCCCCTTCACCTTGACCTTGTGCTTCAGCCGGTCGAGCTCGACCGGACCG
>DASPXO010000213.1:0-9762 GCA_035637235.1 Gemmatimonadales bacterium | reverse complement strand
CGCGGCCCTGCTCGCCCTGCTCGACGCCGCGCCTCCGTACATGCACGCGACTTCTCGGCTGTACCTGGCCGTTCACTCACTGACGAACTACCAACGGACCCTGCGCCACGCGTTGGCGCGGTACCGCCTTTGCCTGCGCGGTCTGGCTGAGCTTCCCGCCAAGGCGTTCGTGGCCGCGCATGCGCCGTTCTATCGCCGGCTCCAGAGCGCCGGGACCATTGCCCTGATTGAGCGGCAAGGAGCCTTCTTCACCGTCGGCTATGTGTACGAGCTCCGTCTCGCAGCAGCCGCTGGCACGCAGTAGGATGCCCACCTCGCGCGCGGCCTTTCGTGATCCGGGCGCCGCCCGAGCCGGCGGCTACGTGCTCGCCGTGGCCACGGTGCTGGTCGCCGCGGGGCTCCTGTTCCACCCGGTTCCCGCCGGCGGATTCGAAGAGAGGCCGTCCGTCCTGCAGAACACGCCCTGGTGGGGCCCGATCCACGTGGCCATTGCCGGGGGCTTCGTCCTGTGCGCGCTGGGCGCGCTGCTCATGCTCGTCGCGGGGGGATCTCTCACGCGCCTGTGGGGCCTCGCGCTCGCTTGGGGCGCCATGGCCGTGGGCATGATCTTTTTTACCGGAGTCGCCCTCATCAACGGATGGGTGATGCACTTTCTCGTGGCTCGGGGCGCGCCGACGGCGGACCCGCTGCTGTACGACGCGTTCAACCGGCTCCTCATAGGGTACGGCTGGCTCGGGAATCCGCTCTTCCTCCTGGGCCTGACGACATTGGGCGTCCTGGAAGTCCGTCATCGCTCGCTCGGTTTGCCGCGCTGGGTGGCTTGGGCGGGGCTGGCCGCGAGCGTCCTGTCTTGGGGGCGGGGCATCGGATCGGCGACGGGACTGTATTTCCTGGAACCGCTCATCTTCGCCAACATCCCGGCGTTTCTGTGGCTTGGGTACGTGGGGCTCGCCGTCGGGCGAATGGCGCGCGCCGAACAAGGGCTCCGAGAGATTGCGGCCTAGCCTCCGCTCGGTCTCACGAGCGGCATTGGAGAAGGGTCCGTAAAGTCCTTCTCAGTCCGGGACAATCCCCCATCCGCCGCATTGCGCCAACGGGCCGGGGCTGGCAGCTTGAGGCGTCCCGAGCAAAGGAGGCAGCTCATGGGCCACCTGCTCGCCGCCGTTCTCTTCGCCGGTCTGGGCGCGGCAGCCGCCCAGCATCCCGGTGGACAGACCCCCGACGCCCGCACCCTCCTGGGCCTCGAAGACGAGTGGGCTGCGGCGCTGGTGAGGCGCGACGCGGCAACCTTCCGTCGACTCCTCGCGGACGGATTCGTGTATACGGAGGACGATCGCATGTTGGGGCGCGACGCCGTGTTGCGGGATATCGTCGCCGGCACGGACACGGTGGAGGCCGCTCACAACGAGGACATGCGCGTGCACAGCTTCGGCACGACGGCGGTGGTCACCGGATGGCTGGTCGTCCGGGGTCGTGGCGCGAACGGGCCGTTCGATCGCCGTTACCGGTTCACCGACACTTGGGCCCGCGGGGGCGGGGGCGGGGGCGGGGGCGGGCACTGGCAGATCGTGGCGGCGCACGATTATCTCGTGCCCGCGCGGCCGCGCTGACGGTTGCCGCCGGCAGGGGGCTGGGGCCGGCCGCTTCCGGGCGGAGGCGGGGAGCTGGCGGCGCCCCATGGCGGCGGTAGAATTTCGTGTGTGTCCCTTCAGTCCGGGGTCGCCGCTTGACCGCGCTGCGTCAGGCGGCGGCCGACCACAACCCACAAGGAGCCCGAGATGCCGGAGAGCGTCTACAAAGTGATCGAGCTGGTCGGCACGAGCACGGAGTCCTGGGAGAAGGCGGCCGGCGCCGCCATTGAGCGGGCGTCGCAGACGCTGCGCGACCTGCGTGTGGCCGAGATCTCGCAGCTCGACATGCAGCTGAAGGACGGCAGAGTCCAGAGCTATCGGGCGAAGGTCAAGGTTTCGTTCAAGTACGAAGGCGACGAGTGAGCGGGCGCGGTTCCCGCCTTAAACCCGGCAGCCGTCCGGCGGCATCCAAGCAATGGTTGGGGGTGACGGCGACCGAGCCACATTAAGGAGGGACCGATGACCAGGAGATCCTTGAGAGTCATGCTGCCGGGCGTCTTGCTTGTCTCGGTGATCGCCGCTCACGCCGGAGGGTGGGCGGCGATTACGGTCGAAGACCTGCCAGACTACGTCGTGGCGCGAGAGCCTGTGCAACTCACCTTCACCGTGCGTCAGCACGGCGTGACGCTGCTCAACGGGCTCCGGGCCAGGGTCGAAGCCGAGGCCGGTGGCGTGGAAACGAGCGCGGTAGCGGCTCCGGGACAGGCAGGGGGCCAATACACCGCTCTGCTGACCCTGCCTCAGCCCGGCGAGTGGAAGATCACGATCAAGAGCGGGTTCATGAACGCCAACGTCACGCTGCTGCCGTTGAAGGCCATCGAACCGGGAAGCCGCCCGCCGCTTCCTCTTCCCGAGGCGGAGCGCGGGCGACGGCTGTTCGTGGCGAAGGGCTGCATCACCTGCCACCTGCACCGCGACGTGAACGAGACCAGCGTCTCGGTCGGGCCGGAGCTGACCGGCAGGCGCTATCCCGCGGAGTACCTCCAGCAGTGGCTGGCCAATCCGTCACCGCGCAGCGCGGCCGCGCGAATGCCCAACCTGAATCTCAAGCAGCCAGAGATCGCGGCGCTGGTGGCGTTCATCAATACCGAGCGGCAGGTCCTCCAGTAGTCGCGTCCCCGGCCGGGGCACTCACCGACTTGCCAGTGCGGTGGGTGCCGTCCATCTTACGGGCTCTGCCGGGGAGGCGCGCCCCCTTCCCTCTACCTATTCGGGGAGGGAACTGATGCGAACCCCACGCACCGCTGTGCGCGCCGCGTTTCTCGCCGCCCTGGGACTCGGCGGCATCCTTTGGATCGGCTGCTCCGACCGTGGACTCGACCCGCTCACGGGGCCCTCGGCCCGGCCGCAGTTCGACCCGCACGACTCGCGGGGCGTTCGGGCCGCGCTCGCGGCGCAGGAGCGCCACACGAAAGTCCTCATGCGCATTCCCGGCGTGGTCGGCACGGCCGTGGGACTCCTGCCCAACGGCAAGGCGGCCGTGAAGGTTCTGCTCGCGAGTCGCGAGGCGGGCAGGCTGCCGAACGCGCTCGACGGCGTCCCCGTCGTCGCCCAGGTTACGGGGCAATTCATCGCGTTCTCGAACCCGACGACCAGGCAGCGTCCGGCGCCGCTCGGCTTTTCGGTCGGTCATCCGGACATCACCGCCGGCACCATCGGCGCCCGCGTCGTGGACGGCTCGGGCGCCTTCTACGTGCTGAGCAACAACCATGTGCTCGCTAACGGCAACGATGCCACCGTCGGCGATCCCGCTCTCCAGCCGGGCCCCTTCGACGGAGGCACGGCGCCCAACGACCAGATCGGGACGCTGTTCGCCTTCAAGCCGATCGATTTCTCATCCGGCGGCACCAACACGTTCGATGCCGCGATCGCGCTATCCAACACGACCAATCTCGGCAACGCCACTCCAACCGACGACGGGTACGGCGCGCCGAACTCCGCGATCTTCGGCGACGCGAATCACGACGGGGTGTTCGACGACAAGAGCGCCCTGCTGGGCTTGAACGTTCAGAAGTACGGTCGCACGACGAAGCTGACGCACGGACAGATCACGGGGATCAACGCCACCGTGACGGTCTGCTACGAGGTCTTCATCATCTTCTGTTTGAAGTCGGCCACGTTCGTCGATCAGCTCATCATCGAGCCGGGCACCTTCTCGGGAGGCGGCGACTCGGGTTCGCTGATCGTGACGGACGACGGGGACAAGAGCCCCGTGGCGCTGCTGTTCGCGGGCAGCTCCACCCAGACGATCGGGAACCGCATCGACCTGGTTTTGACCTACTTCGGGGTGTCCGTGGACGGCGGCGCCCCGCCCCCGCCGCCCCCGCCGCCGGCAGCGTTAGACATCGCGATCACCAGCGTCAGCGCGCCCGGCTCCGTCACCCGGGGCGCGACCGTGAACGTCGCCGTGACCGTCAAGAACGTGGGCACCCAGGACGTGAGCGCCGGCTTCAACGTGACGCTACAGGACGTGACGGACAACGTCGCGATCGGGACGCCGCAGAGCGTCGCCGGTCTGTTGGCCGGCGCGACCGCGACGCTGACGTTCGGCTGGAGCACGACCGGCAGCTCCGTCGGGACCCACACGCTCACCGCTAGCCACAGCTTTACGGACGACTACGCGGCGAACAACCAGGCCTCGACCAGCGTTCCGGTGAACGCGCCAAGCACGGCAATGCACGTCGGCGACCTGGACGGCTTCGCCTCGGACGACGGCACCACCTGGTCGGCCACCGTCGAGATCACCGTGCACGATGCGAATCACAATCCGCTGAACGGTGCGGAAGTGAGGGGTGTGTGGAGCCGGAACGGCCTGAACGCGAACACCTGCACGAGCGGTGACCTGGGCGGCAACGGGACATGCGTCGTCCTGTTCCCCGGCCTCAAGAAGAACGGTCGCGGGGTGACCTTCACGGTGAGCAGCGTGACGCTGGCGGGCCGGACGTACGACCAGCTGCAGAATCACGACGTGGACGGGAGCAGCAACGGCACGTCGATCAAGGTGAACAGGCCGTAGTCCCGGGTCGTCGGGCGGTGGTGACGCTGCTCGTCACCCCCGTACTGGTGGGCTGCCCCGGTGGGCGCGGCCGCGAGGAGGGGAGCGCGGTGCCCTCGAAGACCATCGAAGCAGTCCTCGCGGCGCACAGCGACTCGCTCATGGCGCTGCCGGGCGTAGTCGGCACGGCCATCGGGTTGTGCGACGGCGCCCCCTGCATCCGCGTGTTCCTGGCGGACGAGCGCGCCGCGGCGCGCCGGACGATCCCGGCGCGCCTCGAGGGCTACCCGGTGAAGGTGGAGGTCACGGGACCCATCCGCCCGCGGGGGCGCGGGGGGGGCGGGGGGGGCGGGGCGGGTTGAGGCGGCGCTGGCGAACGTCCGGTGCGCGAGGTAGAATCGCCCTGTCCCCCTCGCCCGGAGGGCGCCCATGGAGTCCGTCCGCGACATTCTCGCTCGCAAGGGCAGCGACATCGTCGCCGTCGCTCCCAGCGCGACCATCCTCGAGGCGGCCCAGCACATGAATGCCCGCGGCACCGGCAGCGTGCTCGTCCTGGAGGGTGAGAAGCTGGTCGGGATCTTCACGGAGCGGGACGTGCTTCGCCGCGTGGTCGCGGAACAGCGGGACCCGGCCAGGACGCCGGTGCGCGACGTGATGACCACCTCGCTCATCACCTGCAAGCCCGAGACCCCGGTCGAGGACTGCGCCGCGGTGATGACGCAGCGGCGCATCCGCCACCTTCCCGTGGTCGGGCCCGACGGGCTGTGCGGCTTGGTGACGAGCGGCGACGTGCTCGCGTTCCAGTTCGCGGAGCAGGAAGCCACGCTCAAGCACCTCGCCAGCTACTTCTACGAGGGGCGCTGAGGCGCGACCGGCCCTGCCGCTTTCGCCCACGCTGGCGCGGTCGTCCCCGGAGCGGCGGTGGCTGCGGCGCATTGACCGGACCTGGCCGCGCGGCTAAGTTGTTGGTGGATGCCCACCTACGAGTACAAGTGCCCCAACGGGCACCGCTTCGAGAAGTTCTTCCCCACGATGCACCTCGAGCAGCGGGAGAAGTGCCCCACGTGCGGGAAGCAGGCTGAGCGGCTGATCTCCGGCGGGGCTGGCCTCGTCTTCAAGGGCTCGGGCTTCTACACCACCGACTACAAGCGGCCGAGCGAGAAGCAAGCCGACACGAAGGGCGAGGGCGAGTCGAAGCCGGCGCCCGAGCCGAAGCCCGCGGACGGCGCGAAGCCAAAGAAGAAGAAGCCTTCCGGCGAGCAGTGAAGCCGCACGAGGTGATCCGTGCGGCGCTGGCGGAGGCCGCGGCGCGGCTGGGCGCGCCGCCGTGCGCCGTGGAGTTGGAGCGCCCGCGCGATCCCGCGCACGGCGACGTGTCCACGAACCTGGCGCTGCTGCTCGCGAAACCGCTCAACGCCAGGCCCCGCGCGGTGGCCGAGCGGCTGGTGGCCGCGCTCGAGCTGCCTCAGGGGCTCGCGCGCAAGATCGAGATCGCGGGCCCCGGGTTCATCAACGTCTTTCTCGCCGAAGCTCAGGTCGCGAGCGTTCTCGAGGCCGTGCTCGCCGCCGGTGACCGATACGGCCGGAGCGAGGCGGGGGCGGGGGCGGGGGCGGGCACCAAGGTCAACGTGGAGTTCGTGTCGGCGAACCCGACCGGGCCGCTGCACGTGGGCCACGGCCGCGGCGCCGCGTTGGGCGACGCGATCGCATCGCTGCTCCAGTGGACCGGCCACGACGTGACGCGCGAGTTCTACGTCAACGACGCCGGCATCCAGATCGACAAGCTCGCCCGCTCCCTCTGGGCGCGGGTGCAGCAGGCGGCGGGCCGCCCCGCGGAGATTCCGGACGGCGGGTACCGCGGTCAGTATCTCGTCGAGCTCGCCGAGCGGATCCTCGCGCGCGAGGGCCGGGCGTTCGCCGATCTGCCCGAGGACGATGGCCTGCGCCGCTGCCGCGCGATCGGCGTGGAGTCGCAGCGCGCCGAGCAGAACGAGGATCTGCGGGCGTTCGGCGTCACCTTCGACGTGATCTTCTTCGAGTCGGAGCTGTACCGGGAGCAGCTGATCGAGCGGGCGCTCGCGGACCTCGCGCAGCGCGGCTACACCTACGAGCGGGACGGGGCGCTGTGGCTCAGGGCGACCGCCTTCGGGGACGACAAGGACCGCGTGGTGAAGAAGTCCGACGGGACCTACACCTACCTCCTGCCGGACATCGCCTATCACCGGCACAAGTGCGAGCGCGGGTTTCAGCGGGCGATCGACATCTGGGGCGCGGACCATCACGGCTACGTGCCCCGCATGCAGGCGGCGATGCGGGCGCTCGGCTACCCCGACGGCTTCTTTCACGCCGAGATCGTCCAGCTCGTCCGCGTGATGCGGGGCGGGGAAGAGGTGCGTTTTTCGAAGCGCACCGGCGAGTTCGTCACGCTGCGCGACCTGTTGGAGGAGACCGGCGTGGACGCCGCGCGCTACTTCTTCCTCATGCGCCGCGGCGACTCGCAATTCGTGTTCGACGTCGACCTCGCGAAGAGCCAGACCGAGGAGAACCCGGTGTTCTACGTTCAGATGGCCCACGCGCGCATGAGCGGCATCTTTCGCGTCGCGGCGCGTGCGCCGGAGTCGGTGACCCCGAAAGGGGTGGACTTGAGCGTGCTGGTCCGGCCCGAGGAGGCGGAGCTGATGAAGGAGCTCGCCGCGTTTCCGGGGATCGTCGAGCGCGCGGCGCAGGCGCTCGAGCCGCACCGGATCACGGGCTATCTCGAGGGGCTCGCCCGGATCGCCCACGGCTGGTACCACAAGTACCGGGTGCTGGGCGAGCCCGAGGAAGCGGCGCGCCTCGTGCTCGCCGCGGCGGTGCGGCGGGTGCTCGGGAGCGGCTTGCGCCTGCTCGGCATCACCGCTCCGGACCGGATGTGAGCGCGGGCCTCCTCGTGGTGGGCTCGATCGCGCTCGACTCGGTCGCGACGCCGTTCGGCCAGACGGCGGACGCGCCGGGGGGCTCCGCCGTCTTCTTCAGCGCCGCCGGCGCGATCCTCCACAACCCGGTGCAGGTCGTGGGCGTCGTGGGGAGCGACTACCCGCTCGGCGCCCTCAAGGCGCTGGAGGCGCGCGGCGTCGATCTGACGGGCGTGGAGCAGGTGCCGGGCGAGTCGTTCCGCTGGAAGGCGAAGTACTCCTATGACCTGTCGAGCCGCGAGACGCTGGAGACGCGACTCGGCGTGTTCGCCCAGTTCCGGCCGAAGCTGCCCGCCACGTTCCGCGACGCGCGCTATGCGTTCCTCGGCAACATCGATCCGGAGCTGCAGCTCGGCGTGCTCGACCAGGTGAAGGCCCCGGTGCTCGTCGCCTGCGACACGATGAACTACTGGATCCACTCGAAACGCGACCTGCTGCTCGAGCTGCTGCGCCACATCGACATCCTGATGGTCAACGACTCCGAGGCGCGCGAGCTGTCGGGCGACTGGAACATCTACCGCGCGGCCCGCTGGGTGCTCGAGCACGGCCCCCGCATGGCCGTGATCAAGCAGGGCGAGCACGGCGCGCTGCTCGTGAACCACGACAGCACGTTCAAAGTCCCCGCCTATCCGCTGCAGGAGGTGTTCGACCCCACCGGCGCGGGCGACGCGTTCGCCGGCGGGTTCATGGCGTACCTCGCGGCCACCGGCGACCGCTCCCCCCCGAACCTCCGGCGGGCTATGGTTTACGGAGCGGCGATGGGCTCGTTCGCGGTGGAAGCGTTCGGGGTGAAGGGACTCGACGGCGTCACCCGCGCCGACGTGCGCGCGCGGGTGCGCGGCTTCAAGGACCTCGTCCACTTCGACGTGGACGAGGAGGGGGACCCGTGAGCGAGCGCTACGCCGCCGCCGGCGTGCGCCTCGACGCGGCCGCAGAGGCGAAGCGCCGCATCGCGGAGCTCGCAACCGCGACGCGCACGACGCTCGCCCTCGGCAAGGTCGACGCGTTCGGCGGGATGGTGCGCGTCCCGGCCGGGTACGAGCGCCCGGTGCTCGTGCTCTCGACCGACGGCGTCGGCACCAAGCTGCTGGTGGCTGCGCGCGCGGGCGTGCACGACACCGTGGGCGAGGACCTCGTGAACCACTGCGTCAACGACATCCTCGTCCACGGCGCGCGGCCGCTCGCGTTCCTCGACTACATCGCGACCGGGACGCTCGAGCCTGACGTCGCGGCCGCCCTCGTCACCGGCATGGCGCGCGGCTGCCGCGCGCACGACATGACGCTCGCCGGCGGCGAAACCGCGCAACTCCCCGACCTCTACCAGCCCGGGATGTATGACCTCGCGGGCACGATCGTCGGGGTCGTGGAAGAGAGCGCCGCGTTGCACGGTGACCGGGTGCGCCCGGGCGACGCGTTGATCGGCTACGCGTCGAACGGACTGCACACCAACGGCTACACCCTCGTCCGGCGGATCGTGTTCGACACGCTGGGTCTCGACATGCAGGACCCCTTCCCGGAAACCGGCCAGTCCGTGGCACAGGTGTTGCTCGCGGTGCACGCGAGCTATGCGGCGGCCGTGACCCCCGTCCTCCCCCACATGCACGCGCTCGCCCACATCACCGGCGGCGGGATCGCAGGGAATCTCGTCCGGGTCCTGCCCGAGGGATGCGAGGCCGTGGTCGACGCGAGTGCGTGGCGCTGGCCCGCGGTGTTCCGGGTGCTGACCCGGGCGGGGCAGGTGTCGGTCGCCGAGATGCGTCGCGTCTTCAACCTGGGCATCGGGATGATCGCCGTCGCCGCCCGCGACGCCGTCGAGGCCATCGCGGCCGCGGCGACGCGCGCGGGCGTCGAGACGTGGATCATCGGCGAAGTCGAGGCGGGAACGACACGGGTTCGGTTCGTGGAACGGTGATCCCGGGGAGGCTCATGTGAATCGACTCTGGAGCGGCTTGACCCTGCTCCTGCTCGCGGCGCCGCTCGCCGCCCAACAGCAGCCGTGCAGCTCGATCGACCCCAACACGACCAGAGCGTGCCGGACGGCGGTGGACGCGGTGCGCGCGTTCTACCCGCTTGCGGGGATGATCGTGAGCGGCGGCAATCCGGTGCTCGGCACGTCGGGGTCGCTCGGCGGTGTGGGACACGTGTTCGTCACGACGCGCGTGAACGTCATCAAGGCGTCGCT
>DASPXO010000212.1:0-7484 GCA_035637235.1 Gemmatimonadales bacterium | reverse complement strand
TTCATCGCCAAGACTTCACCAGGGGTGGCTACCGCGGCGCTGACCAGCACGTCGCCTGCGGCGATCCCGGCGCGTGCGGCCGGCCCGCTCGGCGCCACGTACGTCACGCGCAGCCCGCCTTGAACGACTGCCTGATTGCCGCCTCCACACGGGAGCACGGTTTCGTCCTCGTGACCAGAAACACAGCGTACTTCGCGCGCATCCGGCAAGTCGAGCCCGGCGTGGCGTACGAGGCGCCGTGGCCGGACCGGTAGCGACGGTTCGCAACGATATCGTCACGCTTCGCCGCCTGCACGCCCGGCACACCGCGTGACGGCCGTCACGATTGGAACCTCACTCGGCCGGCGGGCGTACGGGCACCCGTGGCTATCCCCGACTTGAAGCTCCGTGCGCTCGAGCTGTGGTCACGGCTCGAAGCGCGGCTCGCCGCATTCCCCGCGTCCGTGCGCGCGCACGAGCCGTTCGCGCGCCGCGCGCTCGCCCTTGTGGCCAAGCTCCTGCTCCTCGCCCTGCTCCCGTTCGTCGTGCTCGTGCGAGCGTCCGTGTTCTTCTACTCCGACCGCGGCTACCCGTCCTGGCTCGCCCTGGCCGCGGGGCTCTGCTGCGCCCTCATCGTCCTCACGGCGTACGGCGCGTGGCTGTCCCAGCGGCTCACCGGCCGGGCGCGGGTGCTCGTCGTCGCCCGCCGGGTCGCGCTGCCGCTCGCGCTCGCCTACGTGGGCTACGCCCTGGTGTACGTCTCGAGCGTGAATGCCAAATCGGCGAGCGTGCGGGCGTACTACTCGTCGCTCCACCCGCTGTTGCGCGTGGCGCTCAGCACCTGGATTCTCGTCGACAAGGAGATCGTGATCACCGATCTCGCGCGCCGGCCCGGGGACTACGCGACGATGAGGCTGCCGGTGAACGCCGGCTCGCTGCACTACGCGCAGCGGGATGGCTACGTGCACGCCGCCGACCTGCGCACGGCCGGCCGCGGCGTGGTGAAGAACCGCCTGGTGCAGCTCTACTTTTGGGGCATGGGCTTCGACACGCGGCGGCATGGGGGAACGGCGGACCACCTGCACGTGGAGTTGCCACCGCGCTCGTAGGCTGTAGTTTCTCCCGACTTCCCTGGCACTCCGAGACATAGTGCCCATGATCACGCTCTCCCTGCCGTCGGGCGGGATCCGCTCGCTCGCCGTGGTCCTCGCCCTGAGTATTGCGCGCCGGTCGGTCGCGCAGGTTCCGGCGAAGTACGACACCAGTCTCTATCGCGCCCTCGAGTGGCGCCAAGTCGGCCCGTTCCGCGGCGGCCGCGTGACTGGGGTCACGGGGATCGCCGACCAGCCGCTCGTCTACTACATGGGGGCGACCGGGGGCGGGGTGTGGAAGACGACGGACGGCGGGCTCACCTGGGAGCCGGTGTCGGACAAGTACTTCACGGCCGCGTCGATCGGCGCCATCGCGGTGGCGCCGTCCGATCCCAACGTGGTCTACGCCGGCACGGGCGAGTCGCCGATCCGCGGCAACGTGTCCCCCGGGGACGGGATGTACCGGTCCACGGACGCCGGGAAGACCTGGAAGAAGATCGGGCTCGCGGACGCGGGTCAGATCGCGCACATCGAGGTGCACCCGCAGAGCCCGGATCTTGTCTACGTCGCGGTGCTGGGGCACGCCTTCGGGCCGAACCCCACGCGCGGCGTGTTCCGCTCGAAGGACGGCGGCACGACGTGGCAGAAGATCCTGTTCCGGAACGACAGCACCGGCGCCGTCGCCCTGGCGCTCGATCCCGTGAACCCGCGGATCCTGTACGCGGGGTTCTGGCAGGCGGTGCGGCGCCCCTGGGAGCTCGTCTCAGGCGGCGCCGGGGGCGGGATCTTCAAGTCCATGGACGGGGGCGACACCTGGAGCGACATCACGCACAACCAGGGGCTGCCCAAGGGGGTCGTCGGTAAGATCGGGCTGGCAGTGTCGCCGGTGAGCCACGACCGGGTCTGGGCCCTCGTCGAAGCGGACTCGGGGGGGCTGTTCCGCTCGGACGACGCCGGCGCCACGTGGACCCGCACCAGCGACGACCACGAGCTGCGGCAGCGCGCCTGGTACTTCAGCCACGTGATCGCGGATCCCGGCAACGTGGACGGCGTCTATGTCCTCAACGTGAGCTTCCTCAAGTCCGGGGACGGGGGCAAGACGTTCACCACCATCCGCAGCCCGCACGGCGACTATCACGCCCTGTGGGTCGATCCGGGCAACCCCCGGCGCATGATCAACGGCAGCGACGGCGGCGCGGCGGTGACCATGAACGGCGGGGCCACCTGGACCACGCTCGGCAACCAGCCGACCGCGCAGTTCTACCACGTCATCGCGACGACGCACTTCCCGTACAAGCTGTGCGGCGCACAGCAGGACAACAGCACGGTGTGCATCGCGAGCCGCACCGACGACCCCGGGATCGGCGAGAAAGACTGGTACGACGTGGGGGGCGGGGAGAGCGGCTGGATCGCCGCGCGGCAGGACGACCCCGACATCGTGTTCGCGGGGAGTTACGGCGGGCTCATCACGCGCTACGACCACCGCGCCGGCCAGACACGGGCGGTCAATGCCTGGCCCGACAACCCGATGGGGTGGGGGGCGGCGGACCTGAAGTACCGCTTCCAGTGGACCTTCCCGATCGTGCTGTCGCCCACGAACCCGAGCGCGCTCTACATCGGCGCGCAGGTGCTCTTCGAGTCCACCAGCGAGGGGCAGAGCTGGCAGGCGATCAGCCCGGATCTCACACGCAACGACAAGAGCAAACAGGGTCCCTCGGGCGGCCCCATCACCAAGGACAACACCAGCATTGAGTACTACAACACGATCTTCACCGTCGCGCCGAGCCCGCGTGACTCGAACGTGATCTGGGTCGGCACCGACGACGGGCTCGTACAGGTGACGCGCGACGGCGGCAAGACATGGCAGAACGTGACGCCCAAGGATCTCCCCGAGTGGACGCTCGTGAGCGCCGTGGAAGCGTCGCCGCATGATCCCGCGACCGCGTACCTGGCGGCGACCCGCTACAAGCTCGACGACTTCCGGCCCTACATCTATAAGACGAGCGATTACGGGCGTTCCTGGAGGAAGATCGTCGCCGGGATTCCGGAGACCCACTTCACCCGCGCCGTGCGGGAGGACCCGGCCCGCCGGGGCCTCCTGTTCGCCGGTACGGAGTTCGGCGCGTACGTGTCGTTCGACGACGGGGGTTCCTGGCAGTCGCTTCAGCTGAACCTCCCGGTCGTTCCGATCCACGACCTGACGGTCAAGGATCACGACCTCGCGGCCGCGACGCACGGGCGTGCCTTTTGGGTGCTCGACGACATCACCCCGCTCGAGCAGCTCACCGACGAGGTCGCCCGCGGTGAGCGCCATCTCTTCACGCCCCGCGACGCCGTGCGGTTCCGCGGACCCGGCTTCGTGCCGGCGCGCAGCCTCGCCGCGATCGGGGCGAATCCGCCGAACGGGGCGATGGTGTATTTCTACCTGAAGGGCAAGCCCGATGGCGAAGTGACGCTGGACATCCTCGATGCCCGCGATTCGCTCGTGCGCCGCTACTCGAGCCGCGCGAAAGAAGCGGCCGATTCGCTCAAAGTGGAGGCCGGACTGAATCGCTTCGTGTGGGACCTGCGCTACCCCGACGCCCACCGCTTCAAGGGCCTCGTCTTCTGGGCCGGGAGCACGCGCGGCCCCCTCGCGGTGCCCGGGACCTACAAGGCGAGGCTCGCCGTGGGCAGCTGGTCCGAGACTCGGGAGTTTCAGGTCGTGAAGGACCCGCGCGTCAAGGCGACCCAGGAGGATCTGCAGAAGCAGTTCGACCTGCTCGTCCGCATCCGAGATCGGGTGAGCGCGGCGAACGACGCGGTGAAGCAGATCCGCGAGGTCAAGGAGCAGCTCGACGCCGTGGCGGCACGGGCCAGGCAGCTGCCGGACGGAAAGCCCGCCGCGCTCGCGCGCCAGGCGGACTCGCTCAAGAGCATGCTCGGCACGGTGGAGCAAGCCATCTACCAGGTTCGCAATCGCGCCTCCGAGGACCCGTTGAACTTCCCGATCCGCGTGAACAACAAGCTCGCCTCGCTCGCGGGCGTGGTGGGGAGCGCCGACGCGCCGCCCACCGATCAGGCGTATCAAGTGTTCGACCAGCTGTCCGCGGAGCTCCAGGGCTACCTGGACCGCCTGAAGGCAGTCGTGGACAGCGACGTGCCTGCGTTCAACCGGCTCGCGAAGGAGCAGGACATCCCGGCGCTGATGGTGAAATGACACGTCGTGTGGCCTCCATGCCGCTCACCCGCGACGACATCCGGGCCTCGGTGGAGCGCGCCGGGGACGCGCACTGGCAGGCGCTGCGCGACCATCACGAGGCGGCCTATCCCAACCCCAAGCCGACGCCGGGCGACGTGTGCAGGGCGGAGGCGGTCAGGCTGAACGAGATGGGGCTGGGCGACGCGAAGGATTTCGAGTTGGTGGAGAGCCGGGTCGAGCGGGTCGGGGACGAGGTGCGCCTGACCCACGTGTTCAGCTACAAGCCGCTCGAGGTTCGGCTCTTAACGGAGCCATTCCAGGACTACAGGTAGAGCGGGGGTGCTCACACTCGGATGCGTGGCGCCGGGCCTCCTGCTCGCGGCGTGGCTGGGCGCGCAGGGTGGGCCTCACGCGATGCTGCGCTGGGGCGGCGATGCCGAGGGCGGAGCGCCGTTCGTGGAAGCCGACCCGGCCGATGCTTCGCGGGTCCGCGGATTCGACGTCGAGGTGGCGGAAACGATCGCGCGAGGACTCGGCCGCGAAGCCCGTTTCATTCAGGTTCAGTGGTCGTCCATCGATCAGTCCGTCGAGCGAGGCGACTTCGCGATCGGCCTGTCAGGGATGGAGGACACTCCGACCCGCCGCGCGCGCCACGCCGTCACGGTTCCCTACTTCGAGTTTCGCGAAATCCTGGCGGTGCGGCCCGAAGACCGCGACCGGTTCGGCAGTCTCCGAGACCTGCGCGGCCGGCGGGTGGCGACGCTCGGCGCGACCGTGGCCTACGACATCCTCGTCGCCGCGCGCGACTCGCTCGGCCTCGTCCCCGTGTCGTACGATGACGACGTGCACCCCTACAGCGACCTGGTGGCGGGCCGCGTGGACGCGGTCCTTCTCGACCACATCATTGCACATCGCGCCCAGCGCCGCACGGGCGGATTCGTCGTCCAACCGGAGCCGGTCGCCGTCGGCCGCTACGTAGGCGTGCTGGCCCGGGCCGACTCCGCGCTGCGCGATTCGGTGAACGTCGTCCTCAGGACCGCGATGCGGGATGGGACCCTCGAGCGGATCCTGCGGCGGTGGAACGTCTGGGACGAGCGTCAGGGAGCGCTGTTCGGGCGGGTCCTCGGCGCGGGCGGGGCGGAGCGCGCCGGGGGGACCGGGGTGGGGGCGGGGGCGGGGGCGGGGCGTGGGCCTCTGACCGTGGGGGCCTATCTCCCCTCACTCGGTCGCGCCGCGGTGATCACGGCGGCCGTGTCCGCGTTGTCCATGGCGGTGGCCGTCGTCGTGGGCCTGTTCGTGGCCGCGGGTCGGGTGTACGGCTCGGCGCCGGCGCGCGCGCTGATGACGGTGTACGTCGAGGTCGTCCGCGGGACACCGGTGCTGCTCCAGCTGTTCGTGCTCTATTACGGGCTCTCGAGTGTCGTGCGGCTGCCCGCGTTTCTCGCCGCGGTGCTGGGACTCGGGCTGAACTATGCGGCGTACGAGGCCGAGGTCTACCGGGGCGCGCTCCAGGCGGTGTCGCGCACGCAGCTCGAGGCGGCGCGCACGCTGGGGTTCTCCGAAGCGCAGATCCTGCGCCTGGTTCGCGCGCCGCAGGCGCTGCGCTACGCGCTCGCGCCGATGACCAACGATTTCGTCGCCCTTCTCAAGGACTCGTCGCTCGTCTCGGTGCTCACCGTCGTCGAGCTGACGAAGCAGACGGCCATTTACGCGACGAACGTCGGGAGCTGGATCGTCCCGGGGATGCTGTGCGCCGTCGTGTACCTGGCGATGTCGCTCCCGCTGGCACGGCTCGCGCGGCTCCTCGAGCGGCGCTGGAGCGCGGCGTGACGGAGCTCCTCGCGGTCCAGGATCTCCGCCTCACCTACGACGCCCGCGAAGTGCTCCGTGCCCTCACGGTGGAGGTCCGGCGGGGGGAGGTCGTCGCGCTGATGGGGCTCTCGGGTGCGGGCAAGACATCGGCGCTGCGGGCGGTGGCCGCGCTGCAGCGGTTCGACGGTGGCCGGATCGTCGTGGACGGCTTCGCCCTCGAGCCCGGCCCGGTGCCGCCCGAGTCACGCCTCAAGCCGTTGCGGCGGCGGGTGGGGCTCGTGTTCCAGGGCCTGGCGCTGTTCGAGCACCTCACCGCCCTCGAGAACGTCACGCTGGCGCTCACCCACGTGCTGGGTCGGCGCCGCGCGGAGGCGGAGGACGCCGCCTTACGGCTGCTCACGTCGCTCCACGTGGGCGGCCGCGCGGGCGCGCTGCCCCGACACCTGTCAGGCGGCGAGGCCCAGCGGGTGGCGATCGCGCGGGCGCTCGCCCCTGATCCGGCGCTCCTGCTCATGGACGAGCCGACCGCGGCGCTCGACCCTGCGCGCCGTGGCTCGCTCGGCCAGACGCTGCGCCGCCTCGCCTCGGACGGGCGGGGCCTGTTGATCGCGACGCACGACGCCGAGTTCGCGCGCGCCCACGCGGATCGAGTGGCGATTCTGGCGGACGGAGTGGTGGTCGAAGCGGGAGCGGCGGCGGAGGTGCTCGACCGGCCGGGGCACGCGGCCACCCGCGCGCTGTTCGAGGGAGGTGACGGCTCCGGCGGGTGACCTCTGCGGGTCGTGGTGTTGTGAGGTACTGAAGTGCCTGCTCGGCGGCAGCCCGTCCTAAAGGACGCGCCCCCGAACCAGCGTCCTTGAGGACGCCCATGGGCCGAGCTGGGACTTCAGTCCCTCAAATCCGGACGAAGGTGCCGTTTCGCTGCACCGCGACATTCGCGCGGTGTCCCCTGCCCCGGTTCTTCTCGAGCGTCCTAGACGCGTAATCCCGAGAGGGCTGGCACCAAGGATATTGCGAGCCCGCAGGTCCCCCTCCAGCCATCTCTCGCCCAGATCGTTGTGCTGCAGCGCGAGTTGTGCAAAAAATGCACATATTTGGCATCAATAAGTATATACTACCTGAATAGGTAGTTGCGCACTGTAATTGTAATAGTGCATATTATGCTCAAAAATAGTGACAGTACGCAGCCCTCACTCTGGACCGGAGAGTGTCATGAAAGCCCTCGTAGGTGCTGGCCTGTTCTTGAGCTTGGCGAGCCCGCTGGCCCTGGCTGCGCAAGGGGTGGCGCCGGCGGACTCGCTTGCCCGGGCGGCGAGCGCCGTCGCTGCGGCAAACACGGTCGCCATCAACTTCGTGTGGACCTTGGTGGCCGGATTCCTCGTCATGTTCATGCAGGCCGGTTTCGCGATGGTCGAGACCGG
>DASPXO010000211.1:0-2949 GCA_035637235.1 Gemmatimonadales bacterium | reverse complement strand
TCCGAGATGATCGTGGATCGCGCGGGGGGCGAAATCCGATATCGCCACGTGCGAGGCATCACGGCGGGCATGAACGTCGTCTGGCGATTGGATTCCCAGGCCGGGACCGACTCGGTGCGCGTCACGATCGTGCACGAGTGGCGCGGCCCGGCATGGCCGCTCATCGGCGCGCTCGCGGCGGATCTCGTCATCGGGCCGGTGTTCATCCACGGGATCGCCGCACGCACACTGGCGGGGATCAAACGGTTCGCCGAGGGCAAATGATGCGGCTCGGACAAGTTCAGACAAGTGCGGCGTTCGGAATGCGGAATGCGGAATTGAACGGAAAGGTCGCTCGCGGAATGACGCTCAGCCTGACATTCCGCATCCCGCATTCCCCGTTCCGCACTGGCGGGGGGTGGCTGTGACAAGCGGACGGCGGGTGGTCATCACCGGCGTGGGGGCGGTGACGCCCATCGGCACCGCGGCGGACGGTCTGTGGGGGGGCCTCACGGCACGGCGCTCCGCGGTGCGCGAGATCAGCCGGTTCGACCCGGCGCCGTTCCGCAGCCGGATCGCCGCCGAGATCCCGGATTTCCGGCCGCAGGATCATCTCGACGCGAAGCGCGCGAAGCGGCTGGATCGCTTCTCGCAGCTCGCGGTGACGAGCGCGCGGCTCGCCCTGGCCGACGCCGAGCTCGATCCGGCGCGCGAGGACCGGGACCGCGCGGGCGTGATGATGGGCTCCGCGCTGGGCGGCGCGGCGTTCGCGGAGGAGCAGGTGAAGCCGTTCCTCGCGCAGGGGCCGCGCGGTCTCAGTCCCCTGCTCGCCCTGGCCGTCTTCCCCGGCGCCGCCAGCTGCAACGTCGCGATCGAGTTCGGCCTGTGCGGCCCGAACTCGACCAACGCCATGAGCTGCGCCTCGGGCACCATCGCGGTGGGCGAGGCGCTCCGGGCGATCCGCGACGACCAGGCGGACGTGATGCTCGCCGGCGCCGCCGAGGCGCCGCTTGCGCCGCTCATCTTCGCGGCGTTCGCGGTCATCCGCGCGATGAGCACCCGCAACGACGACCCCCCCCGCGCCTCGCGGCCGTTCGACGCGGACCGGGACGGGTTCGTGATGGGTGAGGGGGCGGCGGTGCTGGTGCTCGAAGAGCGAGGGCGGGCGCTCGCCCGCGGGGCGAAGATCTACGCCGAAGCGGTCGGCTACGGGCTGACGAACGACGCGTATCACATGACGGCGCCCCGCCCCGACGGGAGCCAGGCCGCCCGGGCGATCCGGCTCGCGCTGGCGGACGCGAGGCTGGCGCCCACCGAGGTGGGCTACGTCAATGCGCACGGGTCCTCGACGCCGCTCAACGACACGACCGAAACCAGCGCGCTCAAGCAGGTGTTCGGCGAGTACGCCTACCGGCTCACCGTCAGCGGCACGAAGGGCTACTACGGGCACGCGCTCGGTGCGAGCGGCGCGATCGAGGCGGCGATCTGCGCGCTCGCGATGGAGCGGCGCTGGCTACCGCCCACGATCAATCTCGAGCGCCCGGACCCCGCCTGCGACCTCGATTGCCTCCCGGGCGAGGGGCGCGCGGCCGCGCCCGAGGTGGTGGTGTCGAACTCCTTCGGGTTCGGCGGCATCAACGCGTCGCTGGTGTTGCGGCGGGCGTAGGCGCGCGTAGATTGCCGCCGCCAGCCTCTCCAAGGGGCGATCCGTGATGAAAGACCTGCGGCCGCTCACGGCCGAATTCGTCGGCACCATGATGTTCGTCTTCCTGGGCGCGGGCAGTGCCGTGGCGTTCACCGGCGCCGGCGCAACGACCGCCCCGATCGGCGCGCTCGCCGTGGCGCTCGCGCACGGAGTCGGCCTCGCCGTCGTCGTCTCGGCCACGATGGGCATCTCCGGGGGGCACTTGAACCCGGCGGTCACGACCGGCCTGTGGATCGCCGACAAGATCGAGGGGCGCGCGGCCGTGCGATACATCCTGGCGCAGCTCGCCGGCGCGCTCGTCGGCGCAGCGCTGGTCAAGGGCGTCCTGCCGCGGGTGCCCGTCGCCGTGGCGCTCGGCGGCACCCCGCGACTCGCCAACGACGTCACCTTCATTCAAGGAGTCTGGATCGAGGCGACCCTCACGTTTGTCCTGGTCAGCGCCGTGTTCGGGACGGCCGTGTCGCCGGAAGCTCCGAAGATCGGCGGGTGGGGTATCGGGCTCGCGGTGTTCGTGGACGCGCTGGTGGGCGGCAACCTGACCGGCGCCGCGATGAACCCGGCCCGTGCCTTCGGGCCCGCGGTCATCAATCTCTCCTTCAACGCCCACGCGGTCTACTGGATCGGGCCGCTGCTCGGGGCGGCGGTCGCGGCCGCTCTCTGGAAGGCGGTGCTCCTGCCTAGAAAGACATGAGAGGCGTCGCCCTTTTGGTTTTTAGAGCAGCTCCGCCGCACAGGGCGCGAAGTAGCTCAGGATGATGTCCGCCCCCGCCCGGCGGATCGCGTACAGCATCTCCCACATCGCACGCGTCTCGTCCAGCATCCCGCGCGCCGCGGCCGCCTTGATCATCGCGTACTCGCCGCTCACCTGATAGGCCGCGAGCGGCGACCCGAATTCCTGCTTCGCGCGCCGAATCAGGTCGAGGCACGGGAGCGCGGGCTTCACCATGATGATGTCCGCGCCCTCGCCGACGTCCAGCCGGATCTCGTGCATCGCCTCGTCCGCGTTGGTTCCCTGCATCTGGTAGGACTGGCGGTCGCCGAGCCGGGGCGTCGAGCCGGCCGCCTCCCGGAACGGGCCGTAGAACGCCGACGCCGTCTTCGCGGCGTACGACAGGATCGGCACGCGGGACAGGCCCGCCGCGTCGAGCGCCTTGCGGATGCCGGCCACGCGGCCGTCCATCATGTCGCTCGGCGCCACGATGTCGACGCCGGCGCGCGCCTGGGTCACCGCCACCTTGCCGAGCAGATAGACCGAGGCGTCGTTT
>DASPXO010000210.1:0-16853 GCA_035637235.1 Gemmatimonadales bacterium | reverse complement strand
GCCGTCGCGCACCCCCCCGCCTCTTCGACGATGACTTGAAGCGCCGCGACGTCCCACGGTTGCATCACCGGATCGATGCCGATCTCGCCCGCACCTTCCGCCACCAGCATGTGCTGGTAGAAGTCGCCGAAGCCGCGCGTGCGGTCGACGCGGCGGATCAGGCTCAGTATGCCGGGCGCCGGGCCCGCTTCTCCGGGGCCCAGGTTGCCGTGGAACAACAGGGCGTGGCGCAGCTGGCCGATGCCCGACACCGCGAGACGCTGTCCGTCGCGGAACGCGCCGCTGCCGCGCGCGGCGTGCCACCGGGTCCCGAGGGCGGGCGCGCTCGCCACTCCAGCGACCACGTCGCCGCGCTCCTCGATCGCGAGCAGCGTCCCGAACACGGGGATGCCCCGCGCGAAATTGCGGGTTCCGTCGATGGGATCGATGATCAACCGGGCCGCCGCCACGCCTCCGGTCTCGCCCTCCTCTTCCCCGAGGACGCCCAGGTCAGGGTAGCGCTCGCGCGCGAGGGCACGGACCATCGCTTCGATCGCCAGGTCCGCTTCGGTGACGGGGCTCAGGTCGGGCTTGTCCTCCACGCGCAAGCCTTTCGATCGGAACGAGCGGAGGGCGATGTCGTCCGCGCGATCGGCGAGCTCGGTCAGAAACGGGAGCCAGTGGGCGGGTGGGTGCGTCACGCTGCCGAAACTTGCGCGGCCACGGGCTCGCGGTTCAAGTAGTCGGGCTCTCGAGCCGCCGCAGCAGCATCGCATTCACCGTCACGGTCACCGTGCTCGCGCTCATCGCGAGGGCGGCCCAGCGAGCGGGCGCGCGCGCAAGGCCGTGCGCGGTCACGGTCGTGTGATCCGGCTCACGGCAGTAAACCCGGCCGGCGGCGAGAGTGCCTTGAGGACCCCCGCGCGCGGAGTGGCGATGTCAGGTCGTGGCAAGTCGTATCTCACGAGTTTCGTCGCATCGACCCTACTCCTGCTCGGGGGCTGGTCGCTCGTGAGTCGCGCGCGTACGGCCGGCACGACCCGCACATATTACATCGCCGCCGACCAAGTGTCCTGGGACTACGTCCCGGGCGGCGTCGACGAGATCACCGGCCAGGCGTTTGCCGACACCGGCTTCTTCCGGAACGCCCGGCCGCGGCCGGTCGGCACGGCATACCGGAAAGCACTGTACCGGGAGTACACGGACGGTACGTTTCGGACCCGCAAGCCCCGGCCGCCCGCGTGGGAGCATCTGGGCTTCCTCGGCCCCGTGATGCACGCGGAGGTGGGGGACACGATCCGCGTCGTGTTCCGCAACAACGCGAGCCATCCGTTCAGCATCCATCCGCACGGCGTCTTCTACGACAAGGACTCGGAGGGCGCGCTGTACGCCGACGGCACGTCGGGCACAGCCAAGGCGGACGACGCGGTGCCGCCGGGCGGCACCCACGTGTACATCTGGCCCGTGCCGGAGCGGGCCGGGCCCGGTCCCGGCGACCCGAGCTCGATCATGTGGATGTATCACTCACACACCGACGAGATTCGCGACGTCAACTCCGGGCTGATGGGCGCGATGATCGTCACCGCGCGCGGCCAGGCGCGACCCGACGGCACGCCGGCGGACGTCGACCGCGAGCTGGTGACCATGTTCTCCGAGGTCCACGAAGACGACAGCTGGTACGCCGACCGGAACCTGCCGGCGACGCTCGCGCGGGACCAGCCGCTGCCCAACCCGAACGTCCGGCAGGCGGACGATCCGTATTTCGTGCCATTCTCGATCAATGGCTTCACCCGCGGCACGCTTCCGCTCTGGTCGCTCACCGTGCGCAGGGGCGAGCGGGTGCGCTGGTACCTGTTCGCCTCGATCAACGACGACGATTCCCACACGCCGCATTGGCATGGCAACACCGTGCTCATCGACCACATGCGGACGGACATGGCCGCCCTCGCACCGATGGAGATGGTGATCGCCGACATGGTCCCGGACAACGTCGGGACGTGGCTGTTCCATTGCCACGTCTCGCCCCACCTGGCGGCAGGGATGCAGGCGCGCTACGGGGTGGTGGAGCGTGGGGCGGAGCGTGCGGGCCTCAGATAACGGCCCGCCGCGGCTTCATCGCCGTCCCGCAATCCGGACGGGGACCGCGCTGCTCGTCGTGGTGCCGTCGCCGAGCTCGCCGCTGACGTCGGACCCCCAGCAGTAGCCGGCGCCGTCCGTGGTGACGCCACAGGTGAACCCGGCACCCGCGTTCACCGAGGCGAAGGTGAGCCCGCCCGTGACGGCCACCGGCGCCGGGCTGGGCGTCGTCGTGCCGTCGCCGAGCTGCCCGTTGTCGTTGTTTCCCCAGCAGTACGTGGCGCCGTCCGTGGTGCGGCCGCAACTGTGACCGCCGCCCGCGCTCACCGCCGCGAAGGTGATCCCGCCGACGACGGCCACCGGCGTCAGGCTCGGGGCCATCGTGCCGTTGCCGAGCCCCCCGTCTTCATTCCCGCCCCAGCACCAGGTGGCGCTGTCGGTCGTGAGCCCGCAGGCGTGGGCGTTGCCCGGGCTCAGCGCCGAGAAGACGAGGGGGCGGCGAGGCGGGGCGGACCCGCCGCAGGCGGCAACCACCAGCAGGCCCAGGCCAAGGGCTATGCGGGCCATGAGGGCCGGGTTTCGGGTCCGCCGCTCTCGCTGCACGCGTATCCCCTCACCGAAAATAGGGATGGAGGGTAGAGACGGGTAGTGAACAGGAGACGCCAGGGCGTTTAGCTTTTGCCTGTCGTCTCCTGAACTCTTGGATGCGCCTCGCGCACTGAGCATCGCCCATGTCAGAACACACGACCGCTCCCGATCCCGAGACGACGGTTCTCACTCCCGAGCTGCTGTACCTCCTCGCCGGCGACCCGGTCGAATTTTCCGAGGCCGTCGCCGGCCTGCGCAGTGTGGACATCGCCGAGCTGCTCCGGGACCTGCGGCCCGAGGCGGCGGCCGTGGTGTTGTGCGCCTTGCCGTTCGACGCGGCCGTCGCCGTGTTCAACGAGCCAGAGCTCGACAATCGCCACGCGATCCTCGGCCAGATCGACGACGCAACCGCAGCGCAGCTCATCGACGCCATGTCGCCCGACCAGCAGGCGGACCTGTTTCGCTCCCTCCCCGAGGCGGACCGGGCCCGGTACTTGAAGCGGCTGGGCGCCCCGACGCGGGAGCAGCTGAAGCTGCTGCTGCGCTACCCTGCCGACACCGCGGGCGGCCTCATGACGACCGAGTTCCTGACGGTCCCCGCCGACTGGACCGTCGAGCAGGCGTTGCAGCACATCCATAAGGTGGGCGAAGCCAAGGAAACCGTGTACGCGGTATACGTGCACGACCCCACCGACCGGCGGCTGGTGCACGTCGTGTCGCTGCGGGAGCTGGTCGTGGCCGAGCGGGCGACGCCCGTCAGCGCAGTGGGCGAGCCACGGCCGCCGATCACCGTCGGGCCACGCACCGACCGTGAAGAGGTCGCCCGCATCATTTCGAAGTACGACCTCCTCGCCGTCCCGGTGGTGGACGCCGGCGGGCACGTGATCGGCATCGTGACCGTGGACGACGTGATCGACGCGCTCGTCAGCGAGGTGACCGAAGACGCCCAGAAGTTCGGGGGCATGGAGGCGCTCGGCGCGCCCTACACCGAGATCGGCCTGGGCGCGATGGTCAAGAAGCGCGCCGGCTGGCTCTGCGCGCTGTTCCTCTCGGAGATGCTCACCGCGAGCGCGATGGGCCACTTCGAGCAGGAGATCGCCCGCGCCGTCGTCCTCGCCCTGTTCATCCCGCTCATCATCAGCTCGGGGGGCAACTCCGGCTCCCAGGCCACGTCGCTGATCATTCGGGCGATGGCGCTGCGCGAGGTCACGCTGGACGACTGGTGGCGCGTGGCCCTGCGGGAGCTCCCGTCGGGCCTGGCGCTCGGCGCCATCCTCGGCACGATCGGGGTGGTGCGCATCCTCTCCTGGCAAGCGCTGGGCTGGTACGACTATGGCGCTCACTACCGGCTGGTCGCCGCCACCGTCGGCGTCGCGCTCGTCGGCGTGGTGACCTTCGGCTCGCTCACCGGCTCGATGCTGCCGTTCGTCCTGCGCCGCCTCGGGTTCGACCCCGCCAGCGCTTCGGCCCCGTTCGTGGCGACGCTCGTGGACGTGAGCGGCATTGTCCTCTACTTCACGATCGCGGCGCTGATGCTGCGGGGGACGCTGCTGTAGCAGAGTGCTGAAAAACCCCCGCGTCCTGAAGGACGCTGGTTCACGCCACCACTCCTACTCCAGCGATTTCCTCGAGAAAGCGCACGACTCCCCCTATCCCTGACCCAGCACCTCGCGAACCGCCTCCAGCAGCTCCCGCCCGTCCAAGGGCTTGCGGAGGCTGTGCTGGGCGCCCAGGGACTTTGCATCGGCGTTGAGATCCACCGTGCCGTCGAATCCTCCACCCGACATGGCGATGATCTTGACTGTCGGGTCCGTGCGGCGCAGCTCGCGGATGGTCTCGATGCCGTCGTAATCCGGCATGAACAGGTCGGTGATGATCAAGTCCGCGCGCTGCGCGGCGTGGATCCGCAGTCCGGCCCCGCCGTCCCGCGCGTCGGCCACGTCGTGCCCGGCCCGTTCGAGCAGGGCGCGCAAGCTCTGCCGGATCCCCGCATCGTCGTCGATGATCAAGATTCGCGCCATCCCGACCCCTTCAGGTGCTGACCCCGCCGGATGGATCCGACCCCTCCGGGGGCAGCGTGAACCAAAACGTGCTCCCCTTCCCGACCGCGCTGTCCACGCCGATTCGCCCGCCGTGCGCTTCGACCGCGAGCTTGCAGAAGGTCAGCCCCAGGCCGGTCGAGCGGTGGAGCCTGCGGCCCGCGGTTTCCACCTGTCCGAACTTCTCGAAGATCTTCTCGTGATACTCCGCGGGGATCCCGGGGCCGGTGTCCGTGACCGCCACCTGCACCCCGTCGCCATCGGCTGCCACGCGAACCTGCACCTCACCTCCCTCGGGCGTGAACTTGATGGCATTCGCCACGAGATTGGCGATCACCCGGCGGATGACGCCGCAGTCGCATACCGCCCTCATCGGCTGCGGCGGCGGTGCAAAGTCCAGGCGCACGCGGTGCGCCGCGGCCCCGGACGTGGCCACGGCCTCCGCGGCCAGCGCGCCCAGGTCCGCCTCGGCCGGCTCGAGGGGCATCGCGCCGGCCTCGAGCCGGCTGACGTCGAGGAGGTCGCTCACCATCTCGCTCATTTCCATCGCCACCCTCCTGGCCTCGTCGACGCTCTCGCCGAGCTCGGCGTCGAGCTTGTCGCCCGCGTCCAGTTTGATCAGCTCGAAATACGCCGTGATGGCGGTGAGGGGCGAACGCAAATCGTGCACGATCATGTGAACCAGATTGTCCCGCAGCTCCTCCAGCCGTTTCAGGCGCGCCAACTGGTCTTCCAGCTCGGCGTGGAGCCTGCGCATGCGCATCGCGTTGCGCACCCGCAGGATCAACTCGGTCTTGTCGATCGGCTTGGTGAGATAGTCGTTCGCGCCGGCCGCGATGCCCTCCAGTCGCTGCTCCCGATGGGCGAGGGCGGTCACCAGCAGGACCGGGATCGCCGCCGTCCGCGCGTCGGCCTTCAACTTGCGGCAGACCTCGAAGCCATCCATGCCCGGCATGCTCACGTCGAGCAGGACGACGTCCGGGGCGATTGCCGTGACGCGCTCGAGCGCCTCGGGGCCGTCTCGAGCCTCCGTGACGACGTGCCCCTGCGCCTCCAGGAGGTCTTTCAATAGCAGCCGGTTGGGCTCCTGGTCGTCCACCACCAGGATCGGGCCGGTGATGTCACGAGAGTCACGCGCTCCCGCTGCGCTCATGGAGGCGCGCCGTCACCGCCCAACAGGCGGGCGACGGTCTCGGGGAGCGTGCGCGTGTCGATCGGCTTGGTGATGTAGCCGTCGAAGCCCGCCGCCCGCACCTTCGCTTCGTCGCCCTTCATGGCCTGCGCCGTCAGGGCGACGGTCGGGACGTGGCTCGTGCCGGGGTCCGCCTTGAGCGCGCGCAGCGCGGCGTAGCCATCGACGCCCGGAAGCCGGAGATCCATCAGAATGAGGTCGGGAGGATCCGCGCGCGCCGCGCGCAGACCCTCCTCTCCCGAGAGGGCCTGACGGACAGTGTACCCGGCGGCTTCGAGGATGTCGGTCGCGAGCTCCAGGTTCAGCGGGTTGTCCTCGATGATGAGAATCGTCGGGCGGGCGGGGGCCGCGCTCACGGCTCGCCCTCCGGTACGGCCCGCCGCAACACGCCGAGCAGGCTGGCGCGGTCCACCGGCTTGACGAGCCAGGCGACGGCGCCCTGCGCGGAGCGTAACCCTCTCCGGTCGGTCACCGACACGACGACGACAGGCGTGTCCCGCGTCTCGGCTGACGATTTGAGAGCGGCAAGCACCTCCAGTCCGTCGCGGTCCGGGAGGGCGATGTCGAGGGTGATGGCGGCAGGCTGTAGCTCGCGCGCGAGCCTGAGCCCCTCCTCGGCCGAAGCGGCGTGCGCCACGCCGTAGCCGCCCTCCGTGAGATAGTCGGCCAGGAGCTCGCTCAGCTGGCGATCATCCTCGATGACGAGCACCAGCGGTCCACCCCCGGACTCCGCCGCGGCGAAGTCCGGCACCGGGGACGCGGGTTGGGAGCGGCGGGCTTCGGACGCGACGGGCAGCGCGACGCTCAGCGCGCTGCCCTCGCCCACCGCGCTCGCGACCGACATCCGCCCGTCGTGCAGCTCCACGAGGCGGCGGGCCAGCGCCAGCCCCATTTCGGGACCACCCAGCTCGAGGTCGCCGGGGACGGTGTCCCCGGCCTCCGCGGGCGTCAGGAGCCCGCTCGCCCCGATTGTGACCACGAGCCAATCTCCCGGGCCGGGCGCGGGATCCGGCGGGGCCGCCCGCGCCGCCACCGTGATGCGACCGCCGTCCGGGGTGAACCGGATCGCGGTGTCGAGGAGGTTGTAGACGATCTGCTTGAACTTCGGCTCGTCGGCGGCCATCACGGGGCTCGCGTCCTCGACCTCGACCGCCAGGTCGAGCCGCTTCTTCTGTGCCAGTCCCTCCACCAACGTGACGACGTCTCGCAGCGCCTCGCGCGGGTCGAAGCGGGTGACGGACAGCCTGACGTGCCCCACCTCCACGCGGGTGAGCTGCAGAACCTGGTTGACGAGATGCAGCAGGTGCCGGCCGCTCGAGACGATGTTGTGCACGTACTTGCGCTGGCGCTCCGTCAGCGGACCGGCCGTCTGCTCGTCGAGCAGCTCCGCGAACCCGATGATCGCGTTGAGGGGCGTCCGCAGCTCATGGCTCATCGAAGCGAGGAACGCCGATTTGGCGTGATCCGCCCCTTCGGCCAGCGCTCTGGCGTGCCGCAGCTCTTCCTCCTCGCCGGCCGACCGGCGTGGCATCTGCGGGCCGGGCTGCCGCTTGCCGGTCACGCGCGTCGCACCTGAGCCGCGCGCAGCCGAGCCAGCTCACGCAGCAGATCCTGCGGCCCCTCCTTCGGGACGACCGCCACCACGCTGCCGCGCAGCCGCTCGCGCTCGTCCGCGGTCAGGTCCTTCACCGTGAAGACGAGGATCGGAGTCTCACGGGTCTCCGCGTGCTGCCGGAGCTCCCGCACCACGTCGAACCCCGTGATCCCCGGCATGATGAGATCGAGCACGATGACGTCGGGCCGCCCCGCCAGCGCGAGAGCGACGCCGTGGCGGCCGTCGTGGGCCACCAGGACCCGAAAGCCCTGCGCGGTGAGCACCTCGGTCAGGAGCTCCAGGGTAACGGGCTCGTCATCGACCACGAGGGCAGTCCGCGCGCCGGCCGCCGGGTTCACGCCCACGGCCCGGCGGACCGCACCGACCAGCTCGTCGCGAGCCACCGGCTTCACGAGCCAGTCCGTGGCGCCGAGGCTCAAGCCCAGCTCCCGGTCATCCGTGATCGAGACGACCACGACCGGGATCTCCCGCGTCTCGGGCGCGCTCTTCAAGCGCGCGATGACATCCAGGCCGTCTTCGTCCGGGAGCAGGATGTCGATGGTGATCGCGTCGGGCCGGAGCTCCCGGGCGAGCGCAACCGCCCGCCCGCCGCTCGCGGCGCGCGCCACGCGGTACCCCCCCAGGGTCAGGTGGCGCGCAAGCAGCTCCCCGGCGAGGCGGTCGTCTTCCACCACCAGCACCAGCGGCCCGGTGCCTGGAGGCGCGTGGATCTCCGCGGGCTCGGCATCCGATTTCTGGAGGATGTCCCTCCCGTGCGCGAGGGGGAGGAGGAAGCGGAACAGGCTTCCCTTCCCCGCTTCGCTCTCGGCCCAGACCCGCCCACCGTGCAGCTCGACCAGCTTGCGGCTGAGGGCAAGCCCCAAGCCCGTGCCCCGCTGCTCGCCGGTCTGAGCCGACGCGACCTGCTCGAACTCGCCGAAGATCCGCGTCAGGTCCTCCGGCCCGATCCCGATCCCCGTGTCGGCCACGGCAACCTCCAGCTGCTCGCCCGCGCCGCCGCTCCCGACGTCCCGCCCGCGGCGCGCCGCGACCCGTATGCGCCCACCCTGCGGCGTGAACTTGATCGCGTTGTAGATCAGGTTGTAAAGGATCTGCTTGAACTTCTGCTGATCGGCTGTGAGGGGCGGGAGTCCCTCCTCCACGTCCACGTCGAGCTTGAGACGCTTCTCGTCCGCCAGGGGCCCGACGATGGTGCGGACTTCGGCGAGCGCCCGCCCGACGTCGAACTCGGACAGGCCGAGCTCCATGCGGCCGGCTTCGACCTTCGAGAGGTCCAGGATATCGTTGATCAACTGCAGCAGGTGACGGCCGCTCGTGAGGATGTTCCCCACATAGCGCCGCTGCCGGTCGTTCAGAGCCCCGAAAGACTGGTCCTCCAGCACCTCCGAAAAGCCGATGACGGAGTTGAGCGGCGTGCGCAGCTCGTGACTCATCTTGGCGAGGAAGTCCGACTTGGCGTGGTTCGCCGCCTCGGCCGCCGCCTTCGCCCGGCGCACTTCCGCTTCGCTCTCCACGCGTTCGGTGATGTCGATCCACGCGCCGAAGACTTCGAGCGGTCTCCCCAGGTCGTCCCGCACCAGGCGCGACTCATCGTGCACCCAGCGGTAGCTCCCGTCGCTGTACCGAAACCGGTACTCCGTGGTGAGTGCGCCTCCGGTGAGGAGGGCCCGGATCCCGTCCATCACGCGCGCCCGGTCGTCCGGGTGCAGGTGATCGACCCACCAGGTCGGCAAGAGGGCTTCCTCAACGTCGTAGCCCGTCAACCGGCGGATGTTCTCGCTGATCCAGCTGGGCGCAAAGCCGTCCCCGTTGACCTTGATCGCATAGATCACCGCCGGGCTCAGGTTGACGACTCGCTCGAGGTGCGTCCGGGCGGCGACCAGGGCCTGCTCCATGGTCTCGTTCAGGCTCCGGATCTCCGCTTCCGCCTGCTTCCGCTCGATCGCATAGCGGATGGCGCGCGCCAGGACGTTGCCGTCCACCTCGCCCTTCACGAGGTAGTCCTGGGCCCCTGCCTGCATCGTCTTGCGGGCAACGGCCTCGTCCCCCAGGCCGGTCAGGACGATGATGGGCAGGCGGGGGGCGAGGGCATGCACGCGCGCGAACGTCTCGTACCCACGGCTGTCGGGCAGCCCCAGGTCGAGCAACACGACGTCTATGGCTCCGCCACCGAGGCGCGCGACCCCATCGGCGAGGCGGTCGGCGGCCGCGACCTCGAATCGCGTGGTGGACGAACCCCGGAGTATCTCCCGGATCAGGTGGACGTCCCCGGGATTGTCTTCGACGATCATCACTCTGATGGGTGGCGTCGCCATCACTGCTTGTCGGGCGGCAGGCGCGGGGCGCCGGACTGCGGTCATCTGGGATCCCCCCTTTGGCGAGCACGGGCGGGGGCGCAAAGCACACAATAGCCAGGGGAGCGGTTCCATACCAGGGCGTTTTTGCGGCACGGCAGGGCGCTCTTGCGACACCAGGGGGCGCGGGTCAGTTGGCCCGGAGCACGGCCTCGATGAAGCTTAACGTCTTTGTCTCGACCCACGCCGCGGACACGGCGTCCACCCCGATCGTCCCGATGCGGTCGGTGCTGGTGGTGATCACATCGACTTTCGTGGCCGCCGGTCGGATGTCTCGCTGCACGGCAACGCCACGCCGCGGATCGTACCTGAATACCAGAAGTGACGCGAGCGCGCTCCCCCTGGGGGCGCGGGGCGCGAAAGAGAGCGTCACGCTCGGATACGCGTCTGCAGTGCCCGTATGGTCCTGCACTGATGCCTCGTGCCCCGCGTTCTTGAGCTCGGCCATAAAGTCCTGGAGCATGGATCGCACCACGCTCCGCAGGCGCTCCGCGGATGCGCGTCTCCGCTGCTCTCCCTCATCGTGGACGGGCTTGGACTCCGCCGGCTCCCCCGCAGCCTGTTCCTGGTAGGTCTTCAGGAGGGAACGCAGTTTCTGTAGGCCCTTATCGGTCATGCGTCATGCCTCGGTGAACGACGGAGCCATATTCCGCCAGCAAATCTTGGCAGACGGTCCCTGTGGTTCAAGGACCGACCGCCCGCCCCTCGCGCCCTGCCGGTGCCGAGGCAGACGTGCCAGTGTGGCCGCTAAGACGCACAAGCGTTAGGGCCGCGTGACAATTGTTGTCTCCACCAACACACGGTCGTGCGGTGAGGTCGGGGCTGCCGACCGGCGCGCAACTTGCGGCGTTTCCAGGGGAGATATGCGCCGTTGATCCGCGGGAGATAGCGCCGTTGATCCGCCGCCAACCTGCCGCTCCCGCGTCAGGTGTCGACCGAGAGGCATTGAGTCAGCCCTCCATCATGAGGTCGTTGCGAGAGTGCTACGAGACTCTTACGTCGTCGACCGAGCGCGCCGTCCGAACGACGCGTAAGATCGGATACGACGGTCTTGCTCCCGCGAAGCCACGCCAGCGCCCGCAGGCTTCGCGCCGAAGTGGGCGCGATCCGCTAAACCGAAGGGAGACAAATCATGAAGACGCTGACGCTGAAAGTCGAGGAGCTCGAACAGCGCATCGCTCCCGACGCCACCGGCAACCCGGGAAACAACAACCCTCCGCTCAACAACACCAACAACCCCGGGAACGAAGGCACCGGCGGTCGGGTGTCGACCGGGAAGCATTGAGCAACTGTTGGGATGCTCTGTGAACCTTCAGCAAGGGGAGTCTCTCCAATGGACACGTTGAAACTCACGCTCGAGGAGCTCGAGCAGCGGATCGCGCCCGACACGGTGGGGGCGTTGCACAACAACCCTGACAACCCGAACAACAACAACCACCACAACGCCGTTCCGAAGGGCGCGCTTCCGGAAGGGCCGGCGGGCAACTAGAGCACACAGCCACGCGGCTCTCATGGCAGGGCAGCAGTTTCCACCGTCAACGAATGAGGTGTCTCGATGTCGCGCATCAACCTGACGCTCGAAGAACTCGAGCAGCGCATCGCGCCCGACAGCGTCAACGGCGTTCCGGGCGAGAGCAACGGGAACCCGGGCAACGAGGTCTCGAACGGCTCGAAGCCTCAGCCGGGCAGCAAGACGGCCGACTCGCACGGCCACTGACGTGTGACGGGGAGAGGTCGCGGGATCGCCCGTGGCCCTCCCCTTTCGCGTTTCCGGGAGGACCAGCACGTGCAGGCTGTGCAGCCGCGTTTGCGAGACGACCTGCTGATCACCAAGCAGGAAACGCGCGAGGACGCGTTCTTCGTCGTCAAGGATCCGGTGTCGCGACGCTTCTTCCGTTTCCGCGAAGCGGAGTACTGCGTGGCGCGCCAGCTGGACGGCGCGACACCCCTCGATACCATCCGCGAGCGCGCCGCGGTCGAGCTGGGGGTCGAACCCGAGCCCGCGGTCCTCGAAGCATTCGTGGCAGAGCTGCGCCGGCAGGGGCTGCTCGCGCCCCAGGACGGAATGGCGGGCCCTGGCAAGCGGAGCGGCAAGTTCTTCGGCGGCAACGCCCTCTGGCTCCGCGTCAAAGCGTTCGATCCCGAGCGCCTGCTCAACTCGCTCCACCCGAGGATCCGGTTCCTCTTCACCCCGGCGTTCGTAACCCTCGCGATCGCGGTGATCGTCACGGGCCTCGCGGTCCTGCTGAGCAATCGCGCCGAGCTGGGCCCCGACCTGCGGCGCCTGTGGGGCGCGCACGGTCTGGTGCTGATATGGACCGCCATTTTCGCCGTCACCGTGCTGCACGAGTTCGCGCACGGCCTCACCTGCAAGCATTTCGGCGGGCAGGTGCACGAGCTGGGGTTCCTGCTGATCTACGGCAGCCCGGCGTTCTACTGCAACGTGAGCGACTCGTGGCTGTTCCCGGAGAAGTCCAAGCGGCTCTGGGTAATGGCCGCGGGCGGGCTCTTCGAGCTGTTCGTCTGGGGGCTGGCGGTCATCATCTGGCGCATCGCCGAGCCCGGCACCTGGCTCGGCTCGTCCGCGCTGGTGATCGTGCTGACGTCGGGCGTGCGGCAGTTTTTCAACCTCAACCCCCTGATCAAGCTCGACGGCTACTACCTCCTCAGCGACTGGCTCGAGGTCCCCAACCTGCGGTGGCGGGCGTTCCGGTACGTGAAGGAGCGGATCAAGCGCGCGCTGGGCTTCGCCCCACCGGCGGACGAGGAGCCCACGCCGCGCGAGCAGCGGATCTTCCTCGTCTACGGTCTCGTCGCCGCGACGTTCTCATACTGGCTGCTGACGCGGTTCGCCCTGTACCTCGCCGGCTCCCTCACGCACCACTACCAGGGGTGGGGGTTCCTCCTGTTCGCGGGGCTAGCTAACCTCGCCCTCGGCAATCCGCTCAAGCAGGTGTTGCCGCACGAACCGGCCCGGCTCGCCCGGGTGCCGCGGCGGGTGAAGACGCTCGTCGCGCTCGCCGTCCTGGGCGTCGTGCTCGCCCTGGTCCGGATCGATCTCACGGCCTCGGGGGAGTTGAAGATCCTGCCCGCCCGGAACGACGTGCGCGCCCAGGTCGAGGGCGTCATCGAGCGAGTCTACGTGGGCGAGGGCACGCGTGTCGCGGCCGGCGACACGATCGCCCAGCTCGCCGCGCGTGACGACGAGGCGGAATTGCGGATGGTGGAGGCCGACCTCGGAGCGAAGCACGCACGGTTGCAGATGCTCCGAGCGGGACCCCGGCGCATGGAGATCGAGGTCGCCCAGCTCGCGGTGGACAAGGCGCAGGAGCGCCTGCCCTACGCCGTCGCGGAGCTCGAGCGCGTGCGGGCCCTCGCGTCGATCCAGGCCGTGACCCACGCCGAGCTCGAGCAGGCGCAGGAGCGCGTGGCCGTATTCACCAAGGAGCGCGACGAAGCCCGGGCCCGGCTGGACCTGCTACGCGCGGGCGCGCGGCCCGAGTCGCTCGCCGCCCTCGGGCAGGAAATCGTGAGCGCGCAAGCGCAGCAGCACCGGCTCGAGCAGCGGCTGGCCCGGCTGCTTGTGACGGCGCCGCACGGGGGCGTGATCACGACGCCGAAGCTGAAGGAGCGAATCGGCGAGTACGTGAAGCCGGGGGACCTGATCGCCCAAGTGTACGCCGTCGACACCGTGACGGCGGAAATCGCCGTTCCCGAGCGGGAGATCGGGGACGTGCGCGTCGGCCAGCGCGGCGTGCTCCGGCTCCGGGCCTATCCGGAACGCGCATTCGGTGGCCGCGTGACGGCGATCGCACCCGCCGCGGAGCAAGACAACTCCGGCGGGCGGACCGTGCGCGTCACCATCGACATCCCCAACGACTCAGGACTCGTCAAGCCGGAGATGTCCGGCTACGCTCGGATCTACTGCGCCAAGGGGCCGGCGCTCGGCGTCCTGACCCGCCGCTTCCGGCGGTTCCTGCGCGTCGAGTTCTGGTCATGGTGGTGACGGACACTCCGCAGGAACGGAGGTGAGACAGGTGTAGGCCGGCGCGCCCGCCTCTCGCGCCCCGCCCCACCGCCCGCCATTCTTACCCGGCCCGGAAGTCGCGGGCCGGCAGTCAACCAGTCGTCGCCTGCACTCGAGGTCGTCGCCCATGACTCGCATCCGCGCCATCATCGCGCTGGTCGCACTCCCTCTCCCCCTCCTTGTCCCCACGCTCCTCCCGGTCGCCCGCGCCCAGGAGGTGGACACCACGCTGTGGGCGCGGATGCGCTATCGCTTCGTCGGCCCCGAGGGCAACCGGGCCGTCGCCGTCGTGGGCCAGCCCGGCAACGCCCTCGTCGCCTACGTCGGCGCGGCATCCGGCGGCATCTGGAAGACCGAGGACGGGGGCGTGCACTGGCAGGCCGTGTTCGACAGCGAGCCCGCCCAGGCGATCGGCGCCCTCGCCCTGGCGCCGTCGGCGCACAACGTGGTGTGGGCCGGCACGGGCGAGACCTTCTTCATCCGCTCGATGACCGCGCTCGGCAACGGCGTCTACAAGTCCACCGACGCGGGCCGCAGCTGGCAGCACATGGGCCTCGACTCGACCGGCCGCATCGCGCGCGTCGTGATCCACCCCACGAACCCGGACGTCGTCCTCGTCTGCGCGCTGGGACGCGCCTACGGGCCGGCGCAGCAGCGCGGCGTGTACCGCACCGCCGACGGCGGCAAGACGTGGACTCGCGTGTTGTTCGTGGACCCGAACACCGGCTGCTCGGACCTCGCCATCGACCCCGGCGACCCCAACACGCTGTTCGCCGGGATGTGGCAGTTCGAGGTGAAGACCTGGCGCCTCCAGAGCGGCGGGCCCGGCAGCGGTCTCTGGGTGTCGCGGGACGGGGGCTCCACCTGGAAGCGCCTCACGGGTCACGGGCTCCCCGACGCGAAGCACGCCCTGGGCAAGATCGCGGTCGCGGTCGCCCCGTCCAACCCGAACACCGTGTACGCGCTGATCGAGGATACGGACCCGACGCTGTACCGCAGCGACGACCGCGGGAACACGTGGCGCGTGGTGAGCCGCAACCACGACATGGCCGAGCGCGCGCCGTATTACGTGCGCTTCGCCGTCGCGCCCGACGACCACGAGCGCCTGTACTTCGTCTCGGTGCGCTTCAGCATGTCGCGCGACGGCGGCCAGACGCTCGTGCGCACCGGGTTTGCGGCGGGCGGGGACAACCACGACATGTGGATCGACCCGCTCAACCCGGACCGCTTCATGATCGCGCACGACGGCGGGGCCAGCATCACGCTGAACCGCGGCAGGTCGTTCGCCCGGATCGTCCTGCCGATCGCCCAGATGTATCACGTCCACGCGGACACCCGCGCGCCCTACTACGTGTACGGCAACCGGCAGGACGGCGGCTCCTACCGGATGCCGAGCCGCGGGCTCGCGGGCCGCGTCACCGAGGGCGAGTGGCGGCACGTGGGCGGCTGCGAAAGCGGCTTCGGCATTCCCGACACGGTGGACAACGCGACCGTGTGGTCGGGGTGCTACGACGGCGGGCTCGAGGTGTACGACGTGCGCACCGACCACGCCCGCAACGTGCGCGTCTGGCCCGAGGCCGGGTACGGGTGGCGGCCCGCGGACTTGAAGTACCGCTGGAACTGGACGTTCCCGATCGCCATTTCGCCCCACGACCACACCCGGGTGTACGTGGGCAGCCAGGTCGTGCACCTGACGACCGACGGCGGCGCCAGCTGGAAGGTGATCAGCCCCGACCTCACCCGGAACGACACGACCCACCAGCAGAGCTCGGGGGGCGTCACCACCGACAACCTCATGACGTTCGACGGCGCGACCCTGTTCGCCATCGCCGAGTCGCCCGCGCAAGGCGGGGCGGGCGTGATCTGGGCGGGCTCGAACGACGGTCTGGTGCACGTCACGCGCGACGGCGGAGCCCAGTGGACCGACGTCACGGGCAACATCCCGAAGCTAGGGGCCTGGGGGAAGATCACCAACATCGAGCCGTCACACTTCGACGCCGGAACCGCCTATCTCGCCGTGGACCTGCACGAGCTCGACGACCTCGACCCTTACATCTTCAAGACCGCCGACTTCGGCAAGACGTGGAAGCGGATCTCCGACGCCCTGCCCCGGTCGCCGCTGTCGTTCGTCCACGTGGTGCGCGAGGACCCGGTGCGGCGCGGGATGCTCTATGCCGGGACGGAGAACGCGGTGTACGTGACGCTGGACGACGGCGCGCATTGGCTGCCGCTCCAGACCAACCTGCCCCACGCCCCGGTGTCGTGGCTCGTCGTGCAGCCTCACTTCCACGACCTGGTCGTCGCCACCTACGGGCGCGGCGTCTGGATCCTGGATGACGTTTCACCGCTCGAGCGCCTCGATGCCGGGACCATCGCCCGGCGCGCCTGGCTGTTCGCCCCGCGTCCCGCGCACCGCTTCCGGGCCACACAGGGCGTCGCCAGCGCGCCCAACAGCGCCGTCCAGGTGGACAGCGTGCCGTACGGCGCGGCCCTGACCTACTACCTGTCGCCCGCGCTCGCCGACACGACGGCGCCGGCCGACAGCGCGCGCCGGCCCAAGCCCGCCAGGCTCGCGATCCTGGACGCGCGCGGCGACACGGTGCGCGTGCTCGAAGGGGAGCGGAAGCCGGGGCTGAACCGCGTATGGTGGGACCTGCGGTACGCCGCGCCCGCGGTGCCCAAGCTGCGGACCCCGCCCCCGGGCAAGCCGTTCGTGCGCGTGGGAGCGGACGGGACGCGCCCGCTCGTGACGTGGGACCTGGACCTTTCGCTGCGCGGGCCGCTGGTGCCTCCCGGCACGTACACCGTCGGTCTCAGCGTGGGCGACACCGCTCCCACGGTCCTCACGCAGCCGCTCACGGTCCTCAAGGACCCGAACACCACCGGGACGGACGCCGACGTCCTGGCCCAGACCACGCTGGCGCTCGCCATTCGGGCCGAGCAGGACAGCGTCGCCCGGATGATCAACCGGCTCGAGTGGGTG
>DASPXO010000209.1:0-5062 GCA_035637235.1 Gemmatimonadales bacterium | reverse complement strand
CTCATCGCCGTCCAGCGGCTGCCGTTCGTGCACCTGAACCGGCCCGCGGCGAGCCTGGTCGGCGCGGTGGCGATGGTGGTGTCCGGCGTGCTCTCCCTCCCCGAGGCCTACGCCGCCGTGGACTTCGACGTGCTCGTGTTCCTGCTCGGCATGATGCTGATCGTCGGCTACCTCGAGGTGGGCAAGTTCTTCGAATGGGCGGCCGAGCGGGTGCTGCAGCGCGCCCGGCGCCCCGAGCGGCTGCTGCTCGCCGTCGTGGTGGGGGGCGGGCTCCTGTCCGCGCTGTTCGTGAACGACACGGTCTGTCTCGTCGTGACGCCGGTGCTGCTCGCCGCGCTCGGGCCGCTGCGGGTGCGGCCGAACCCCTATCTCATCGGACTCGCGATGGGCGCGAACGTCGGGTCGGTGCTCTCGGTCACGGGGAACCCGCAGAACATGCTGGTGGGGATCTGGAGCGGCACCACGTTCGGCGGGTTCCTCGCCCACATGCTGCCGGTGGGAGCGGGCGGCCTCGCGATCGTCTACGGCTATCTGCGGTGGGCCTATCGCGCGGAGCTGCGGGCGCCCTTCCGCGAGCCACTCGAGACGGTGCCGGTGCCGCTCGACCGCCCGCTCGTCGCCAAGGGGCTCGGGACGTTCGGCGTCGCGCTGGTCGGGTGGCTTGCCGGAGGGTCGCTGCCGCTCGTCGCCATCGCCGCCGGGGCGCTGATGGTGCTCGTCGCGCAGCGCGATCCCGCGTACGCCATCGAGCGGGTGGACTGGGACCTGTTGCTGTTCTTCGCCTCGCTGTTCGTCGTGATGCGCGGCTTCGAGCGCACCGGCGCGGTCGCATGGCTCGACCGCCACGCGCTCGCCCTGGTGCAGGACGGCTCCCCCTCCGCCTGGCGCGCGGCGACGGGGGTGAGCGGCGTGATGGTGACGCTGTCGAACCTGATCTCGAACGTGCCCGCGGTGATCCTGTGGCGCAACACCGTGCCCAACCTGCCGCACCCGGAGCTGCTGTGGCGAGTGCTGGCCATGAGCTCGACGTTCGCCGGCAACCTCCTGCTCATCGGGTCGATGGCGAACCTGATCGTCGCCGAGCGCGCCGAGGCGCGGGGCGTGCGGATCGGGTTCGCGGAGTATGCGCGCGTCGGCGTGCCGGTGACGCTCCTCACGCTGGCGTGGGGGATCGTCATGCTGGTGACGCTGCGGTAGCGGGGTGCCGCAAAAACCCCTGAGCCGTCCCGACGTGGATTGATTAGACGCCCTGAAGGGCGCCCTCGGCCCACGCGCGTCCTGAAGGACGCTGTCGCTTGACTCGAGGTCCCGCCCTCATCGCGCTTGCGTCTGCGGGTGCGTCAGCCTATGTTACATGTAGCATATACATGTACAACATACTACTTATACTATGAAACGGCAGCGCCGCGACCGCCGCGTCCGCGAGCCCGTCCAGGTCTACCTGGATGAGACCGATCGGAGCCTGCTCGAAGAGCTGGCCGCGCGCACTGGATTGGCCCGGGCCGAGCTGCTGCGGCGCGGGCTGCGCCGCATGGCCGACCAGGTGCTAACCGAGCGCGCCCCGGGGTGGTCGTTCGATCGCTTGGTCGGGGCATTGGGCGATGACCCGAGTCTGCCGCCGGACCTCGCCGCGCGCCATGACGAGTACCTGTACGGCGGCGAGGGCATCCCTGACGATCCGGGTCCTGATTGACACCGGGGCGCTCCTTGCGCTCGCCAACCCCCGGGACCAGTATCACGCGCGCGCGGTCGAGACAGGCCGCCGGTTCCTCGCCGGCGGAGGCCGCTGGGTGGGGACGGCCCTGGTGCTCGCCGAGTTCCACGGCCACCTGCTGCACCGCCGCGGCCCCGCGGCGGCTCGAGCGGTGGTTTCGGCGCTGCTCGACGATCCAGCCTACCAGTGGCGCGACGTGCCCATGGCACTCGTCCGCGCCGCGATCGCCGGTTGGTTGGAGCGCTTCCGCGACCAGCACTTCTCCCTCACCGACGCCGTGAGCTTCGAGTTGATGCGCCAGGAGCGCGTCGCGACGGCCTTCGCGTTCGACACGGACTTCGTGACGGCGGGGTTCGAGCTGCTGGCGTAGGGGTCAGGCCCGGGCGGCTTGCGCTTCCGGACGGAATCCCCAATCATGGAGCGCGCCCGGGTACCGAACATTTCCCGTAACCCGGAGGCTTCATGAGACCGGTATTCCCAACCCTCGTCTTGGTCGGTGTGGCGTCGCTCGGAGCGACCGCAATCGTCCAGGCTCAAAGTGCGCGTTTCGGCATCGGCGCGGGCCTGATGGCGCCGACGAGCGACTACGGCGACATCGACAAAGCCGGATGGCACGTGTTGGGCAAAGTCGACTTCAAGATTCCGATGTCTCCCGTCGGCGTGCGCGTGGACGCGCTGTACGGGCAAACGAGCCACGACGGCTTCGACGGCAACACGAGGCTCATTGGCAGTCTCGCCAACGTCGTGTTCAACCTGCCGGTGAGCGCGCCGATGGTGAAACCCTACCTGCTCGCCGGCGGCGGCGTCTACAACGTGAAGATCACAGGCTTCGGCGCGGATACCTCCGAGACGAAGTTTACGTTCGACGCGGGCGCCGGCGCGTCGTTCGGCGCGGGCCCCGTGCACTTCTTCGTCGAAGGCCGCTACATCAGCGTGCGGGAAAGTGGCGGCTCGACCAGCTTCCTTCCTGTCACCGCGGGAGTGACGTTCGGCTTGAAGTAGCTGCGTGACGGTCGGCCGGACGGTGCCTCGACCCGTCCGGCCGGTCTGTCGTCCGCTGCGCGGCCGCCATGGCGTGCCCGCCACGGCGTTGCATCGTAAGACATCTGCAGCGTCTCCCGGTTGACCCTGCTGTCGCCACGAACGCCGGCCATTCCTCGGAACGGAACTTGCCCGACCTGCGAGCGACAATCAGCCGCATCGACTGACCGTTCGTGAGGAGGGCACCATGCGGGGATTTCCAACTGCGGCCGCGGTCGCGGCCGCGCTGGTCTTGTTCGGGTGTCAGGATGCAGCGCGGCCGCTGGGGCCGGAGTCGCCCGACTCGTCGGATGCCGCGGGAAGGAACGTGGCGCCCGACGTCGTGCCGGGGCAGTACATCGTCGTCTTTCGGGACAATGTGACGGATCCCGCCGGCGCAGCCCGCGGACTCGTCATCACGCTTGGCGGATCGTTGCTGCACACGTACACGACCGCGATCAAGGGCTTCGCCGCGCGGCTTCCCGCCGCGGCGGTGGAGGCCGTGCGGCGCAATCCCCTCGTCGCCTCGGTCGAGGCCGATCAGATCGTCACCACGGACGTCACGCAGAACATGGACGCGAACGGCGACCCATGGGGCCTGGACCGGATCGACCAGGGCGCGCTCCCCCTGTCCGCCAGCTACACGTACGCGTCCACCGGCACGGGGGTGCACGCCTACATCATCGACACGGGGATCTGGACCCTGCATGCCGAGTTCGGCGGCCGGGCGGACAACGTGTACGACGCCCTCGGGCTGACCGGCACGGACTGCAACGGGCACGGGACCCACGTGGCGGGCACCATCGGCGCCGCGACGTACGGCGTGGCGAAGGGCGTCGCGCTGCACGGCGTCCGCGTGTTGAACTGCGCTGGAGCGGGACTCACGTCCGACGTGATCGCCGGCGTGGACTGGGTCGCGGCGCACCACGCGAGCCCCGCCGTGGCGAACATGTCGCTCGGCGGCGGCAGCTCGGCGGCGCTCAACAGCGCCGTGACGAACCTCTGGAACGCGGGGGTGTTCCTGGCCGTTGCGGCGGGGAATGACGATGCCGACGCCTGCGACGCGTCGCCGGCCGGCGCGAGCGGAGTGTTCACCGTGGCGGCATCCGAGCGGACCGACGCCAAGGCGTCGTACTCCAACTGGGGCAGCTGCGTCGAGGCGTACGGGCCCGGCTCGTCCATCAAGTCGACGTGGCTCTTGGGTGCAACGATGACGCTCTCCGGCACTTCCATGGCGACCCCGCACGTCGCGGGCGTCGCGGCGCTCTACAAGGCCGCCTTCGGCGACGCGTCGTCGTCGACCGTGGCGAGCTGGATCGTCACGAACGCGACGACGGGCGTCATCACCGGGAACCCGGGCGGGACGCCGAACAAGCTGCTGTTCAAGTCCACCCTATGAACGAAAAAGGTGCTAGGTGTTAGGTGTTAGGTGCTGGGTGTTAGGGAACACCCAGCACCTAACACGTAGTACCCAGCCCCTGCAGTCAAGACAGGAACGCCGGCGCTCCCAGGGCGATGCGCCGGGCAATCAGGATCATCGCCCCTGCGTACAGCAGGTGCACCGGCCCGCTGCCCACGTGGGCCACGAAAACGACGATTATCCACACTGCGAGCAGCACGATCGCGCCCACCAGGGTCAGGTTCATGGCACTCCCCCGGGCGTTTCCGCGTGACGATCTCGGGACAACGCGGTTGCTTGACGTTTCTCGCCCACGTTGTATTGTAGTTGAGGAACGGGGAAAACGATTATTGAGCCAACAGGCTCGATCGTGGACCCAGATACTGTGACCGATGTCACGCCCCTCGCGGGGAAGACAGACGCCATAGTGAGGGCCCTGTCATACGGTCCGGGCTTCAATAATCCTCTCCGTTCCTGATGGACGGTCGGCCGGGCCACGTTCTCGTGGTGCCGGCCGACTGCTTTTCGGCAGGGCGGTCGGGCGGACAGAAGGCTCGACGACGCCCGCGTGGGTTCACCGTCCGCCGGTCCGCCCGTCCGCCCGACCGCCTGTGACCGTTTCCCAGAAATATTTCGGCGCCAGCAGCGCTTTGCCTCGCACGGCGAACCCCACCGCCAGGATCGCCATCCAGATCCCGTAGGCGACAGCCACTTCCTCCCGCAGACTCGGCCGCAGGAACTGCGCGAGCCACAGCACGAGGAGGATGGTCGCATCGAGCCAATCGAACTCCATGTTCGCGAGCAGCATCATGCCGAGGCCGGTCTGGAGCAGGGTGAGGAGGATCTCGAGCCGCTGGGCGTCGTCGAAGTGGAAGTCCCGCCAGACCCCGTGGTGCTCCAGGCTCGAGTAGCCGTAGACCAGCGGGATC
>DASPXO010000208.1:0-2145 GCA_035637235.1 Gemmatimonadales bacterium | reverse complement strand
CCGAGCGGCTGGCGGCGCGGCCCGGCGTTCACCTGGTGCCCGTCGATGTCGGAGAAGCTCGCGATCGACGGGTTCGGCTCGAGCCGCGCGCCGGTGAACGCCAGGCTCTCCGACCAGTCCATCCGGGCGTCGGCCTGCGGGTCCATCGGCGTGCCGTCGGCGAACGTGGCGGCGATGTCCACGCGCGCCGCCGCGAGGGCGAGGTCGATCGTTTCCGTCGCGGTGCACATCGCGAACAGGAATCCGCCGTTCCCGACAAAGTCGCGGATCTTCCGGGCCACCGCCTTCTTGAGGTCCGGAACCGTCTCGAAGCCGAGCTGCTTCGCGGCGTCGGCGTTGAAGCGCACCATCTCGCCCAGCCACGGCGCGCCGGCGTAGATGAGGTAGAACTTCGAGTACTGGCCGGTGAAGTCCTCGTGGTGCAGGTGGAGCCAGTCGTAGGTCGAGAGCTTCCCCGCGACCACCTCGAAGTCCCACACCTTGTCGAACGCGATCCCGGCGTACTGCAGCGCCATCGTGACCGCGTCGTCCCACGGCGGGGCGTTGGGCGGCGCGTAGACGGCCACCTTCGGCGCCTTCTCGAGCGGCACGCCGTCCATGTTGCTCGCCGCGATCTCGCCGCGCAGCGCGGTGACCTGGCCGTCGTCCACGGGCTCGACCTTCACTCCCGCCAGGGCAGCGTCGCGCCGGACCGCCGGGCCGTCCGGCAGCAGGAACGACCCGCCGCGATAGTTCAGGAGCCACTCGGCCTTGATGCCCGCTTGCACGACGTGATAGGTGACGCCGTAGGCCTTGAGGTGGTCGCTCTGGGAATCGTCCATGGGGATCAACAGCTGGGCGGTCAGGCGGTCGGGCGGACCGGCCGACAGTGATGACCAGAGGCCCACCAGGTCTCCACTGACCGCCAGACCGCCTGTCCGCCCGGCCGCCTTGAGAAACGCCCTCCGCTTCACGACTTCGGAATCGCCCCTTTCGCCCGCTCGAGCTCGCGCCGCGCTTCCGGCACCACCGCGCTCGCGGGGTAATTGAGGATCACGTGCTCGAGGTGCGTGATGGCGTCGGCCGTCTGCAGCTGGCGCACCAGCAGCCGTGCCCACTCCAGCTCGGCCGCCGGCGCCGCGGCGCCCTTCACGTCCGTCTTCACCACCTCGTCGAACAGCGCCACCGCGGCCTGCTGCTGCTCGACGGCGGCGAGCCGTGCCGCGACCCGCCCGGCGAGAAGCAGCACGTCCGGCCTCCCCTTGCCGCCCCCGGCCGCCCCCAGTCGCTCGGCCGCGAGCCGTAAGGCTTGCACCGCGCGCGCCGAATCCCCGCGCGCGAGCGCCAGCAACGCCCCGCCCAGCTCGGGGAACGGATCGATGGGCACTTGCTGCAGCAGCGCGAGCATGGCGGTGCGCTCGGTCGCGTCGCGGCGGTCGCCCGCGTACGGGCCCGCGAGCCGGAACAACCCCTGGGCGTCCTGCAGCTGGCCCCGGTACAGCGCCAGCCACCCCCGCGCCGCCAGCGCCTCCACGCTGGAATCTCCCGCCAGCGCCGAGTCGGCGAGGTCGAGCTCGCCCCGCAGCACGCGCGCGCGCGCGAGCTTGCGCCGCAGCGCGGAGCGGTCGTCGGCCGAGAGCCGGGTGTCCCCCTCGAGCCGGGCCCCCGCCTCGCCGAGCTGGCCGTCGTCGAGCAGCGCGTCCACGAGCGCCGCCTGCGCGAGCGCCTGCGCGTCGGCGGGGGCGGCCGAATCGGCCGCGAGGCGTTCCAGCACCCGGCGCGCCGCGGCGCGGTCGCCGGCGGCGAGAAACGCTCGCGCCGCCTCCGCCCGCGCCCGCACCGCGAGCGGCTCTGGCACGAGTCCCGCGTAGCGCTCGAGCGCGAGCGCCCGGACGCGGCGCGCATCGGGCGTGCTGCGCGCGCTCGCGAGATCGGCGAAACGCCGCAGCGCGTAGACCGCGTCGGCCGACGGCGTCGCCACCGTCGGCTCGAACAAGATCCAGGCGCGCTGCGGCTCGCCCCACATGAGCAGCAGCTCCGCCGCGAGCCGCCGCGCCAGCGGCGCCGCCTCCCCGGCGACGACGGCCCGGACGATGGGCTCCCGCCGCTCCTCCGGCGCCTCGGCGAGCGAGCTCGCGGCGTTGGGGAGCTGCGCCGGCGCCTCCG
>DASPXO010000207.1:0-9516 GCA_035637235.1 Gemmatimonadales bacterium | reverse complement strand
GTCCGCCCGTCCGCCAGTCTATGCGACAGCTGGATCCACACCACGGCGGCAACGATCAGCGCCATCGCGAGCAACGTCCGGCCCGTCACGGGCTCGCGGAGGATGAGCCAGCCGAGCAGCACCGCGATCACGGGGTTCACGTAGGCGTAGGTGCCGACGATCGTGGGCGAGGCGTGGCGCAGCGCGTAGGTGTACGCGCTGTACCCGAGGATCGAGCCGAACACGACGAGGTACGCGATCGCGCCGGCGCCGCGGGCGGTCAGGTGCCAGCGGCTCCACTCGCCCAGCGCCGATCCGAGAAGGGCGACGGCGACGCCGCCCGCGAGCATCTGGAGCGCCGCGCCGACGTACGGGCTCGTTTCCGTCTTGTGGCGCTTGCCGTAGACGGAGCCGAGCGACCAGGAGGCGCTCGCGGCCGTCAGCGCGATCGGCCCGCGCAGGTCGGCGTGCAGGATCTCGCGCGGGCTCGCGCCCACCAGCAGGGTGGTGCCGAGGAAGCCCGTGACCAGGCCGGCCACCACCCGCCAGCTGAGGGCGCCCGAGCCGCCCGGGATGATCGCGTCGAAGAACGCCATCCACAGCGCCACCGTGACGACGAAAATGCTGGCGACCCCCGACGTCGTGTACTGCTCGGCCCACACCACGAACGCGTTGCCGCCTGCCAGGAGGAGGACGCCCACGATCAGCTGCGTCCGCCAGTCCGCGAGCCGCCGCGGCAGCCGGTCGCCGAGCGCGAGCGCGCCCCCGAGGAGCAACAGTCCCGCCGCGACGAAGCGCAGGCCGGCGAACAGGAACGGCGGCAGCTCGACGACTCCCACCTTGATGGCGAGGTAGGTCGATCCCCAGAACACGCAGACCACGAGATAGGCGACGAGCGCCTTGCCGCGCAGCAGCGCCATGTCAGTCGAGCTCCACCGGGACGAAGCCCGGCTTCTCGAACACGGTGCCGAGCACGATGGTCGTGCGGGTGCTCATCTCCTGCTTCCCCGGGCCGCGCAGCTGGCGGAGCAGCTCCTGCAGGCGCTCGAGGTCGGGCACCGCGACCTTCAGGATGTAGCAATCCTCGCCGGCGACGTGATGACACTCGAGCACGCCGGGATGCTTCTCCATCTCGCGCATGCGCGGCTCGTCGCGGACGTCATCGGAGGTCCCGTACCGCACCGCGACGAACGCCGTGACCGGGAATCCGGCCTTGGCGCGATCGATCTGCGCGCCGTAGCCCGTGATGTGGCCCGACTCCTCGAGCCGCTTCACCCGCTCCATCACCGCGGGGCGCGACAATCCGACGTCGTCGGCGATCGCCTGGTAGCTCGCACGGCCATCCGTGGCCAGCAGGTGGAGGATCTTGCGGTCGACGGCGTCCAGCTCGGTCCGGCTTGTCATTTCGCAACTCCTCGGCAACGATTTCCTACCTAACGTCCCATTTCGACGTCTTTTCTGAACGCATCATAAGTCTACGTTGTTCCAGACTTACGATCTATCCGTTTCTTGCACGCGAATTGTCCTTTGATGGGGACACCGTAAGTCGGTACTATTCCGTCATGTCCAGTCCACTCCCGGCCCTGCGCGAGCTCGTTCGCAGCTTTCCCTCGGCCCTCCTGGGCTATTCCGGCGGGGTCGATTCCGCCTTCCTCGCCGTCACGCTGCGGCAGGAGCTCGGGCGGGACCGCATGGTGGCGGCGATCGGGCGGAGCGCTTCCTACCCCGCGGCGCAGTGGGCGGCGGCCCGCGCGCTGGCGGAGCGGTTCGACGTGCCGCTCGTGGAGATCGATACCCACGAGCTCGAGGACCCCGACTACCGCGCCAACCCCACCAATCGCTGCTTCTTCTGCAAGACGGAGCTGTGGGCCCGGCTGGTGCCGGTGGCGCGCGCGCGCGGCTGTGCGGTCGTGTGCGACGGCACGAACGCCGACGACCTGGGGGAGGGCGAGCACCGGCCCGGCTACGCGGCAGGCGCGCGGGCGGGCGTCCGCTCGCCGCTCGCCGAGGTCGGCATGACCAAGGGGCAGATCCGCGCGGCCTCGCGGGAGCTCGGACTCCCGACGTGGGACGCACCTGCCGCACCGTGCCTCTCGAGCCGCGTAGCGTACGGCCTGTCCATCACGCCGCGGCGGCTCGCGCAGGTGGAGCACGCCGAGGCGTATCTGCGCGAGCTCGGGGTCCCGGGCGACCTCCGCGTCCGGCACAATGGCGACCGCGCCCGCATCGAAGTCGAGCCGTCCTGGGTTCCCTGGGTCGAGGCGCGTCTGGAGGCGGTCAGGCGGCGTCTCAGCGCGCTCGGATTCGCCGTCGTGGAAGTGGATCCACGCGGCTACCGCCGCGGCAGCCTCATCCTCGAACGCGCCGGGCGCGCTTGCGGCTGTTCGTCGCGCTGAACTTCCCCCCCCAGGTCCGGCAGGCCCTCTGGCAGGCGACGGCGCCGCTCCGCGACCTGGGGCTCCCCGTGAAGTGGGTGCGCGCGGATGGCCTGCACCTCACGCTCAAGTTCTTGGGCGACGTAGCGGAGGAGCGTGAGGTGGAGCTCGTAGCGGCGCTGGGCCGCGCCGCCACCGGCGCCCGCGCCCTGCCGCTCGCCCTCGGCGAGTTCGGCGTGTTTCCGGATCTGCACCGCCCGCGGGTGGTGTGGGTGGGCATCGCGCCGGAACCCGCCCTCGAGCTCCTGCAGCACCAGGTGGAGCGGGAATTCACGCCGCTCGGATTTCCCGCGGAGGCGCGCGCCTTCCAGCCGCATGTGACGCTCGGCCGGGCGGCGCGGGAGGCGCGGGCGCGCGACTTCGCCGGGCTCGAGGCGGCGCTCGGCCGGCTGCGGTTCCAGGAAACGGCCGTCATCGAGAGCGTGGACCTGATGCAGAGCACGCTCCAATCGGGGGGTGCGGTGTATCAGGTCAAACACAGTGAGCGGCTGCCTTAGAGGCGTCTTGCGCCTGGGATGCCTGGCCCTGGTCCTGGCGGGGGCGCTCGCGGCGTGGTGGTTCCGTGAGCCGCTCATCCGCACGGCCGCGCGCTGGTTCGGCCCGCATTCAACCAAGCTCCCCCCTGTGGCGGACACCGCGGTAGGCGCGCCGACGCCCAAGGCGCTCTCGAGCACCCAGACGAAAATCGACCGGCTGAAACGGTCGACCGGGCCGGACTCGGTGGTCCTGTCCGCCAACGAGGTGGCCGCTTTGATCGGGAGCTCGATGGACTGGTCGGTGCGCAAGAGCTTCGATTCGCTGCGGGTCGAGCTCCTGGAGGGCTCGCTGGCGGTGCACTGCCGGCTCGACACGCGGGTGATTCCGCCGGACGTGCTCGGGCCGGTCGCGGGCCTGCTCAACCCGCGGGAGCCGCTGCGCATCGCGGGGCCGCTCCGCATCGAGCGTCCCGGCATCGCGCGGTTCACGGTCGACGAGCTGAGCCTGCGCGGCATCCGGTTTCCGGGTCCGGTGGTGCGGCAGCTCGCGCAGCGTTTGGCCGGCGCGGACTCCGCGGGCGGCGTGCCGCTCCGCGTGCAGTCCGGGTTCGCCGACGTCGTCATTCATCCTACCGGGATCGTGCTGTACCGCACCAAGCGGAGACCGACGTGAGCCGGCGGGTGCTCGTGGTGGACGACGAAAAGGGGATTCGTGAGGCGCTGCGGCAGGTCCTCGAGTACGAGGAGATCGAGGTCCAGACCTGCGCATCGGGCGTGGAGGCGCTGCGCCTCTATCCCGAGTTCCGCCCCCACCTGGTGTTCCTGGACGTGAAGATGCAGGGGATCGACGGCCTGGAGACCCTGCGCCAGCTGCGGGTGCTCGATCCCCAGGCGCAGGCGGTGATGATCTCGGGTCACGGTACGATCCAGACCGCCGTCGAGGCCACGCAGCTGGGCGCCTACGATTTCCTCGAAAAGCCGCTCGACACCGACCGCATCCTGCTGACGCTGCGGAACGCGCTCCAGCACGTCGATCTCACGAGCGAGAACGTGCGTCTCAAGGCCGAGGTGCACGCGCAGTACGAGATCGTGGGCTCGAGCAAGGCGATCACGCAGGTCATCGAGCGCATCGAGAAGGTGGCTCCGACGAGCGCGCGGGTGCTCATCACGGGCGAGAACGGCACCGGGAAGGAGCTGGCCGCGCGGGCGATCCACGCCTTGAGCCCGCGGGCCCGCGGGCCGTTCGTCGAGGTGAACTGCGCGGCCATCCCGACCGAGCTGATCGAGAGCGAGCTGTTCGGTCACGTGAAGGGGAGCTTCACGGGCGCGTTCGCCGACCGGGCGGGGAAGTTCGAGCTCGCCGACGGCGGCACGCTGTTCCTCGACGAGGTCGGGGACATGAGCCTGTCCGCGCAGGCGAAGGTGCTGCGGGCTCTCGAGGAGGGCGTCATCTCCCGTGTCGGGTCGGGGAAGACGCTGCCGGTGGACGTGCGCGTGGTCGCCGCAACGAACAAGGAGCTGCCGGCCGAAATCGCGGCGGGGCGGTTCCGCGACGACCTGCTGTACCGCCTGAACGTGGTGCCGCTCGAGGTGCCGCCGCTGCGCGCCCGGCGCGCCGACGTCCCGCAGCTGCTCGAGCACTTCGCCGCGCAGACGAGGAACCGCGGCGGACTCCAGCCGAAGCCGTTCGACCGGGAGGCGGTGAAGCGGCTCCAGGCGCACGACTGGCCGGGGAACATCCGCGAGCTCCGCAACGCCGTGGAACGCCTGCTCATTCTCGCGCCCGGGCCGGTCGTGACGGTGGACGACGTCGAGCGCCTGGCCGGTGTGGGGGCGGAGGAGGGGGTCCGGGGGACCGCGGCGGCCGACCTCGCCGGGGCGCCGTGGATGCGCGCGGCGACGTTCGAGGAGTTCAAGCAGGAGGCCGAGCGGGCCTATCTGCTCGCGAAGCTGAAGGAGAACGACTGGAATGTCTCGGAGACCGCACGCACATTGGAGATGCCGCGCAGCAACCTGTACAAGAAGATCGAGCGGTACCGGCTGGCCCGGGAGGCGTAGTGGCGGAGATCGAGAAGGACCGCAACTGGGACAAGGAGATGGCGGAAGTCGACCGGCTGCTCAAAAAGCTGCCGTACGCCGACCCACACCTGAGCGGCGGTTCCCAGTCCACAACCAAGCGGACGTCCGTGTCGGCCCCGAGGCCGGCGGGGGCAGCCGACCGTGTCCACCCGTGGGTCCGGCTGCTCCTGGGCCTGCTGGTCGGCATCGGGATGACACAGTGGCCCTATCCGCACGGCTGTGGGTCCCAGCTCCTGTTCTACCTCCTGGGCGTCGGCGCCGTCATCGCCGGGGGCCTGTGGAGCAGCGTCGGGTCGTGGCGGCGGCGGCTCGGCGCGGCGCACTTCCTGTCGCTCGTGCTCATCCTCTGGGGGCTCGGGCTGGCGGTGGGCGAGCTCCTGCCGCGCATCGGCTACGCCAAGGTCGCGCTGCCGTGGCTCTGCTCCGACGTGAGGCCACCACGCTGAACTTCAAGAACTTCATCGGCGGCGCGTGGGTGGCGCCCGCGACCGGCGCGTATTTCGAGAACCGCAACCCGGCCGACTGGCAGGAGGTGATCGGCTGCTTCCCGCGCTCGGGGCCCGACGACCTCGCGCGCGCCGTCGAGTCCGCGAAACGGGGGTTCGCAAAGTGGTCGCAGACCCCGGCGCCGGTCCGGGGTGAGCTGCTGCACCGTGTCGGGGACCTGCTCACCCAGCGCAAGGACGAGATCGCCCGCGTCATGACGCGCGAGATGGGCAAGGTGCTCGCCGAAACGCGGGGCGACGTTCAGGAGGGGATCGACACCGCCCACTACGCGCACACGGAGGGGCGGCGGCTGTTCGGCCGCACGGTGCCCTCGGAGCTGCGCAACAAGTGGGCGATGAGCTTCCGCCGGCCGATCGGCGTCGCCGGACTCATCACCCCGTTCAACTTCCCGCTCGCGATCCCGACGTGGAAGATGTTTCCCGCGCTGCTATGCGGGAACGCCGTGCTGTTCAAGCCCGCCGAGGACGTGCCCCACACGGCGCACCTGCTGGTGGAGGTCCTGCTCGAGGCGGGGCTGCCGCCCGAGGTGGTTCAGCTCGTGCATGGCGAAGGCTCGGTCGTCGGCAAGGCGATGGTCGAGCATCCCGACGTCCCCGTGATCTCGTTCACGGGGTCCACCGACACCGGATCGATCATCGGCGCGACCTGCGGCCGGATGCACAAGCGGCTGTCACTCGAAATGGGCGGGAAGAACGCGATGATAGTGATGGACGACGCCGACCTCGACCTCGCGCTCGACGGCGTGCTGTGGGGCGCCTTCGGCACGACCGGCCAGCGCTGCACGGCGACGAGCCGGCTGGTCGTGCACGAGCGAGTGCACGACGCGTTCGTGAAGATGGTCTGCGACCGCGCCGAGGCGCTGCGGTCCGGCCCCGGGCTGGACGCGACCACCCAGGTCGGGCCGCTCATCAACGAGGACGCCCGCAAGAAGGTCGAGTACTACGTCGGCGTGGGGCAGGAGGAGGGTGCAACGCGGCTGATCGGCGGCGAGCGGCCCTCGGACAAGCGGCTCGAGCGCGGCTGGTTCTACCGGCCGACGGTGCTCGCGGGCGTGAAGCCGGGGATGCGGGTCGAGCAGGAGGAGATCTTCGGGCCTGTCCTCTCGGTGATCAAAGTCGGCTCCCTCGACGAGGCGGTCCGGGTGAACAACGACGTGCGGTACGGGCTCTCGAGCTCGCTCTACACGCGGGACGTCAACGCCGCGTTCCGGGCGATGACCGACCTCGACACCGGGATCACCTACGTGAACGCCCCCACGATCGGCGCCGAGGCGCACCTGCCGTTCGGCGGTATGAAACAGACGGGCAACGGGCACCGCGAGGGCGGCTGGGAGGTCTACGACTTCTACTCGGAGACGAAGGTGGTCTACGTGGACTTCTCCGGGCAGCTGCAGCGGGCGCAGATCGACACGGAAACCTGAATCCCGAATCATGTGGGGGCGCAGCATGCTGCGCCCCTACGCCGCGCCTGTCACGCATCAAATCGACCCCACCCGCAACAATTCGGTGACGCATCTCACACCGCCGGACGCCACCGTTACAGCCGGTGGAGCACGAATCGCTGGTGATCGTCCTCTCAGCGGGCGGCTCGCCGCTCGACGGTGCGTCGCTCGACGGCGTCGCGAACGCGACAGTCGTCTGGGTGCGCGTCGAGCGCGAGGGGAGTGCCGCGTGTCTCGCGGCGCGCGTCCGGCACGGCGACCGCGCAGAGGACTTCCGGGACCGCATTCGGGGTTGGGGGGCCGCCCGGGGGTGGACAGTCACGGTTGCGCCGCGCCGACCGCCTGGCTAACGTACGAACCATGCATCACTTGGGGACCCCGAACGCAGGTTCAGGCGCGTCACCCGTGCCGGTGCCGTTCGCTCCCTTGGACAATCGCCGGTCCACGCTGGCGCGCTGGTTCGACAACTGGATGCGCTCGCTGGGCATGGCGCTGGTTCTCTTCCTCATCATCCGCACTTTTCTGATCGAAGCATTTCAGATCCCCTCGGGCAGCATGGAGCGCACCTTGTTGGCGGGAGATTTTCTGTTCGTCAACAAGGCGGTCTACGGGGCCCAGATCCCCGGCACGCACGCCCGGCTGCCCGGCTTCGAGTCGCCGCGGCGCGGGGACGTGATCGTGTTCGCGTACCCGAGGAACCCCGAGTTGAACTACGTGAAACGCGTCATCGGGGCGCCGGGCGACACGGTCGAGATGCGGGCGGGCGCCGTCCGCGTCAATGGCCAGCCGCTGCGCGAGCCGTATGTCCTGCGCGTGGATCCGATGCACGACGTCCGCGATCCGGAGTTCAACTGGCAGCAGGCGTACGTCGTCGGCGCCGTGGCGCCGGACTATCACCCGACGCGAGACACCTGGGGTCCGTTGGCCGTGCCGCCCGGCAAGTTTTTCGTGCTGGGCGACAACCGGGACAACTCCGCGGACTCCCGCTACTGGGGCTTCGTCGACGCGCAGGCCGTGAAGGGACGGCCGCTCGTCGTCTACTTCAGCTACGATCGGGAAGCACACGATGCGGTTCCCTGGTTGACCGACATCCGCTGGCACCGGCTTGGCGCGCTGGTTCGCTGAGGGGCCGAGGCGGCGGCGTCCCGCCGGGAAGCCGCGGGCCGCGCGGCGGATGGTCCGGGAGTGTCCGGGCGTGGACGCGGGGAGGGTGATAGCGCCATGCAACTGAACACGGCGAAACGTGCATCGTACGACGAGGGCTCGCTCGACCAGTACCTCCGCGAAATCAGCCAGTACCCGCTGATCACCCGGGAGGAGGAAGTGACGCTGGCCCAGCGGATCAAGCGGGGGGAAGAGGAGGCCCTCGACAAGCTGGTGCGGTCCAACCTGCGCTTCGTGGTGTCGGTGGCGAAGAAGTATCAGAACCAGGGAGTCTCGCTCTCCGACCTCATCAACGAGGGCAACCTCGGTCTGATCCGCGCCGCGCACAAATTCGACGAGACCAAGGGGATCAAGTTCATCTCGTACGCGGTCTGGTGGATCCGCCAGGCGATCCTCCAGGCGCTGGCCGAGCAGTCGCGCATCGTCCGCGTGCCGTTGAACCGCGCGGGCACCTTGCACCGCATCGGGAAACGCTCCTCCGCGCTGCTCCAGGAGCTCGGCCGCGAGCCGACCGTGGAGGAGATCGCCGAGGGGATGGACATCTCCGAGGAAGAGGTGGCGAAGACCCTTTCCATCTCCCAGGCGCATCTCTCGCTCGACGCCCCGCTCACCCCGGGCGAGGACAACAAGCTGCTCGACTATCTCCCCGACACGCAGAACCCCGGCCCCGACGACGAGATCTTCGAGCACGCCCTCACCGAATCGATCGAAGATGTGCTCGGGACACTGAAGGAGCGGGAGGCGAGAATCCTGCGCCTCTACTTCGGGCTCGAGGGCCAGGAGCCCATGACGCTCGAGGAGATCGGCTCGCTGCTCGGCATCACGCGGGAGCGGGTGCGCCAGATCAAGGAGAAGGCGCTCGCGCGGCTCCGCCATGTGAGTCGCGCCCGCGCGCTGGAAAGCTTCCTCTTCTAATCGGCGTACCGGCGCCTCGGGCGTCCTCGGAGAGTCCCACCATCTGACGCGGATTCTGTAACCTCCAGCCGCAGCAATTCCATGTCCGTAGCTCAATTGGTAGAGCACCGGTCTCCAAAACCGGGGGTTGCAGGTTCGATTCCTGCCGGGCCCGCTTGGGCCGCGACGAAGGCGTCGCGGCTCTTTGCTACTTGGCCAGTCCGACCCGCTCCAGCAAGCTCTGGAACCGGGGGTCGCTGCGCAGCGGGTCGAGCCCGGGATTAACCTTCAGCGACGTCATGTCATTGGAGCGTTCCGCGTAGGCGCGTTCCAGCCAGGCAAGGGTTTGATCCTTGTCCCCCAAGGCGAGATACGCTCCGGCGATGACACCGGACTGGACGGGCTGACGCCGGGCGGATTGCAGCAACTCGCGCAGCGCGGCATGTGCCTCTGCCGTACGGCCGGCGCGGCCATAGATGTAGGTGAGAGTGGCCCAGTACACCGGAGGTGAGACCCGGGCTCGTTGTCCCTCCACGTCCGC
>DASPXO010000206.1:0-4390 GCA_035637235.1 Gemmatimonadales bacterium | reverse complement strand
CCGGGCCCCCACCATCGCCCCCGATCCCGACCGGATCGGCACCGCGATCCTGCGGGGGGAAGGGATCGCGCTCGTGCCCGATCCGCTCCGCAGTCAGCTGCGCACGCTCGCGGCGCTGGTGGGTGGGAGCGGGGGCGGCGGGGGCGGCGGGGGCGGTGGCCGGTACGCGCTCGTGCCGGCGGCGTTGGTCTTCAGGCGGACGGGCGGACGGGCGGAGGGGCGGTCGGAACAGGACAACCCGACCGCCGGTGCGCCCGCCCGCCCGCCAGCCACGGCCGAATTGTCGATCGTTATCGTGGACGTGCGCACCGGGCGGATCGGGTTCCGCGCGGTGGCGCGGGGGGACGGAGATGATCCCTGGAGCGCGCTCACCCGTGCGATGAAGAGCCTCACGCCGGGACTGCCGTGACGCGCGAGGCGACGCTCATTGCCGGCGACGGGATTGGCCCCGAGATTACCCAGGTGACGCTCCAGGCGCTCGACGCCCTGGGCGTGCAGTTCGCCTGGGACGAGCAGTACGGCGGGATGAGCGCCATCGAGAAGGCCGGCACGCCGCTCCCCAACGCGACGCTGCGCTCGATCCACCGCACCAGGCTCTGCCTCAAGGGCCCGCTCACCACGCCCGTGGGCGGCGGCTACCGCTCGGTGAACGTGGCGCTGCGTCAGGAGTTCGAGCTGTACGCCAACGTGCGCCCGGTCAAGTCCATCGTTCCCGGCGGCCGCTATCAGAACGTGGACCTCGTCATCATTCGCGAGAACACCGAAGGGTTGTACGTCGGGCTGGATCGAACCTTCAAGGTCGGGAACGACCCCAAGGCCCTGGCCCAGGCGACCTCGGTGATGACGCGCGACGGCTGCAAACGGATCGCGCGGTACGCGTTCGAATACGCCAAGCGGCACGGCCGCCGCAAGGTCACGGTGGTCCACAAGGCGAACATCCTGAAGGCGACGTCGGGCCTGTTCCTCGAGACGGCGCGGATGATCGCGAAGGAGTACGAGGGGCAGATCGCCTCGGACGACAAGATCGTGGACAACGCCGCGATGCAGCTCGTCATCAACCCCGCGCAGTTCGACGTCATCGTCACGACGAACCTGTTCGGCGACATCCTCTCGGACGAGGCGTCGGGGCTCGTGGGCGGGGTGGGCCTCGCCCCGGGGGCGAACATCGGCGCGGAGGCGGCGATCTTCGAGGCGGTGCACGGCTCGGCGCCCGACATCGCGGGGCAGGGGCTGGCGAACCCGTCGGCGCAGCTGCTCGCGGCGGCGATGATGCTCGACCACGTCGGCGAGCTCGAGGCGGCGAGCCGGCTGCGGCGCGCGCTCGAGACGGCGATCGTGAAGGACAACGTGCGGACGAAGGATCTGGGAGGCAGTGCTTCGACCACCGAGTTCGCCCGCGCCGTGGTCGGGCGGCTCTAGCCACCCCTGCGCCCGGTGCGGGGAGATCACGGCCGGGATCGCCTTGGGGGAGGTGTGCGGGAAGTGCGCGAGAGATGTCATGCGAAGGGCGTCACGCCTGGGGCGTCTCGTGTCCGTCGTGACCACGCTGCTGCTCGCGGGGTACGTGATGCTCAGCCTCCGGTCGGTGGCCCCCGCGTGGCAGGTCACGGCCCGGACCGTAGGAGCGGTCGCCGTCGTCGCCTGGTACTTCCTGACCTATCGCATCGTTCAGAGGGTTGCGTTGGAATGGATGAAGTGAAGGCACAGGCCGTGCGTCGTGCGTCGGCCGCGGTCGCGGCGGTGCTGGCGCTCGCGGGCCCCCTCCCCCTGGCGGGCCAGACGTACCTGTCGATCTACAGCGACGGGCGGGTGGTGGTGCGCCAGACCCTGCCGGGCGCGCTCGAGCGGGGTCGGAACGCACTGACGCTGAAGCTCGAGGGGCTCGACCCCGCGACCCTGTTCTCGCCCGACACGTCGGCCGCCGTCGCCTCGGCGACGGTCCGCTACCCGAGCGGCAAGGACGAAGCGCTCACCCGAGCCGTCGGGCAGACGCTTGCGTTCGTGCGCGCGAAGGGCGACACGGTGCGCGCCACGGTCGTGAACCCGACTCCCCCGCAGTACCGGCTCGACGACGGACGCTTCCTTCTGTCGGAGCCGGGTGAGCCGCTGTTCCCCCCGGAGCTGGTGCGGACGGCGCCGGAGGTGGCGGTCGTGCTCGAGGCGGCCCGGGCGCGGCCGCGGACCGAGCTTGCCTACGTGACCGAGGGTGCGCGTTGGGAGGCGGTTTACCAGGTGGTGCTCACGGGCGCCAGGTGTGTGGTGTCGGGGACGGCCACGATCCGGTCGCAGTCGCTGCGCGCCGACAGCGCGGACGTGCAGCTCGTGGCCGGGTCGATCGCGCGCGCGCGCGTGGGCGCCCCGCCGCCGCCGCGGCCCCGCTTCGCGCTCGAAGCGCAGGCGGCTCGCGCGGACGAGGGAGCGTACGCGGCCGAGCAGGCGGTCGGCGAAACGCACGTCTATCAGCTCCCGCAGCGCATTTCCCTCGAGCCCGGGACGCCGGTCACGACCGCGCTGTTCCCGCGGGCCGGCGCCGTCTACACGCGCGAGTTCGTGGTTCCGGGCGCGCTGCCGTGGCGCGGCTTCTTCGGGCAGTCCCCCGCCGAGCCCAACCGCGTCCCGGTGCAGGTGTGGTACACGCTCAAGCGCGCCCGCGGGACCCCGTTCGGGGACCGCCCGCTCCCGGCAGGCACCGTTCAGCTCTACCAGGCCGACTCCGCGGGCCGGGTGCAGCTGGTCGGGGAAGCCCGCGGCGACCACACCGCGCCGGGGCGCGACCTGCGGCTGCAGTCCGGCGACGCATTCGACGTGACTGCCGAACGCGTGCAGACGGATTACAATCAAGAGCAGCTTCCAGCCCCGCGCCGCGGGATGCCGGCCCGGCAGCGCATCACCGCGGCGTTCCGGGTGACGGTCACCAACGCGAAGCCGGAAGCGGTGACGGTGGACGTGCGCGAGGCGCGCTCCGGAGTGTGGCGGATCGTGGAGAGCAGCGCCCCCGCGGAGCAGCTCTCGGCGATGGAGGTGCGGTTCCGGGTGTCCGTGCCCGCGAACGGCGAAGCGACTCTCACCTATATCGTGCAGGCCGAAGCGTGACCGTACAGCTGCTTCACCTCGCCGACCTCCACTTCGGCGGCCTCGCCGAAATCCGGCAGATCGAGGCGCTGGAGAAGATGATCCCCGACCTGCACCCCGACGCGATCGTCATCGCGGGGGACCTGTCGCAGCGGGCGCGGCACGGCGAGTTCCAGCGGGCGCGCGCGTTCGTGCGCGGCGCCGCGGCGACGGCGCCGGTGTACGTGATGCCGGGTAACCACGACGTCGAGTGGTGGCGGCGGCCGCTCGTCCCGTTCGCGTCGCACGCGCTGTACCGCAAGTACGTGCGCTACTTCGGCGCGGAGCTGACGCCCACGCTGACGATCCCCGGGGCGGTGATCGCGGGGGCGCTCACGTCGCACGGCGTCGCGTGGGGCTCGCTCACGTTCAAGCTGCGCGACCTCGCGGTGAAGGGGCACCTCCCGAAGCGCGAGATCCTGCGGGTCGCGCGACTGTTCGCGCAGGCCGACCGCGCCCTGGCGCGCGTGCTGGTGGTGCACCACAACGTGCTGCAGGGCGACATCTCCCGCCGCATGGGGCTCGCCCGCTGGCGCCAGGCCCAGCAGCGCATCGTCGAGTCGGGCGCCGAGCTCGTGCTTTGCGGCCACGACCACCAGGAGAGCGCGGACCTGCTCGCCGGGCGCGTCGTGATCTCCACCGCGAGCACCCTGTGCAAGCGCGTCCGCGGGGGGCGCGTGTCGAGCTTCAACTTCGTGACCATCGAGCCCACCGCCATCCACGTGACCTTCTTCCGGTGGGAGGTGAAGCGGGGGAAGTTCCGGGCGACGGATACGCTGGCCTTCGCCCGGGCCAGCGGCCAGTCCCCAGCCAAACAGATCCAAGTCGCCAGTTAAGTTTCAAGCCGTAAGCCGCAAGCGGTTGCCAGGCTCAAGTGGACAGGCTGGCGGTAACTTGTGACTGAGAGCCGTCAACCGCTTGCGGCTTGAGGCTTGCGGCTGCGTGAGGCTTACGGCTTGCGGCTGGCGCCTGCTTACAGCGAGGTTCCCATGCCCAAATTCCAGGGCGTCGACTTCTACGACATAGACGGGCTGCTGTCCGAGGACGAGCGGGCCGTGCGCGACACGGTGCGCGCCTGGGTCGACGACAATCTCCTGCCCATCATCGGCGAGCACTACGTCGAGGGGAAGTTCCCCAGGCACCTGGTCCCGCAGATGGCGCAGCTGGGCCTGTTCGGCGCGAACCTCCCCGAGCAGTACGGCTGCGCCGGGCTCAACCACGTCGCCTACGGCCTCATCATGCAGGAGCTCGAGCGCGGCGATTCGGGCGTGCGGTCGTT
>DASPXO010000205.1:0-32858 GCA_035637235.1 Gemmatimonadales bacterium | reverse complement strand
GCCTTAGCCGAGCTTCGCAATGACGTCGGATTCCTTGATGAGGATGATCTCCTCACCTCCAAGCTCCACCTGCGTGCCGCTGTACTTCCCGTACACCACCCGATCCCCCACCTTGAGCTCGGGCTGGATGAGCTCCCCCTTCTCGCGCCGGCCCGGGCCGACCGCGATCACCTCGCCCTGGATCGGCTTCTCCTTCGCCGTGTCCGGGATGTACAGCCCGCCTTTCATCGTTTCCGTCTCCTCGATGGGCCTGATCGCCACCCGGTCGGCGAGGGGGAAGACCTTGAACTTGTGCGCAGTCTTCGCAGCTGTTGCGGTTGCCATGGGTACCAGACCTCCGACTGTGCTTGACGTAAGTGACTGTCGAATCAGGCGATTAGCACTCTGGTCAGATGAGTGCTAAGAAGCCGCCGGAATCTCTACCGCCGGGCGACGGGTGTCAAGGGGTGGCCGTCAGGGTGGCGACCGGCCGCCGGACCCCACCGCCACGCGCGTCAGCGAGTCAACGATCGCCTGGGCCCGGACGTCGGTCGTCGACCCCAGGGAGTCGAGCGGGGCCGAAACGGCGGCTACGAGGGCCCCGGTGCGGGTGTCGGTGAGGCGGACGTACAGCCAGAGGGGCGATCCAGGCTCCGCCTCGCGCCGGGTGAAGGAAAAAAGGTAAGCCGTCGGTGAAGCCCCCCTCTTCCCCTCCTTCCGGACCGTGAACCCGCGCCGCGTCAGGCGTTTCCCGATGGCTCGGCTGAGCGAGTCCTGACGGGTGATGAGAATTTGGTAGGCACGGGGGCTGGCAGGCGGCCGGTAACCGGTGGGGGGGGCGCATGAGACGACCCACGACGCCACGATGCCAAGTGAACGCCTCACGGAATGACCCGCCGAGCGCCTACCCACCGGTCCAACCAGTAACCGGCCTCCGGATCATGTGGCTCCAGCCGCGACAGCTTCACCCCGCGGCTCGAGCTGTGGATGAACCTTAGCTCGCCGACATAGAGACCGACATGGGTGACGCCCGCCCCAGGCCGCGATGAAAACAGCAGGATGTCGCCGGGGCGTAACGCCTCCGCCAGCGGCGGGACCTCCGCGCCTGCCCTCGCCTGGTCGCGGCTCATCCGCGGCAGGCGGATGCCGTGCTGGCCGTAGGCGTATTGGACCAGTCCGGAGCAATCGAACCCGTTGTCGGCGGTCCCCCCCCAGATGTAGGGCGTGCCGAGGGCCTCGATCGCCGTCTGCGCAACGTCCGCGGCATTGCCGGTGATGTTAGCGGGAGGCGCCAGCGCCACGGGCGGGAAGCGCGCTTCGTCCGCTCCGCTCGTTGCCCCCCTTCCCCCTCTTGCCTCCTCCCCCTTCCCCAACCCGACCCAGATGCCGGCCGCGGCACTGATGCCTGTGAACGAGTCGCGCCGCGGATTCCAGAACCCGCGGGGGCCGCGGTCCTCGAGCCGGTAGCGAACCTCGCTGCCGAGCCCGAGCCAGGGCAGCGGCCGCCATTCGAGCCCGCCGCCGATGCTCCATTGGGCCGCGAGCTGGTGGGTCGAGGTATCGGTCGACAGGCCGAGGGCGACGCCGGCCAGCGCGTAGGGCGCCAGGGTCGAGCGGCCGCGCCAGCCCTGCAGTTCCCAGCCCAGGCCGTAGAAGGCCCGGCGGCGGCCGAGGCTGTCGTTGACCAGCACCGCGCCCCCGAACCCGTGGGTCAGGGGGCCGCCGAGGCGGGACGTGGTGCGGACCTCGTAGGTCTTGGCGCGGTTGCCGTTGTACCAGCGACCCACGTGGAATTCAAAGCCGCGCCCCTGCGCAGCGAGCGCGGCGGGGAGCAGCGTGAGCAGGGGAACGGCGTAGCGTTCAGTCCGCCGCGGCAACGGCGGTTTGCTCCTGCGAAGCGCGCGGCGCCATGTGATGCGACAGGAGGTGCGGGAGCCGGTGCATGAACGCGACCCACAGGGCGAGCGCCGCGAACCCGAACAGCGCCGCGCCGAGTCCCGCTACCGCGAGCATGACGACGGGCCGGGAGAAGTGTAGCGCCGCGAGCGCCCCGACCCAGAGCCCGAGGTACGACGCGGCCCACGCGAGCAGCGGCGTGAGAAGCCAGCCCAGCACGACGAGGAGGTGAGCGAGCCAGCGGGGCACTGGCGAAGCCCTAGGGCTTGCGGGCGAGTGCGGCGACGGCGAGCACCGCCAGTGCAAGGGTGAACCCGGCCCCCGTTGCGACCGGCAATGCGACCTGGAGCCCCGCGAGCCGCGCTGCCGTCACGAGCACGACCGTGGCGACGAGCGTCGGGGTCGCGGCGCGGGCGAGGGTGGCCTCGCCGCGGGCGGCCAGCCCCGCAGTGACGATCCCGCCCGTCCAGGCGAGGAAGGTCCCGAGCATCCACCAGATCGGGAGGTACCACCAGCTGCTGTTCCCGCCGAGCGCGTCCCAGGTCCAGGGGTAGGCCTTGAACGGCCGCAGCAGGACGATGTCGATCGCCATGAAGACGATCGTGCCGACGAGGCCCATCGCCGCGCACCCGGCGATGCCTTCGGTGCTCCGGGCCGCGGCCCACACCGCCGGGAGAAAGCTCACGGCCACACCGGCGGCCAGCACGATCAGCGTTTCCAGGAGGCTCTGCGGCAGGGGCGCGGGGACGTACCGGGACGTGAGCACGAACGCCACCGTCGCGGCGGCGGTGAGCAGCCCGATCCTGGCGCCGCCGACGGTGACGGTGCGGAAGTCCGACCGGTCCGTTGCTACGGGTGCCGCCGCGCCAACCATGTCTCCACTCTCCTCGTTGCGAGCCGTGGCTCCGGCAAATCTAAGCCGGTGGTCTCACCGGGCAAACACCGCGAGCACCGTGAGATCGGTCACGGCCCAGGCGGTGAGCGCCCGGTACATCCCCCGCTGATGCCGGTCCGGCGGCCAGCGCGCGGCGCCTGCGTACCACGGCACGAGCACGGCCAGCCACCCGACAGACGGCACCGCCAGCGCGAGCGCCCACGCCCCCACGGCGAGCCGCGCGGCGGCCCACGTGAAGAGGGCGAAGGCGGCGAGCGTGCACGCGAGCGCCAGCGCGAGGCTCGTTCGCATCCCCAGCACCAGCGCGAGCGTGCGGTCGCCGCGCCCGCGATCCTCTTCGAATTGATACAGCTGAGTGAGCGGATAGAGCCCCGCGAACAGCGGGCAAAAGCCGATCAGGATCAGGGCGTGGCCGAGGTCGAGCGGCCGCCCGGTCGCGGCCCAGGTGGCGAACGGCGTGAGCGTACCGAACCCCCACATGTTGATCGCCCAATCCGCGCCGGCAACCGCCTTCAGGCGGAACGGCGGCACCGAGTAGAGGAGCGACAGCATCAGGCAGATCGCGTAGTCGATCCGGAACGCGACCGGCAGAGCGACCGCCAGCAGCTGGCCGCCTGCCAGCAGCGCGACGCTGAAGCCGAGCAGGTGCCGTGGCAGGAGTGGCGGCGCGATCAGGTAGCCGATGTCGCCCTCGTCCTTGTCGAACGCGCTGTTGATCGCGAGCGTGCCGCCATTCAGAAACACGACCCAGACGACGAGCGCCCACAGCGCCTGCGAGAGCCGGGCGCCGCGCGCCACGCCGGGCAGTCCCACCGCGAGCACGTAGCCGACGGCGGTGTGCCCCGCCATGATCGGCCACTCGGCGGGGCGCATGTGGAGCAGATAGGAGAACGACTCGCCGGGCAGCAGCCGGTAGCCCCAGCGGCGCCAGGCGTTGCGCGTGCGCGCGTCCGTCACCACCGCAGGCCCAGTGCAGTCGCGGCGATCCGGAGCCCGGTGAGGGTGAGGTCCGGGTGGACCGCTTCGATCTCGCGGGCGAGCGGGGCGACGAGGCTCGCGAGGCCTCCCGTCGCGATCACCTGCGGCCTCTCCGGGATCGGCCACTCGGCTCTGATGCGGCGGACGATGCCGTCCACCGCGTCGGCGGTGCCGAGCAGCACGCCCGCCCGGATGCACTCCTCGGTGCGGCGGCCGATCACCCCTTTGGGCGGCACGAGCTCCGTGGCGGGGAGTTTGGCGGTGCTGCGGATCAGCGCATCCGAGGAGGTCCGGATGCCGGGCATGATGACGCCGCCGAGGAAGCGGCCGTCACCCGTGATGCAGTCGAACGTCGTCGCGGTCCCGAAGTCCACGACGATCGTGTCCCGGTGAAACAGCTGGGAGGCCGCGAGCGTGTTGAGGATGCGGTCCGCGCCGACCGTGAGCGGCTCCTCGACGTCGAGCCGGATGGGAAGGGTGGAGCGGCCGTCCACGACCACGGGCTGCAGCGTGGTCGCGCGCTCCACCGCCTCGCACACCCCGTGCGTGACGGGCGGCACGACCGAGGCGATGATGGCCGCGCGCACCTCCTGCGTGGACCACCCCGCCTGCTGGAGGTACGATGTGAACGTGGCCGCCCACTCGTCCGGCGTGCGGGCGGGGGCGGTGGTGAGTCGCCAGTGCGCCTGCAGGCTCTCGCCCCGGAACAGCCCGACCTTGGTTTCCGTGTTGTTGATGTTGATCGCGAGGAGCATGCGGCGGCTAAGTTAGACGCGAGGACCCGCGCCCGCCACGCCGCGGCACCCGGGCCGCGGGCGCAAGAGCTCAGGCGAGCTCGACATGGCCCTCCCGCACGCCGATGGTCCCCGACCCAAGGTCCACGAGCAGCGCGCCGTCGGGGCGGAGCCCCTGCGCCCGGCCCGCCGCGGGCGAGCGGATCTGCCGGCCCCGCAGCCAGTCGCGCGCCGCGAAGGCCGCGCACTCCCGCTCCGAGAGCGCCGGGCCGGCGGCGGTGACGCGCGCGAGCGTCGGCACCAGCGGGTCGAGGAGATCGATCCGCCGCACCGACGGGCGCCGCTCCGCGAGGGCGATCGCGCGGGCCGCCACCTCGGCCGGGAGGGCGTTGCAGACGTTCACGCCGACCCCGACGGCGAGCCACTGCAGCCGCTCGCCCTGCCACCGACCCTCGCACAGGACGCCGGCGAGCTTGCGGTCGTCGAGCAGGACGTCGTTGGGCCACTTGAGGCGGGTCACCGCCGCGCCGAGCAGCGCGTCCGCCGCGTCGGCGAGCGCGAGCCCCGCGCGCACGCAGACCGCGCCGAGCTCCACGCGATCGGGGCGAAACAACATGCCGAGCCACACGCCGCCGCGGGGCGAGTGCCACCTGACGCCGTCGCGCCCGCGCCCGGCGGTTTGCGCCTCCGCGATCACCGTCGTTCCCTCGGGCGCGCCCCGGAGGGCGAGATCGTGGATCGCATCGAGCGCCGACGGGAGATGTTCGAACAGCCCTACCTGAGGCACGCCCCAGCGGCGGGCGAGCTCGCTTGCGGGAACGCCGTCGAGCGCTAGGCCCACCACAGCGCGTACACGATCGTGAAGGCGCTGATCGCCCAGCAGTAGGGAGCGAAGGCGTAGAAACGGCCCCGCCTGAGCATGGTCACGAGGAAGCGGAGCGACCAGACACCGGACGCGAAGGCGAGGAGGAAGCTCACGGCCCACGGGACCGGGCCGATCGCGGTGAAATCGCCGACGGCCTGGCGTCCTTCCAGCAGCGCCGCCCCGACGATCGTGGGGACCAACATCAGGAAGCTGAACTCCGCCGCCGCCGCCGGGGCGAGGCCGATCCACATCCCTGCGGCGATGGTCGCACCAGATCGGGAAATGGCGGGTAGGATGGCAAACGCCTGGGCAAAGCCGATCACCGTCGCACCGCCCACCGATGGGAGGTCGCCACCCTCTCGCGGGGTCCGGGTCCACCACAGGATGAGCCCCGTCACCGCGAACTGGATGCCGACCCAGAGCAGGGAGTGGAACTGCTCTTCGATCTGCCGTGCGAACAGGATACCAATCAGAGCGGCGGGGAGCGTCGCCACCACGAGCAGCAACGCGTAGCGCACGCTCCGACCGTCGCCGCGCAGCACCCCGCGGACAAGGCCCCACAGTCGCTCGCCGAACACGACCAGCACGGACCCGAGGGTCGCCACGTGGAGCGAGACCTCAACGACCACGTCGCGGAATTGCACTCCGGTGAGCGCCTCCACGAGCACGAGATGGCCCGAGCTCGAGACGGGCAGGAACTCGGTGAGGCCCTGCACCAGCCCGAGAATCACCCCCTGCCACAGGTTCATCCAACCCGCCCCGCGACGAGCGCCACGATTCCCACGAGCATCGCTCCTTTGAGCACGAGACTGTGACGGCTCGTCTTCCCGGTGATCAGCCGGCTCGCCACGAGCAGCACCGCGAGCTGGGCGAACAGCGCGACGAGGTAGTAGGCGCCGCGGTAGCCCGCGACGAGGGGCAACACGATGCTCACGGGCACAAAGGCGACCGCGAGCCCCGCGGCGGCGAGCGCCGCCCTCCGCGCCCCAATGACGATCGGCAGCGTGCGCCGCCCCACCAGCCGGTCCCCCGCCTCGTCCCCGATGTCCTTCACGATCTCGCGCACGAGATGGATCCACGCCGCGAGCGTCCAGGGGACGATCCCCTGCGCGGCGCCGCCCACGGCGAGCGCGCCGTACATCAGCGGCAGTCCCGCGATGACGGCCGCAGCCAGGTTGCCGACGGCGCCGTGCCGCTTGAGCACCGGCGAATACGCGATCATGGCCGCGAGCGCGGCGAGCCCGACCAGCACCGCCGTCCCGCTCACGAGGCCGGCCGCCCCGAGCCCGGCGACCGTCCCGCCGACGACGCACAGTTCAGCGGTCCCCCGGGACACGCGACCGGCAGCCAGCGGGCGCTCCCCGGGGCTCCGGTTCACCCGGTCCGCCGCCCGGTCGCAGATGTCGTTCAGCGCGTTCCCCGCCGCCCCCAGCCCCACGGCGGCCACGGCCGCGAACACGAGCGGCTTCGGGGTCACGAGGGCGCCCAGCGCGATCCAGCCCCCGGCAAGCACGCCGGCCGCGGCAACGAGCAGGTTGTGGGCGCGGATCAGCCGCGCGACCTCAATCACGCAGCACGTCCTGATAGAGCCGCTCGTAGCGCGGCACGATCCGGTCGGTCGAGAACTCGACGGCACGCGCCACCGCCGCACTGCGCATGCGCTGGTGGGCGGCGCCATCCGTGAGCAGCCCAACGGCGCGCTCGGTCATCTCCTCCACGGCCCCGACCGGGGCCAGGTACCCCGTCGCGCCGTCGAGCACGACCTCGGGGAGGCCGCCCACGCGCGTCGCGATCACGGGGACGCCGCAGGCCATCGCCTCGAGCGCCGAGAGCCCGAACGACTCGGTCTGCGAAGGCAGCAGAAACAGGTCGCTGCCCCCCAGCAGGTCGGCGACCTGGTCCACCTTGCCGAAGAAGCGTACGTCGCCCCGGAGCTTGAGGCGGTCCACCTCCTGCTCCGCCAGGTCGCGGTCCGGGCCGTCGCCCGCGAGGACGAGGGTCGCGGGGATGGCTCTCCGCACGCCGGCGAACACCTTGATGACGTCGAGGATGCGCTTCACGGGGCGGAAATTGGACACATGGATCAGGATCTTGTGGCCCGCGGGCGCGAGCGCGCGGCGGCACGAGCCGTCCGTCGCGGGATGGAACTCGGCGGCCGATACGAAGTTCGGGACCACCTGCACGTCGCAGCCGACGCAGCCGAAGGCGCGGTAGGTCTCGTCCCTCAAGTACTGCGACACCGCCGTCACCCGGTCCGACTGCTCGATCGAGAACTTGGTGATCGTGAAGTAAGACGGGTCCTGGCCCACGAGGGTGATGTCGGTGCCGTGCAGCGTGGTCACCACCTTGAGGTCGCGCTGGCCCTTGAGCATCTGCTTCGCGAGCCACGCCGTCGCGGCGTGCGGGATCGCGTAGTGCACGTGCATCAGGTCGAGCTCCTCGCGGAGCGCCACCTCGTGCTGCTTCACCGCCAGCGCGAGTGCGTAGGGCGAGTGCTCGAACAGGGGATAGTCGGCGGGCGCCACTTCGTGGAAGGTGACGCGCTCGGCGAACCCGCCGCGCAGGCGAAACGGGCTTGCGTAGGAGATGATGTGGACCTCATGCCCGCGCCGCGCGAGCTCGAGACCCAGCTCGGTCGCAACCGCCCCAGAGCCGCCATAGGTCGGATAACACGTTATCCCCACGCGCATCGTCATTTCCGAACGGGCGAGGAGACGGGGGACGGGGGACGGGTCGCGGCATGCCAGCGCTCACGAATCCTCGCAGCAAGCACCTCCGGCTGCTCCGTCGCATCGACCGTCCACACCGACCCTTCCCCTGTCCCCCCTCCCATGCCTCCACGCAGCTGGTTCCGAAACCAGGTCTCCTGCCGCTTCGCGTAGCGCCGCGTGGCGACGAGGATGGCGTCGCGCAGACTGCTCGCGGGGAGCCGCCCTTCGATCAGGGCGACCACCTCGCGGTAGCCCACGCCGTCGAGCCCGGGCGCCCGCGGCGGCACGCCCTGGGCGAGCACGTGCCGCACTTCGTCCACGAGACCCGCCGCGAGCATCCGGTCCACCCGGTCCGCGATGCGACGCTGCAGCGCGTCGCGCGGCAGGGTCAGATGAATGTACCACGGCCGCATCACGCCCGTCTCGCGGGCCTCGCGCTGCCACCAGGAGAGCGAGCGGCCCGTGAGCAGCGCCACCTCGAGCACCCGGGCGGCGCGCTGCCGGCCCCCGCCCCCGAACCGCCGGTCGAGCCGCGCGGCCCAGTGGGCGAGCTGCGCCACCGGCATCCGGGTGGTCCAGGCACCGAGCTGCTCGCGCCGGACCGGATCGAGCGGCGGCTCGCGGAACAGGCCCTCCGCCAGCGCGCGGATGTAGAAGCCGGTTCCTCCCACCACCAGCGGGCGCCGTCCCTCCCCCCGCACCGCCGCGAGCCAAACGCTCGCCTCGCGCGCGAAGCGCCCCGCGCTGTAGCGCTCGCCCGGCTCGACCAGGTCGATGCCCAGATGCGGCACGCGAGCGAGCAGGCCACGGTCGGGCTTCGCGGTACCGACGTCGAGCCGCCGATACACCTGCCGCGCGTCGGCGGAGATGACGGTGATGGGCTCACGCTCCGCCCACGCCGCTGCGACGGCGGTCTTGCCGACGCCGGTGGGGCCGATGATGACGGGAACCAAGGGGCGGTCGGGCGGTCCGGCGGTCAGGCGGTCCGTTGGCTCGGATGCACGATGACTCCACGGTCCGTCCGTCCGGCCGTCCGCCGGTCCGCCACCCTTAGCTCCTCCCAAATCTCCGCTCCAGCTCCACGCGCGGCAGCTGCACGACGGTCGGCCGGCCGTGCACGTCGTGGGCGGGCAGCGTGGCGGTGAGGAGGCGCTGGACGAGCTCGCGCATCTCCGCGGGCTCGAGGCGCTGTCCCGCCTTGATCGCCGCGCGGCACGCGAACGTGGCGGCGAAGCGCTCCAGCCGGTTCGGAGAGCCGCCGAACCGTGCCCCGGCGAGGTCCGCGACGAGCTCCTGGAGACAGCGGGCGGCGTCGAAGCGGGGGTGCGGATTGGGCGCGGTGTGCACCACGACGGTCCGGCCGGAGAACGGCTCGACCTCGTAGCCGACCCGCCCCAGCAGCTCGCGGTTCGCCGCGATCGCCTCGAGCTCGGGCGCCGCGAGCTCGAGCGTGAGCGGGAGGAGCAGGCGCTGCGCCGGCGCTCCATCCCCCGAGAGCTGGCGCAGCACGGTCTCGTACAAGACCCGCTCGTGCGCCGAGTGCTGGTCCGCGATCGCGACGCCGGAGTCGGTCTGGAAGAGGATGTAGGTGTCGAAGACCTGAAGGAAAGGGGCTAGGTGTTGGGTGCCAGGTGCTAGGGACTCCGCCGGGAAAAGTTCCTGCGGCGTGCCGGTTGGGATCGCGGCCGCCAGGCCGGCCCAGGCATCCCCAGCACCCAGCACCTGACCCCCAGGACCTAAGGGGGCGGCGGCGGTGAGCGGCCCCAGCGCCCGCCGCACCGTTTCCTCCACCACCTTCTCCACGAAGAACTTCTCCCGGAATCGCACCTCGAGCTTCGCCGGGTGGACGTTCACGTCCACGGCGTCGCCCGGGAGATCGAGGAACAGGATGAGGGACGGCCGGTCGCCCGGCGCGATGGTCGAGCGGTAGCCGGCTTCCCCCGCGCGCAGCAGGAACGGGTCGCGGACGGGACGGCCCCGCACCAACACGTAGCCCTTGCGCCCCGCGGGCCTCGCCTGGGCGGGGCGCTGGGCGAACCCGCGCACCTCGAGCGGACCCTCGCGGTGTGCGAGGGGCAGCAGCGTCTCCGCGAGCTCGCGGCCCCACAGCGCGCGCACGCGGTCGATCGGCCGCTCCGCCGGAGCGACGTCGATCAGCACCCGGTCGTCGCTGGCGAGCGTGAATCCGACGTCGCAGCGCGCGAGGGCGAGGACCGTGAGCGCTTCGACGACGGCGCGGGTCTCCGTCGCCGGGGCGCGGAGGAACTTGCGGCGCGCGGGCGTATTGAAGAACAACGCGCGAACCGTCACGGTCGTGCCGCGCTGGCGCACGGCGTCCTCCACCGCTTCGCGCTTCCCCCCCACGACGCGGATGCGCGTGCCGGTGCGGCCGTCGGGCGACGTCTCGAGCTCGAAGCGCGCCACCGAGGCGATGGCGGGGAGCGCCTCGCCGCGGAAGCCGAAGGTCGCCACGCCGATCAGGTCCGCCGCGTCCCGGATCTTGCTCGTGGCGTGGCGGGCGAACGCGAGCGCCGCGTCCGGCCGGGTAAGCCCCTCGCCGTCGTCGCTCACCCGGATGAGCGTCTTCCCGCCATTCTCGATCTCGACGCGGATCACGCTGGCGCCGGCATCGAGCGCGTTCTCGACCAGCTCTTTCACGACCGAGGCCGGGCGCTCCACCACCTCGCCCGCCGCGATCTGGTCGGCCACCTCGGGCGGGAGCACCGCAATGCTCCCGCTCACAGCGGCGCCAGCTCCGCAGCGAGGACCCAGCCGTGTACGCCGTCGCGGCGGTGCACCTCCCGCCACGCCCCGTAGCGGCGCTCCACCTGGAGCGCCGCGCCCGCGCCGAGCGACGCCGCCGCGCTCGCCTCGCCGTACGGAGCGACGCGCACCGGCGTCCCCGCGTCCACCACGACCGCCACGCTCCGGTGCCGGCGCTGCCACTCCCAGGCGGCGTCGCCCGCCGCGACCGCCGTGAGCAGCACCAGCGCGAGCAGCACGGTGCGCCGCCGCCGCCGCATCACGGCCGCCCACAGCCCGAGCCAGCCGAGGCCCGCGACGAGCGCCCCCTCGGCCGGGGTCGCGGGCCCCACCGCCAGCAGCGGCTCGCTCGCGGCGTCCGGCGGCGGGAGCAGCTCCCGCGCCCGGTGGACCAGCGGAGCGCGGGGCGCGAGGCGCGCCGCGATGGCCCACGCGGCCGTCGCCTTGCCATCCGCGCCGGCGCGATACAGCGTGGCGCCGAGGTTGTACCAGTGGGCCGCGACGCGCGGCTGCGCGGCCGCCCGCGCGGCGAACGAATCGGATGCCGCGCGCAGCGCCCCCGCCTGGTAGAGCGCCTCGGCGCTCGGCGCTTGTGCCGCCACGGCCCGGCTGGTGACGAGCGCCGCGAGGCACAGCGTCGTTACCAGCCGCCGGCGGCGGCCGCCGGGCTCCGCGCCCAGCACGTTCAGCACCTGCTGGACTTCGGCCGCGAGGTCCGCCGCGTCCCCCGAGCCGCGCGGTCCGTAGCGCGCGGCGCGCAGCCGGTCGCGCAGCCGCATCACGTGGTCCGCCACGGCGCTCTCCGCGCCCGCCGCCCGCAGCGCCCGGGCCAGCCCGTCCCCGTCGCGCGCCCCGCGGTCGGGGACGTGACTCGCGAGCACCGCGTGGAACTCGCGCTCGAGGTGGCCCAGCCGCGTGGCGGGCCGCGCCTCCGGGCCGTGCGGCTCGGCCGCTCCGCGCGGCGCGCCACGGCGCCGCGACCGCCACGCAACGAGCGGCGGGCCGACCAGCAGCGCGAGCCAGCCCCACGGCATCAGCCACGCCGCGAGCCGCTCCGTCCACGTCTCGCCGGGGCCGCGGTCCAGCGGCGGCAGCGGCCGGGCCGCCCGCGGCTCCGGCCCCTGCGCCACCGCGAGCGCCCGGGGCGGCGTGCGCGCCGTGGCGTAGCGCCCCGCCCCGAGGTCGTAGTACGGGTAGCGCAGCTCCGGCAGGAGGAACGATCCGGACGAGTCGGGCACGACGAGGTAGTGGAACGTCTTACTCCCGGCGATACGGCCGCCGCGGGGCTCGAGCCGCACCCCCGTCTCCCCCGAGTAGGCGCGGAAGCCCGGCGGCCAGCGGATTGCGGGCTCGGGCCAGAGCGCTACGTTGCCCACCCCGGACAGCGTCGCCATCACGTCCATGGGCTCGCCCACCCTGCTCGCCGCCGGCTCGACCGCGAGCGCCACAGTCAAGCCCTCCGCCGCGACGGGCGGATCGTCGGCGGGCCGGCCCGCCTCCGGCAGGGGCAGCGCCGTCACGACGACCGAGTCGCTCTTGAGCGAGTAGCGCTCCTCGCGGCTGAAGAAGGAAAACGTGACGGGCACCGCGTATTCGACCGCCGCGGGCGGGATCACGACCCGCCCGGCCGCGAGTGGAAATACGACCTGGTGGGCCACGAACAGATCCATCCAGCGCCCGCGCACCAGACGCGACGCGGCGACTTCCGCGGGCGCCTCCCCGGGGTAGGACCACACGCCTTCCGGCGTCTGCAGGGTCAGCAGCGGCGCGCGCCGCAATTGGGTGCGCAGGTCGCGCGGGACCCACACGGCCGCGATCACGTCGCACTGCGCGCCCGCCAGCACCGTGTCCCCGGGCAGGATCACGCTCAGCGCGACGCGGTCGTTCCGCGCCGGCGGGAGCGCCGCGGTGATCAAGTCGCGCGCGAGCGCGCTGACGCCGCCGACGGCGCTCGCGACCGCGCTGTCAACCGTGATCGCGATGGCGTGCGTGGCCACCGTCCCCGTGCCCCGCCGCGCCCGCACCGGGCCAATCACCAGCGTCCCGGGCCGCTCCGCGCGCAGCCGGAGCTCGCGGGTCGTGGTGCGGCTCGGGCCGCCCGTCGCTGCGATGGCCACCTCGCTCACCTCGCGGGAGCCGACGATCGCGAACCCGGTGAGCGGCGGCAGCGCGAGGCTCAGGGGCTCCGCCGAGCGGGTGCGGGCGCGCACGGTCAGCGTCAGCTCCTCCCCGGCCGCGAGGCGCGTCCGATCCACGCTCGCCTGAAGCTCGGGGAGGCCCTGCAGGGCGACGAGCAGCGCCCACGCGGGTGTCACCAGTCCTTTACTCCCGGCTCCACGGCGCGTCGCAGGCGGCCGGTGCGGTCGCGGCGCGTCCGGAGCTCCTCCTGGCCGATCGAGCGCAGGATCTCGTCGGCCTGGGCCTGACTCAACCCCCCTGCCGCACCGCCGCCACCCCGGGAGGTCCCGCCGCCCTGCCCGCTCCCTCCCGGCGGTGCCCCGCCGCCTCCTCCCCCCGCAGGCGGCATGTTGGTTTTGGCGCCGCCGCCGCCCCGCCGCCGCACCGCGAGCTCCAGGTTCCACTTGGCCGCCAGGTGGCGGGGCCTGATCAGGAGCGCCTCGCGGTAGGCGCGCTCGGCGTCGCCCAAGTGCGCGTCGCGGCTCGCGCTGTCCGCGGCCGCGAGCCGCAGGGCCAGGAGGCCGAGGTTGTAGAGCGCGCGGAACCGGAGCTCCGGGTCGAGCGAGGCGGCGGCGTGGGAGAGCGCCGACTGCGCGGTCTCGACGTCGCGGGCCGCGAGCGCAGCGGTGCCGGCGTTGTACCACGCCGTGTCGTCCCGCCGGCGCCCGGCGAGCTCGGCCAGGTACGCGACCCGCGCGCGTTCCACGTCGCCGTTATCCCACGCTTTCTCCGCCGCGCTGCGGGGGTGGGCGGAGTCCTGGGCGCGGGCGAGCGCCGGCGCGCCGCCGGTGAGCGCCAGCCCGATCAGCGCCGCCGTGCGCCGCGACCGCGCCTGAGCAAGCAGCACTCCCACGGCAAGCAACAGCGGCACCCAGGCGCGCGGCCGCCCGCGCTCGGTGCGCGTCTCGGTCGCGCGCGCCCGCTTGTATGCGGCGACCAAGTCGCGCACCGCGCCCGCCTGGTCCGGCAGGTCCGCCGCGACCAGCGTCCCCTGCGCGGCATCGGCCACGGCGCCGAGCACGTCGTCCCGCCGCGCGGTCTCGATCACGTTCCCCGCGTCGTCCTGCTGCCAGCCCTGGAGCGTCCCCCGCTCGTCCCGCACGGGAATCCGCGCCGGCGCCCGGCCGCCCTCGGCCACGAGGATGAGGTGGACGCCCAGAGCGCGCAGCCGCTCCGCCTCGGCGACGAGGGCGGGCAGCGTGTCATGCGGCTCGCCGTCCGTGAACACGACGAGGACGCGATCCGCCAGCTCCGAGCTCGCCCGCAGCAGCTCCCCACCCTGCCGCAGCGGGGGGACGAGCCGGGTGCCGCCCTCGGACGCGACGTCGGGGTCCAGGGCGTCGAGGTACAGCCCGAGCGCGGAGCCGTCGATCGAGAGCGGCGACAGGATGTAGCTCGATCCCGCGAACGTGAGGAGCCCCAGGCGGTCGCCGTCCAGGTCCTGCACCAGGCGCCGGGCCTCGCGCACGGCGCGGCGCAGGCGGCTCGGCCTCGCGTCTTCGGCGAGCATGGACCGGGAGATGTCCATCGCAATGACGAGCGACAACCCCCGCGTCTCGGCGACGATCTTGTCCTCGCCCCAGCGGGGGCCCGCGAGCGCCACGACGGCGAGGAACGCCGCGAGGGAGAGGGCAGTCGGACCCAGGCGCCCGGCGCGCAGTGCCGCGCGCACCGTGTCGTCGGACCACAGGGCCGCGCGCCGGATCCGGACGCGGCGCGCCCACGCGGCCGCGAACCACACGGCGCCGGCGACCAGCGGCGCGAGCGCCAGGACCACGGGGGCGTCGACGCTCATCAGGGCACCCGCACGGCGACGGTGGCGGCGACCACGATCTCGAACGCCAGCGCCATGAGCCCGAGCGCGAGCGGCACCCGGTACGCCTCCTCGAACCGCCGGAACACCACCTGCTCCACGGTCGTCTTCTCGAGGCGATTGATCTCCTCGAACACGTGCCGCAGTGACTCCGTGTCGGTGGCCCGGAAGTACCGCCCGCCGGTCATCCGGGCGATCTCGGTCATGAGCGGCTCGTCGATCTCCACGGGCATCATCTGGTAGCGCAGCCCGTCGAGCCCCTGCCCCGTCGGCACCGGGGCCTCTCCCCGCGTGCCGACCCCGATCACGTAGATCCGGATCCCGAACGCCGCCGCCGCCTGCGCCGCCGTCCGCGGGTCCACGGTGCCGCGGTTGTTCACGCCGTCCGTCAGCAGGACGATCACCTTGCTCTTCCCGGGTGCGCGCCGCAGCCGGGTAGCCGCCGTGGCGATCCCCGTGCCGATGGCGGTGCCGTCCTCCAGCATCCCGATGTGCAGCCCCCGCAGCGCCTGCTCGAGCACGGCGTAGTCGGTCGTGATCGGGACCTGCGTCAGCGCCTGGGCCGCGAAGGCGACGAGCCCGATTCGGTCCGAGGTCCGCGCCCGGACGAATTCGATCGCGGTCTGCTTCGCCACGTCGATGCGGTTCGCGGGGGCGAAGTCCTCGGCCAGCATACTGCTCGACATGTCCATCGCCAGCACGATGGAGATCCCCTCGCTCCGGGCCTCGCGGCGGGCGGAGCCGAGCCGCGGGCCGGCGGCGGCCACGATCCAGGCGCCGAGGCACGCGCTGCGCAGCGTCACCGGGAGCCGCGCGATCCACAGCCGCTCGGCGGCGCCCACCGCCGGCCGCACGTCGCTCATCCGCGTGCCGCGCAGGCCCGCCAGGCGGCGCGCGCGGAGCCACCACCAGAGCGGCAGGAGGGCGAGCGCGAGCAGCAGGAGCGGACGGGCGAAGCTCACCGCGCGAGCTCCTGCGCCAGCCGGCGCGCCATCTGGGCGAGCGCCGCCACGTCGGTCCCGTGCGTCGCCGCGAACGCCACCCGGTCGAGCTGCTCCAGCAGGTCCCGCAGCTCGCGCAACGGGGCGCTCGGCCGCGCCCGCTCCACCGCCGCGAGGCGCTCGGCTGTGCTGAGCGCCGGGTGCGCGTCCGGGATGGCCCGGTACACGGCGGCCCGCAGGCGGTGCGCCGCCCGCGCGGCGACGGCCTTCGGCTCCCCGGCGGCGAGCCAACGCGCGTCCGGAACCTCGGGGTCCAGGGGAGCGCGCGGCGGGGGCGGCACCGTGCGGGGCCGCCGCCGGCGCCATTTGAGGCCGGCGGCGAGCACCACGCCGGCGACGAGCGACGCGGTAAGGGGTGGCAGGGGGTCCCGGCGCTGCGAGCGAACCGGCGCGATCGCTCCCTGCGGTTCGGGTTGCCGCAGCGTGTCCGGGATGACGTGCTGCACGGAGAAGCTCGCAGCGCCTCCCGGCAGCGAGTCAGCCCGCCCGTCGGGGCCCAGCCGCCACAGCGGGGGCAGCACGACCGGCTGCACGCCGGGCCGCCAGGCCACGATCGGGTAGCGAACCAGCCAGCCGCCCGGGACGGGACGCACGGATGGGTCCGCCAGCGGTTCGACCGCCTCCGTGGCCTCGAGCTTGCCGGCCCGGACGCGCCACCCCGGCGGCACCGCGATCGCTCGCTCGAGCCAGACCGTGTCGCCGACCGTCGAGTGCGCCGGCGTCGCGAGCCACCCGCCCAACCCCCCTCCCTGCCCCGTTCCACGACGCCACGATGCCACGATGCCAAGAACGGCGAGCACTAGCACTCTCGCCGCACCTCGTGCAACGTGGCGTCGTGGCGTCGTGCAACGCGCCTTTCTCGCCGCACCTCGTGCAACGTGGCGTCGTGGCGTCGTGCAACGTGCAGTCATCGTTTCAGCCGCCGCGCGCGCTCGGCGAAGGCGCGGCGCAACGGCACGGCGTACGGCACGCTCGTCTGCAGCGCCACGCGATCCACGCCCGCCTGGAGGAGCTTCCGCGTGCGCTCCTGGATCTGGCGCTCGGCAGCGACGCGCACGCGCGCGCGGGTCGGGCCGTGGCTCGTGTCGACGAGGACCCGCTGCTCGGTCTCCGCATCCTGCATGTCCACCCAGCCGGCGTCGGGGAGGGTGAGCTCGCGCGGGTCGTCGACGGCGATCGCGACGACGTCGTGGCGCGCCGCGAGCTGGCCCAGCGCGTCCTCCCACCCCTCCGCCCGGAAGTCGGAGAGCACGACCACGATCGCGCGGTGCCGCAGCAGCTTCGCGGCGAAGCGCAGCGCCTCCGCCAGGTTCGTCCCCCGCCCGCGCGGCGCGAACGCGACCAGGTCGCGGATCACCCGCAGCGCATGCGCCCGACCCTTGGCCGGCCGCACCACGAACTCGACCTTGTCGGCGAACATGAGCGCCCCCACCCGGTCGTTGTGGCGCGCCGCCGCGAGCGCGAGGACGGCCGCCACCTCGACCGCGAGACCCGCCTTGGTGTACGGGCGCCCGAACTGGCACGAGCCGGACTGGTCCACGACGAGCAGCAGACTGATCTCGCGCTCCTCGTGGTACGTCTTCACGAACGGGTGCCCCATCCGGGCCGACACGTTCCAGTCGATCGAGCGGAAGTCGTCCCCCTGCTGGTAGGCCCGCACCTCCGCGAACTCAATGCCCTGCCCGCGGAACACCGACCGGTACTCACCCGTGAAGAGGGAGGTGACGAGGGATCGCGTGCGCAGCTCGATCCCCTTGACCTGCCTGAGCACTGCGGGCGTCACGGCCAGCCGGCGTGCCCGGACCGGGGACGTCGCGGCGCGCCGGCGCTCGATTCCCCGGTACGTCACGGCACGCCCACGGCCTCCAGGATCTTGGCGATCACGCGGTCGGCGTCCATGTCCTCCGCCTCCGCCTCGAACGTCAGCAGCACGCGGTGTCGCAGCACGTCGAACGCCATCGCCTTCACGTCCTCGGGCACGACGTACGCGCGGCCGCGCAGGTAGGCGTGCGCCCGGGACGCCTGGGCGAGGTAGATGGACGCGCGCGGGGACGCACCGAAGGCGATCAGGGGCTTCAGGTCGGGCAGCCCGATCGTCTGCGGGTCGCGGGTGCCGCGCACCACGTCCACGATGTAGTCCACGACCTTCTGATCCATGAACAGCTCGGCGATGGCGCTGCGCGCCGCGAGGATGTCCTCGGCGGCCGCCACCCGCTGCACCTCGATCGGCCGGCCCGCCGCCATGCGCGCCACGATCTCCTTTTCGGCGTCGCGCGTCGGGTAGCCGACCCGCACCTTCAGCATGAAGCGGTCGAGCTGCGCTTCGGGAAGCGGGTAGGTGCCCTCCTGCTCGATGGGGTTCTGCGTCGCAAGCACGAGGAACGGCTCACCCAGGAAGAAGGTCTCCCCGCCGATCGTCACCTGCTTCTCCTGCATCGCCTCGAGCAGCGCGGCCTGCACTTTCGCCGGCGCCCGGTTGATCTCGTCGGCGAGCACCAGGCTCGCGAACAGCGGCCCCTTCTTCGCATAGAACTCCTGCGACCGCTGGTCGAACACCATGGTGCCGATGACGTCGGCCGGGAGGAGATCGGGCGTGAACTGGATCCGGGAGAACGAGATCCGCAACGACTCCGCCACCGTGCGCACCGCCAGCGTCTTCGCGAGCCCCGGGACGCCTTCCAGCAGGATGTGCCCGCCCGTGAGCAGGCCGATCAGCAGGCGCTCGACCATGACCTCCTGGCCCACCACCCGCTTCGCTACCTCGCCCGTGATCGTCTGGGCGAGCACGGCGTCGCCCGACTTCGCGGCTCGGGCCATCATGCGAGCGCCGCCTCTGCCGCCCGGCGCACCGCGGCGTCCTTGTCCCGGCTGTAGAGTTGGAGCAAGCCGCGAGCCTCCGGCCGCACGATGTGGCGCAGTCCCTCGATCGCCCCCGCCCGGACGATCGAGTGGCGGCGGTTCAGCACGCCCCCCGGCTCGGCATACTTCGCCAGCACCTCCAGGGCCTCCGGGGCACCGAGCCGGCCGACCGCCCGCAACAACTCTGCCAGTACCCCTTCGTCGGGCTCCTGCTCCAGCCGCCGGATCAGCACCACGCTCGACGCCGGATCTCCGCCCGCCGCCACGGCGCGGGCCGCCGCCGTCCGGACGAGCACGCTCTCGTCCTTGAGCGCCGGCATGGCGGGCCGCGAGATCTCGTGTCCGCCCACCTCGGCCAGCCCGATCAGCGCCGCCTCCCGCACGAGCTCCGACCGATGCCGCAGCAGCGGAACGAGCAGCGCCACGGCGTGCGGGCTCCCCGTCACGCCCATCAGCTCCGCGGCGGCCGCGACGATCTGGAGGTCGGGGTCGGCAAGCTTCCCCTGCAACGGCTCCACGGCCCGGTCCGCCGCCTTGCGGATGGCGGCGCGGTATGGCGCCCGCCGTTCCGACCGCGCCGCCAGGAACGCCGCGAGCACGAGCGGCACCGACACCGCCGCGAGCGCCCCCACCGCCGCCACCAGCACCTCCCGCTCGTCCGGGGGTATTTGCGGCTCGCCCAGCCGGTGCACCGTCTGCGCGATGAGCGACCGGTCGGTGAGCGCCCGGGCCGCCGTGTCGATCGCCTCGAGCAGCCCGGGGTCGTGCGCCGTGACGCGCAGGCGGTCGAGCGCCACGATCGCCTCCGCCACCGTGAGGGCGTCGCGCTGCGCAATCAGGCTCGGCGCGTCCGCCAGCAGTTTCGCCACCGCCGCGCGCTGCTCGTCCGGCAGCGACGCGCTCCTCAGGCTCGCGATGGCGCGCCTGGCCTCGACGTCCGCGGGCAGCACGTCGGGCCGGAACACCGCGCTCGCCCGCCGCGTCCCCGAGTCCGGCGATGGCGGACCGGGGACCGGAGCCGCGGGCGTCGCACCGGCCGCGGGCGTCGGGTCAGCCGCCGCCGGGGGGTGGGGGTGCAGCCGCTCCAGCCGCTGCGCGGTACGCCGCCCCAGCGTCAGCGTGATGCGCCCCAGGGTCGCGTCGTCGGGCGACACCGTCCCGGTCGCGACGCCGAACAGCGCCAGCAGGTTCTCCGGGATCATGCCCGCATTCAGCGTGATCGCGCGGACGCCGCGAGCGTACAGCAGTCCCGCGAGCTCGGTGATCTGCGAGTTCCGCGCCACCAGGTGCTGGCCGTGCCAGTGCAAGCCCGTCGCCCCGACCTTCCATTCGATGGTTCCCGTCGCCGCGAGCACGTGCAGCGTATCGCGGACCTGGCGCAGCGCCTCCACGACCGCGGGGTGCGCCGGCGGGTAGAGCCGGGCGAGCCGGAAGGTCGTCCCGATGGCGCCCAGGGCGCGGTCGATTCCCGCAGCATCCACGGACATGGCGCTACCGCTTGATGCGTTCTCCTCGGTCCTCGTGTCGGAACACCCACGTGACGAAACGCGCCGGCTCGATCGGGTCGTCGGCGCCGATCGCCGTCCAGTCGACATCGCTTCCGGACTCCGCCGCCCCGCTGCGGCGCCGGTCGGCCTGCGCCACCATCTCCCCGGCCCGCGCGATCCACACCGCGAATTGCTCCGGCCGCAGGTCCACCCAGCCGCGGGGTGCGGCGTCCCGCGGGTCCTTCCCCTCCCCCGGGACGACCACGACGCTGCCGCGGTACAGTTGCTGTCCGTCGGGGGCGAGGATGGGAATGCCGACGGACAGAATATGGCTCCGCAACGCCCGGTCGCGCTCCACCAGCGCGTGCGCCTCTCCGGCCAGGGCCGTTGCCTGCGACCCGGCGAGCGCCCGCACGCTCGGCCGCAGCCGGGCGCAGAGGTGCGACTCGAACAGCAGCTTCGTCAGCCGCGGCGGCCCGAGCATCTCGTAGGCGACGGCGCGCGTCTCCGACCGGCTCTCGAGCTCGCGCAGACGCGCCAGGGCGTAGGTGCGGAGCATCGCGGCGCGGTACGTGGGGCCTGCCGTCGCGGCGTCGAGCGCAGCCACGATGTCGCGACCCGTGGGCCGCCCCTGAAGCTCCAGCAGCGCGTGGTCCGCAACTTCCTCCGGGGTGATGAACTCCATCTGCCCGAGGGCGGTGACGGTGTCGAACTCGTCGCGCGAGAAGAGGCCGTTCTCGCCGACGTCGATGTATGGGCCTTCCAGCGCCCGGCCGAGGTCGCGCCACGGCTGCGCGCCGGGGCCGAACGCGTCGGCCACGGGGACGGGCTGCGGACAGTCGACCAGCGGGATCGGTTTGCCCTTGCGCCGGATCGGACCGAAGCCGATCTCGCGCCAGGCGATCGTGGCGGCCGGCTTGATCTCCATGGTGGCTGGCGCGCCGGGCGTCCGGCCGAGCAGGAACAAGAGCAGCGACTGCGCGCCCGCCACCGCCGCCTTCGTGAGCAGCGACCGGCTGGGACGCTCCTCGGAATGCGTGTAGGGGATGTTGAAGCCCATGCCGCCGGTGCCGGTGGTGCCGATCTTCACGTACGCCTGCGTCTCCGCGCGGCGCAGCGCCTCCACCATCAGCTGCACGTGGCGGATGAGCTGCGGCAACGTGAGCACCAGGACGTGACGCTCCACGGCTTCCCGGTCCGCGCGGCCGGCCGCGGCGAGGGCGAGCAGCTCCTGGGCGCTCGCCATCACGTCCTGGTAGGCGAACGCCGTGGCGGTATTGATGCTGTCCACCACGGCGTCGGGCCGGTATTTCATCAGGAGCTGGTACAGGAAGCTGTTCTGCAAGACGTCGTCGGTGAGCTCGCCCAACAGATCGTGCAGCAGGAGCGCGCGGTGCTCGGGGTCCGCGACGATGGTGCGGCGCTCGAGGTGAGCGAGGCTCGCCGGCAGAAACACGTCGCCCCATTCGACCTCAATCGTGGCGCGGCCGCGGTAGAGGTCGAGGGCGCGCGCCGCGGCCCTGACCTCCTCCTCGAACAAGGCGACCAGCACGACGCGCCGCGGCCCGGCGCCGAGCAGCCGCCGCGCGACGGCGTGGCCGACGAGGCCCGAGCCGCCGAGGATCATCGCCGTCCGGTCACGCAGTTCCATGCAGTCGCTCGATGGCCTCGATTTCGCGCGCCGCGAGGCGCCGGTACCGGCCTTCCGCGAGCCGCCCGAGTCGCACCGGCCCGTAGGTGACGCGGTGCAGCCATTCGACCTTGAGCCCCAGCGCCTCGGCCAGGCGTCGCGCGATGCGGTGCCTCCCCTCCGCCAGGGTCAGCTCGATTTCCACGCTCCGAGCCACGGGCCGCACCCGAAACTGCGCGATCGCGACCGGGCAGCCATCGAGCACGACGGGCCGCGCCAGCGCCGCGCCCACCTCGGCCAGCGCGCGCCCGTGCGCCCGCAGCCAGTAGGTGCGCGGGACGGCGAAGCGCGGGTGCGTCAGGCGGTGGGCCGCGGCCCCGTCCGTCGTGAGCAGCAGCAGCCCCGACGTCATGACGTCCAGCCGTCCAACGTAGGTGAGCCCCGGCACCGTGGGGAGGAGGTCGTAGACCGTCCGCCGCGCCTCCGGATCGCCGCGGCTCACCACGTAGCCGACCGGCTTGTTCAGCGCGAGCCACGTGACCGGTCCCGGGCGAGCCGCCCGGCCGTCCACGGTCACGCGCTGGCGTTCGGGGTCGACGCTCATGCCGAGCGTCGCCGCCGCGCCGTCCACGCGCACGCGACCGGCGCGGATCAGGTCCTCGGCCTTGCGGCGCGACGTCACGCCCGCGCGCGCCAGCGCGCGCTGCAGGCGCATCACCGTCATTCGGGTTCGGTGGGCGCGGGCGGCCGGAGGGCGACCGACAGCTCTTCCAGCCGCGGCAGCTCGTCCAGGTCGCTCAGCCCAAGGACCTCCAGAAACCGCGCCGTCGTGCCGTAGAGGAGCGGCCGGCCCAGACCCTCCCCGCGGGTCACCACCTCCACCAGCCCGCGCTCGACCAGCTTGTCGAGGACGGCGCCGGAGTCGACGCCGCGGATCTCGTCCACCTCGATGCGCCCCACCGGTTGCCGGTAGGCGATGATCGCGAGCGTCTCCAGCGCCGCCGGCGACAGGCGGCGCGGCCGCACCGCGAACTGCGCGCGCTCGATCGCCTCGGCGTAGTCGCGCCCCGTGAGGAACTGCCACCCCTGCGCGATCTCCACCAGTTCCACGCCGTGACCCTCGGCGGCGTAGGTCTGGTGCAGCTCGTCGAGCGCCGCCCGCAGCGCCGCCGCCCCCGCCTGCGGATCGAGCGTGAGGAGCTCCTCGGCCGTCAGCGCGCGCGACGACGCGAACAGCGCCGCCTCAAGCAGCTTCGCGAGGGGACTCACGGCGGATCGCGATCGGGGCGAACGGCCCGACCTGCCGCAGCGTCAGCGCGCCGCGCTTCGCCAGCTCGAGCAGGGCGATGAACACGGAGAGCAGGTCCACGAGGGCGGGGCGCTCCCCCACGACCTCGAGCCACCCGAACTCCTCCCGCGCGGCGAGCAGCGCCAGGATCCGCTCGGTCGCTCCCTCGACGTCCAGCGGCCGCGGCACGACGCGGTGCAGGATCGGCTCGGGGATGAGGGCGATCACCCGCTCCGCGGCCGCGAGCAGGTCGTTCAGCTCGACCACGAGCGGCGCGGGAGGCGCCGCGGGCGGCGCGGGCGCGAACCCGCGCCCGAACCGCTCGGCGCGCCGCGCCGCGGCCTGCGCCAGCCAGTCCACCAGCTCGCGGATCTGCTCGTACTCGAGCAGCCGCCGCACCAGCTGGGCCCGCGGGTCCTCCCACTCGTCGTCGCCGAGCCGGCGCGGCAACAACATCTGCGCCTTGATGCGCAGCAGCCGCGCGGCCATCTCGAGATAGTCCGCCGCCTGGTTCAGGCCCAGCTCGGTGATCACCGCGAGGAACTGGTCCGCGATCTTCGCGATCGGGAGATCCGTGATGTCCACCTCGTCCTCGCGGATGAGGTGCAGCAGCAGATCGAGCGGACCCGAGAACTGCTCGAGCTCGACGACGAACCCGGCCTGGTCCGCGGTGCTGGGCGGCGACGTCGTCACGAGCCCACCACGATCCGGAACCCACCGACCACGGCGAAACCCAGCTGCATCAGCTGGTCGGCCGGCCAGAGAAAGAGCGTGATCACCCCGGGGGCGAGCCAGCTGACGAGCAGAATCGGGATGAACCCCAGCATGTACAGCTGCCGGTACTTCAGGCCTGCGCCCGGGGGGAGCAGGTGATAGAAAACATGGCTGCCGTCGAGCGGCGGGATCGGGATCAAGTTGAAGAACGCCAGGATCAGGTTGAGCCGCATCCCCGCCCACATCATCGCCTGGAGAATCCCGAGCGTCCCCGCGAGAGCGGGCAGCTTGCCGGCCACCATCCCAACGAGGGCGTAAAGCCCTCCGCACACCACGAACAGAACGAGGTTCACCGCGATCCCCGCCAGCGACACGATCACGTCACCCCGCACGAACGTGCGATACTTGCGCGGGTTCACCGGCACCGGCTTGGCCCCGCCGAACGTGTAGGTCCCGCCGGAAGCGAACCACAGCATCACCGGCAGCAAGACGGTCATGAAGGGGTCGATATGCTTGAGGGGATTCAGCGTGAGTCGCCCGAGCATGTAGGCCGTATCGTCACCCTGCCGGTAGGCGGCCTCGGCGTGGGCGTATTCGTGGGCCACCATGGAAAACAGCAACACGGGCGCCCACATGAGAAACGATGTGACGAAGTCCAACGGGATGGCTCGAGCCCGCAGTGAGTGAGGGCCTAAGATAGCGCATCCTCGGGCGCCCGGTCAACGGCGTAGCGCCTTGACCGACCTGCACTTACCGTCTATCTTCCCCGCGTCGCGAAGGAGGCCATCGGTGCCGCAAATCGAGTCCGCCAAGAAAGCGCTGCGCCAGGCGCGCACGCGCTCCCAGCACAACCGCGCGCAGCGCTCCGCGCTGCGTACGGCGGTGAAGCGGGTGCGCACCGCCGCCTCCGCCGACCAGGCCGCCCAGGCCTACACGGCCGCCGTGCGGCTGCTCGACCGCGCGGCGCGCAAGGGGCTGATCCACCGCAACAACGCCGCGCGACAAAAATCGCGCCTGGCCGCTCTGGCCAAAAAACTGAAACCGTCAAGCTAGTTTGTAGTTGTCAGACCGCGGTCAGCTCGGCCCCGCACTGCTCGCAGTACCACTCCGTCGGCACGTTCATCGTCCCGCACTCCCTGCAGCGCAGCGTCTTGTTCCCCTGCTCGTCCCCGGGACCCGATTGGGTCGGTTGCGGCACGACGGGGGCGGGGATAGGAGTGGCGGCCCGCGTGGAGCTCGGGGCTTTGGGCGTTTGGGCAGGGATCACCGGCTGGAATTGGGCCCCGCTGGCACGTCCCGGCGACGGGGCGCCTGTTTCGTCCTCGGTCACGGACTTGATGAAGGCCAGCTCGTCCTCGCGGGCCGCCTGCTCGGACCTGTGCTGCGGCATGGTCGGAGCCGGAGGTGGAGGTGGAGGCGGCAGCGGCGGCGCCGCCGTGATGGCGGGCTGGCTGGGCACCAGGACGTCGAGCTCCTCGAGCCTCTGGACGTCCGCCTCGACCGATTGCAGCTCCTCGCGCACCAGCACGAGCTCCGCGAGGATGTCTTTGTGCGCCTGGCTCCAGTGCGCCTCGTCGTACTCCCCCACGGCGTGGCGGAGCTCCGCCTCGCTCAGCTTCTCCGAGGCCTGGGCCTCCTTCTGCTGGAGCTCGGCGAGCAACTGCCGCTGCTGCTCGATCGCCTGGCGGGCGGTCTCGGCGTGCGCCTTGAGCTCCTCGATGACGGCTGCCAACCGGGTCTCGTAGTCGGCGCGGACCCGCATGCGCACATGCTCCGGCGTCGCGCCGTCGGCGTTGTTCAGCCGCGCAATCCACGCTTCGTAGCGGCGCCGCTCGTCCAGCAGGCGCTGGATGATCGCAGTGCTCTTGGACGACCCCTTAGGCATCCCGCAAGATAAGCTCCGCGGATGCCACAAATGTACGCAACCCGGCGCAGCGCCGGCGCCGCCGGCTGGTGTAAGTCCAACCCATGTTGGCGGTTGCGGCGTTACGGGCCGGCGTGGGCCTCGGCCTCATGGACGATCTTGCCACCGACGAGCGTGAGCACCGCCCGGCCGGTCACCCGCCGTCCCGCGAACGGGGTGTTCCGGCTCTTCGAGAAGAAGGCGACCGGATCGACCGTCCAGCGCGCCGTGAGGTCGAGCGCGACGACATCGGCCGGAGCCCCGGGCTTGAGCGAGCCGCCGGGGAGCCGGAACAGGCCCGCCGGGACGGTGCTCATCCGGGCGACGAGCTCGTGGAGCGCGAGCACGCCGCCTGCGACGAGCTCGGTGTAGGCGACGGCGAACGCCGTCTCGAGCCCCACGATGCCGAACGGCGCGTCGTCGAACGCCGCCTCTTTGGCATCGTAGGCATGCGGCGCGTGGTCGGAGGCGATGCAATCGATCACGCCCTCCTTCAGGGCCGCCCGCAGGGCCGCTACATCCGCCGGCTCCCGCAGCGGCGGGTTCATCTTGGCGTGGGTGTCGTAGCCGTCGCACGCGTGGTCGGTGAGGGTCAGATGATGCGGGGTCGCCTCCGCCGTCACGCGGATGCCCCGCTGTTTCGCGCGCCGGATCAGCTCGACCGAGCCGCGGGTAGACATGTGACACAGATGCACGTGCGCGCCCGTGAGCTCGGCCAGGAGAATGTCGCGGGCCACCATGATCTCCTCCGCCGCGGCCGGAATGCCCTTCAAGCCCAGGCGGGTCGACACGAGACCCTCGTGCATGACGCCGCCCGCGGCGAGGGTGGGCTCCTCGCAATGGTCCGCGACGGGGACCCCGAAGGTGCGCGCGTACTCGAGCGCGGTGCGCATCAGGTGGCTCGACGCGACCGGCTTGCCGTCGTCGGACACGGCGACGGCGCCCGCGCCGACCATTTCGCCGAACTCGGAGAGCCGCTCGCCGCGCTGCCCCACCGAGATCGCCCCGATCGGATACACCCGCGCGAGGCCCGCGCGCACGGACTGGCGCACGATGAACCCGACGGCCGCCTGGTTGTCGGTCACGGGATCGGTGTTCGGCATCGCGCACACGGCGCTGAACCCGCCCGCGGCGGCCGCGCGGGCGCCCGAGGCGACCGTCTCGACGTCCTCGTTGCCGGGCTCGCGCAGGTGCACGTGCACATCCACCAGTCCGGGGGCGACGACCTTCCCGCGGACGTCGCGGACCTCGGCCCCGTCGGGCGTCCCGAGGCTCGCGCCGACGCCGGCGATCCGGCCGTCCTGGATCAGGACATCCGCGGTCTGGTCGAAGTCCCGGCTCGGATCGATCACCCGGCCGCCTTGCAACAGCAGCGGCCGCGTCACTCGGACGCTCCCGCTCCCCCCGGCCCCCCCGACCGCTTGGCGGCGTCGGCCAGCTCCGGCCGCCCGCCCGCGAGCAGGTACAGCGTCGCCATCCGCACCGCGACGCCGTTCGTCACCTGGTCGAGGATGACGCTGTGGGGGCCGTCGGCCACGCGGGAATCGATCTCCACACCGCGGTTCATCGGTCCCGGGTGCATGATCGTGAGCTCGCGCGGCGCCTTCTCGAGCCGCTCGACGGTGACGCCGAACACGCGGTAGTACTCGCGCAGGCTCGGGATGAATCCTTTCTCCATCCGCTCGAGCTGGAGGCGGAGCACGTTGAGCACGTCCGCCCACTCGATCGCCTCCTCGACGCGGCGGAACCGGCACACGCCGAGCTCCTCGATGCCGCGCGGCATCAGAGTGTCCGGCCCGCACACGCCCACCTCGGCGCCGAGCTTCAGCAGGCCCCAGAGGTTCGAGCGGGCGACGCGGGAGTGCAGGATGTCCCCCACCAGGCAGACCTTCAGCCCCTCGATTTTCCCGTGCTTGTCGCGGATGGTGAGGAGATCGAGCAGGCCCTGGGTGGGGTGCTCGTGCTGGCCGTCCCCGGCGTTGATCACGTTCGAGCGGATGCGCTGCCCGAGGAAGGCGGCGGCGCCCGACGAGGGATGGCGCATCACGACCATGTCGATCCGCATCGCCTCGAGGTTCCTGGCGGTGTCCACGAGCGTCTCGCCCTTCTGCACGGAGCTCCCGGAGGCCGCGACGTTCACCGTGTCGGCGGAGAGCCGTTTCTCGGCGAACTCGAACGATATCCGGGTACGGGTGGAGGCTTCGAAGAAGAGGTTGACGATCGTCTTGCCGCGCAGCGCGGGCACTTTCTTGATGAGGCGCTCGGACACTTCCTTGAACGGCTCGGCGGTGTCGAGGATGAGCCGGATCTGGTCCGCGGAAAGGTGCTCGAGCCCGACCAGGTCTTTGCCGAGGGCGGCGGTCACCGGCCCCCTCCCCGCACCAGCTCTACCTGATCCGTCCCGTCCACCTCGTCCACGAGCACGTCCACGCGCTCGCCGCTGTTCACCGGCACCCGCAGGCCGACGATGTCGGGCTGAATCGGCAGCTCGCGCCCCCCGCGGTCCACCAGCACGCAGAGGGAGATGCGCTTCGGGCGACCGAAGTCCGCGAGCTCGTCGAGCGCCGCCCGCGTGGTGCGGCCGGTGTACAGCACGTCGTCGACGATCACGACGTGCTTGCCGCTCAAGTCGGCGGGGATGCGGGTCTCGCCGATCACGGGCTTCGGACCGACGGTCTCGAGGTCGTCGCGATACAGGGTGATGTCGAGGGCGCCGCGCGGCACCACCACACCCTCCGCCTGCTCGATGAGCTGCGCGATCCGCTCGGCGAGCTCCACGCCCCGCCGCTGGATGCCGATGAGCACAAGCCCGTCCGTCCCCTGCGCCAGCTCCAGCACTTCCACCGCCATACGCTGAAGCGCCCGCGACAAGGCGCGGGCGTCCAGGATGGTGGTCCGTTCGGGCCGGCTCATCTCAGGGCTGGAAGCTAACGGGCGGACCAACGGGGTCAACGGCGCGCGGGGTTGACGCGCCCACGGGCGCGGCGTCTCTTCGAGCCATGCGACGCACCCTGTCGAGTCTCATCGGGCTCACGCTGGCGGCCGCCTCGCTCGACGCGCAGGCGCTCCGGGACAAGATCGCCGAGCTGTTCATCTTCACGGCGGGGCAGCAGCCGCTGTTCCTCGGCGGCACCGGGGTGCACGCAAGCCACTTCATCACGTCGGCGCGGTCGGACAACGGCCTGCTCATCTCCTTCATCGGCACCGCGATCAGCCAGAACGTCGCGAACCTCCCGGTGAGCGCGACGAGCGGCGGCTCCACCTTTCGCTTCGAAGGCGGCGTTCCGGTCCGGACGTCGGTCTCACCCGGCCCCGTGTTCGCCGAACGCGGCCAGACGCTCGGCCGGGGGCGGGTGTTCGTCGGCGCGAACGTCAACCGCATGCACTTCGAGACGCTCCGGGGGGTGGGCCTGAACGACATCCGGATGGTCTTCACCCACGAGAACGTGGACTCCCCGCAATGCGACAGCATTGCCGGCACCGACTGCGCCCCGTACGGCGTCCCGACGCTCGAAAACGACGTGATCGACTTGCGGCTCGCGCTCGACCTGGACATGACGGTCACGTCGTTGTTCCTGAGTTTCGGGCTGCTCGATCGTGTCGACATCGGCGTGGCGCTCCCGATCGTCTCCACCTCCTTGCGCGGCACGAGCGACGCGCAGGTGATACCGTTCGGGGGAACGAGCGCCGCGCACTTCTTCGGCGGCACGCCGGACAACCCGCAGCTCGCCACTTCCCGCTCCGTGGACGGGTCCGCCACCGGCGTCGGGGACGTCGCGGCGCGCATCAAGATCAACGTCACCCAGACGGAGCGCACCACGTTCGCGCTGCTCGGTGACGCGCGCTTTCCCACGGGAAGCGCGGACGACCTCCACGGCTCGGGCCACCTCGCCGCCCGCGGCCTGGGCATCCTGTCCGCGCGGTTCGGAGCCTTCTCGCCGCACACCAACATCGGATACCTGGTCCGGAGCGGAGACCTCGAGAACAACGCCGTCCTCGCCACGGTGGGGTTCGATCACGTCATGGCGCCGTGGGCGACGCTGGCGGTCGACCTGGTGTCGGAGCTCCAGGTGGGGGCCAGCAAGCTCCGGCTGCCGCCCACGGTGACCTACGACGTGCCGTTCCGGCGCACGGTCGAGCCCACGAACATCCCGGCCGAGCGCGACGACCAGCTCAACGCGTCGTTCGGCTTCGAGTTCACGACCGGCGCGGGGATCACGCTGGTGGCGAACACGCTGTGGCCGCTCAACCGCGGCGGGCTCCGGCCCAACGTGCTCTGGACCGCCGGGTTGGAGTACAACTTCTGAGGCGGTGCTACCGGACGGTCGTGAGCCGCCAGCCGGCGGGTTCCGCGGCAAGGATGGCGCGGAAGGTCTCCGGCCGCCGCTCGACCCGGCCGGTGGTGGCGTTCTCGTACTCGTAGACGCCGCTCACGACCGCTTCGGCGGTGCCGCCGACCACGCTCAGCGCGGTGACGGTCAGGCTCGCCTTGAGCTTCCGCACCGATTGGAAGAATTGCTTCCAGCCGTCCTGTTGAGCCGGCGTCAGCCCGGGATAGGCGCGCCGCACTTCGCCCAGGTCCCGCGATTCCAGCGCCCGCCCATACGCGGCGATCACCAGCTCGATCTGGGGCCGCGGGTCGGCCGCGGGATGCGCGACCGCCGCGGGGGGCGGCTGCGCCGCGGGCTGGGGCTGGGCGGGCTGGGGAGCCTGGGGTAGCTGGCGCGGCGTGTCGCGCGCCGCTCGTGATCGCGACTGGCGCTCGGCGTCCGCCCACAGCGACGCGGCGGCGGCCAGCTGCGCCATGGCCCGCGAGAGCCGGCCCCGGGCGGCGAGCGACTCCGCTCCCTCGAACACCGTGTCCCCCCTCGCCATTTCCGCGGGCGTCGCACCCGCCTCGAGCGCCTGGCGCATCGCCGCGAGCGCCGCCGCCCGCTGCGACCGCACCAGGCTGTCCTCTCGCTGCGCCGCGGCGGCGCGGGAAGCGGATTCGGCGGCGGGCGGCCGCGCGTCGGCAGCCGCCGGCGGAACGGTCACGCGGGGTGCGGGCGATCGCGGCCCTCGCGCCGTCGTCGCTGCCGAGTCGGTGGGCGGACGGCCTGCGACCGTGTCGGCCGCAGCCTGAGGCGCCCGGAGCGGGGCGGCGCCGGTGTCCGAGCCCGCGCGGCGCGACGCCGGAGGGAGCGGCGATTCCCGCCAGGGCGCCACGCGCCACACCACGACGGCGAGCCCCAGCAGCGCGACGCCCCACCACACTCGCGAGATGCGGCGCGGAGCCGGCGCCCGGGCGGCGAGCGGTCGTGTCGGCGGCCGGGCCGGCGGGATCGGGCTGGTCGGGGTCTTCACCTGGTCGAGCACGCGGGACCGGCCGCCCGCCTTCGCGAGCGTGATCATCTCGCTCCGGACGGGATCGTCGTGCCGCAGGGACGGCCGGCCGCACGCCGCCACCACGTCGTCCATGCGCGGCCAGCGCCTCTCCGGATCCTTTTCCAGCATCCTCATGACCGCGGCCGCGAGGCCGGGCGGGCAGTCGGGGCGCAGCTCCTCGACGGGCCGGGGGCGCTCGTTGAAGTGCGCGTACATGACCGCCATGATCGAGTCGCCCCGGAACGGCAGCCGCCCGGTCAGCATCTCGTACGCGACGACGCCGAGGGAATACTGATCCGAGGCTCCGGTCACCTCGCGAGTCTGGCATTGCTCCGGGCTCATGTAGGTGGGCGTGCCGACGGTCACGCCGGTCATCGTCAGCCCCTCGGCCTGGATGACTTTGGCGATGCCGAAGTCCGTGACCACGGCCCAGCCTTCCTCGTCCAGCATGATGTTGGCGGACTTGATGTCACGGTGCACGACGCCGTGACGATGCGCGTAGCCGAGCGCATCGCCCACGTGCGCCAGGATCGCCTGCACCATCGGGATCGGCAGGGGGCCGACGTCGCGGATGATCGAATCGAGGGGCCGTCCCTCCACGTACTTCATCACGAAGTACAGCACGCGCTCGCTCTGCTTCACGGCATAGATGGGAATGATGTGCGGGTGGGTCAGGGCGGCGGCGGTCCGCGCCTCGCGCTTGAATCGCTCCACCGTGCCCTCGCCCATCGCCAGCAGGGCGGGCGCCAGCGCCTTGATCGCCACCTTGCGGTCGAGGGGGAGATCGTGGGCCAGGAACACCGTGGCCATCCCGCCGCGCCCCAGCTCAGCGAGGATCTCGTACTCGCCCAGCGTCGCTTCGCGCAGGGCCTCGAGCTGCGCGTCTTCGGCACCCTGCGGCCGGCGCGGCGGCGCCGCCACGGTCTTCGCGTCGCCCGGCGCGACCGCCAGGCTGGTACCGCAGCTCGGGCAGAGAGACGTCCCGGGGGCGAGCGCCGCGCCGCAGCGGTCGCACGAGAAGCCGCGCCCCCCTGTCATGGGCGTCCCGACTCGTACTTGGAGATCATGTACGCGACGCCCTTGGCGACCGTCCGCCGCCAGGCCGCCTCCACCTCAGGCGAGTAGGCGGGGTCGTACTGCTGGATGGTCGCGATCAGGCTGTCCACGAACGGCGGATAGAGCGACGGGGGCACGTTCAAGTCCCGGCGGCTATGGCGCTCGGCGACGCGCGTCAGCAGCGTGGGCTCGACGTCAGGCTCTTTAGGGAAGATGAGCAGCAGGCCCAGCGCGTGGCGCAGCAATCGGTTCTGTCGCTCAAAATCGGTGTGGGCGAAGCGCGGCGCGGCCTCAGGGCAGGCCGCGAAGAAGTGGTGGTAGAACGATTCGAAGAACCCCGGCTGCTCCGCGCAGCGCTGGTAGCTGGCACTCGCCAAGTCCCGCGCGGCGCTGTCTCTGGTCACGGCCGGCTCCCGAGGAACGTGAGGCAAACGGCGGCTATCGCAGGTTGGCCCGCCGGATCGAGTCGTCCACCGCCAGCGCCCGCGCCGGGCTCCACTTGTAGTAGAGCTGGAGGCACGCCCCCGCCTGCATGTCGCGCCTGACGGAGCAGCGTGCGACCTGGTCCCGGTGCGTGGACGAGTTGGCGTGCCACGCCGAATCCTCGGATGCCTTGGCCCGCGGTTCCGCCCAGCCGAAACCCATCAGGCAGGTGGTCATGTCGCCGGACGGATCCGCGGCGCACTCCGCGACCTCCCTGGCGTGCCGCCCGGCGTCGAGGCGCCAGGCGGAATCGGCGTG
>DASPXO010000204.1:0-10085 GCA_035637235.1 Gemmatimonadales bacterium | reverse complement strand
GAACAGGTCCGACTGCTCGGCCTTGGTGGGCATCCCGGTCGAGGGGCCGGCCCGCTGGGAGTTGACGACCACGATCGGGAGCTCGGTGGCGATCGCGAGGCCGAGCATCTCGGTCTTCAGGGCCATGCCGGGGCCCGAGCTTGACGTCACGCCGAGCGTCCCGGCGTAGGCCGCCCCAATGCATGCGCCGATGGCGGCGATCTCGTCCTCCGCCTGGAAGGTGATCACGCCGTACTGCTTGAGGTTGGCGAGCGTGTGCAGCAGCAGCGACGCGGGCGTAATGGGGTAGCCCGCGAAGAGCATCTGCTCGAGCCCCGCCGCGCGCATCCCCGCGAGCAGTCCCCAGGCGATCGCCTCCGTGCCGCTCACCGTGCGGTAGACCCCGGGCGTGACGGGCGCGCGCCGCACCGTGTAGCCGACGCCGTACTCCGACATCTCGGCCGTCTCGCCGAAGGCGTGCCCCGCGTTCAACGCCGCGACGTTCGCCTGCGCGATCTCGGGCCGCGTGGCGAACTTTCGTTTCAGCCACTCGATGGTGGCCGCGCGGTCGCGCCCGTACATCCACAGCATCAGCCCCAGCGCCCACATGTTGCGGCAGCGATGCGCTTCGCGCGTGTGGAGCCCGAAGCTCTGCACCGCGTCGAGGGTGAGCTTGGTGATGTCGAGCTTCAACACCTGGTAGGGCGCGAGCGAGCCATCGTCGAGCGGGTTGGACGGGAACTCGGCCTTCGCCAGGTTCCGCTCGGTGAAGGCGCCCGTGTCCGCGACGACGGTGCCGCCGAGCCGCAAGTCCCTCAGATCGACCTTGAGGGCGGCGGGGTTCATCGCAACGAGCACATCCACCTCGTCGCCGGGCGTCATCACGTCCACCGCCCCGAAGTGAATCTGGAACGCCGACACGCCATAGGGCGTGCCAGCGGGAGCGCGGATCTCGGCCGGGTAATCGGGGAAGGTCGTGAGGTCGTTGCCGGCGAGCGCCGTTTCGATCGTGAAGCGCCCGCCGGTCACCTGCATCCCGTCGCCCGAGTCGCCGGCGAACCGGATGACGACGGAGTCGCGGGATTCGCGCGTGGGCAATGTCGCGCTGGTGGGCATCTTCAACAAAACTAACGGGTTGGCACGCGCGCGGAAGGGGGAGATGTTGCCGCCGGTGAACGGGGCGCCCCGGGCTGACGCCCGGGGCTATGCAGTTCCACGCGCACTCTCACTCTCCACTCGGTGAACAGGGACGCCGAGGCATAGCCCCGGGCGTGAGCCCGGGGCTAACCATCGCCCGTCACTCTCACAACTGGCACCACGTCCCCGATCGGTCGCGGTCTCCTCGTTCGGCTCGTATCGTTCGAGCAATCCCCAGCGGAGGGTCCCAGTGGCCTCGACAGTGGGGCGCGCCGGCCCGCGTGTGAGCCGATTGATCGGAGTTGTGTCGGTCGTGCCCCGGACAACGTCTCTCAAGGTCGAGGCTCGGAACGGTTCTCACCGGCTCGAGGCCGCTGCGGCACATGAGCGATCCACGTCGATCCATTTTTGGCCTGCGCCCACGCTCTAGCGTCGGTTCGTGGGTGGTCCTCGCATGTCTGGGCTCCGCGGCGTTGGGGCAGGAGCGGCCGCTCGGCGTCCTGGACATACGGATTCCATTGGGACCACCGCAGGCTCTCGTCGTCGTATTCAATCAGCCCGTCGCGCCGGACACATGGTCTCCTGGTCAGGTCCCGATGGGCCTGCACATCGTCCCGTCTGTGGCCGGACGGTACGATTGGCCGGATTCGGTCACGCTGCGCTTCATCCCAGCCAAACCATTCGCCCCTGCTGTCTACTACGCCGTCACCCTGGACTCGACGTTCGCGGGGCGCGACGGGGCGCGGCTGGAACGCAACGCCACCTATCGTCTCCAGCCTGAGGTCCTGCGGACGGACGTTGTCCTGCGCCGCCAAGGCAACTCCCTCAGCGACCCCCTCGACCTCGTCTTCAGCCGGTCCGCCGGTATGGCGGGTAACACGAGCGACCGTCCTCCTCGTGGCGTCACCCTCACCCCGGCAACGGATGGTCGATGGCTGTGGCTGGATTCTCTTCGGCTTCGGTTCACTCCGGCCCGGCCGTTCGTCGCCGGGGTGCAGTACGCGATCGTCGTCGATTCGACCTTCCTAGGCCCTTCCGGGATCGGCTTGCACGCGCACGCCGTGCTCCGATTCCCTGACCCAGTCTGGATAATGTGGCACCGGCTGCCTGGGTCACCTACAGATCCTCTGATCCTCAAGTTCAGTGCCCCTATCGCGCTCGCGGCCTCTCCCGAGAGCCTCCTGTCGATCGACCCGCGGGTCGACGGCGTCATCACGCTGCCCGACTCGATGACGCTCCAGTTCACCCCCCGGACGCGGTTCAAGCCCGGAATCGACTACGTCGCACGGCTGTCGGACAGACTCCATGCCGTTAATGGCGCTCGACTCGTCGCGTCCAGGTTGTGGGCGGCGGAGTTCGCCTTCTGGCTCCAGCTGGTGGAACGCCCATTGGAGCTCGTCCGGCCCACAGAGCCTCTCACGTTCCGCTTCAACCACCGGGTCCAACCGTCGTCCGGGGCCGGGAGAGCGCTGCCACGGTGGATTCGACTTGACCCGCGCGTGCCCGGCCATGTCGAGTGGCCAGACTCGAAGACCCTGCGTTTCATCCCCGCCTCCCCGTTGACCCCTGGGAGAAGGTACGTCTTCACCCTGGGACAGGACTTTGTGACGCCGGACGGTTTCCGTCTGGCCCACTCGATCACCGTGACGATCAGGACGGGGATGCGGCTTGGGAGCTACAGCTATTCGGTGCGTCTAGTGGGGCCCATCACGATAGGCGTTTGGCCAGGCGCTGGTCGCCACATCTCAGTCAAGCCCGACACGAGGATGCCGCTGCGTGGCTTCCGTATCGACCCCCCCGTCCAGGGGTCCCTGTGGTGGACCCGCGATGGCCACGTGGAATTCCGGCCGGACTCCGTGCTCCAGCCCAACACCGAGTACCGGCTCTTCTTCGACACGACGTTTCGAGCGCCCGACGGACTGCCGCTGCTCGAGCCCGAGACCATCCAGGTAAGCACAGGGAGGCGGGGCCTGCTCGCCGCGTGGCCGGTTTCCGCGTACGCCTCCTCGTTCGTCTCCTCGAGGACGCGGTTCAGGTTCGTGATGTCGGAGCCGACCGACCCCGAGGCGTGGGCTGATTCGCTCCACATGGCGCCGCAGGGCTACTTCCGGCCGGGCCACCCGTGCCGGAGTCTCACAACGGTCCGTTTTCGGGCCCAGCCTCCACAACCGCTGCGGCTCGGCGACTCGCTCTTCGGAGACCTCCGCTTGCCGGGCGGGGTGAAGGTCTTCGACTCCGTCTTGCTTGCACGTGCGACCCCCAGCGTGATCACGGTGGTCCCCGACCGCGACCTGCCTGCGGGGTGCGTCGGAATTCTGACCGTCGGTGTGCGCGTCGCGTTGGCCTACCAGCTGGCGTGGCCTTTCCAGACGGCGGGCGAGTTCCGTCTGCTGTCCGCCCGCGCCATCCCGCGCGAGCCCGTCCCGCCAGAGCTCGGCTATGGCGTCGGGGCGGAGTTGACCTTCACCACACCCGTCAGCGAGAGCGAGCTGCAGCGTCACGTCCGCATCGCGCCATCAGTCGCCGCCCGCTTCGTTGGGGGACGATCGCCGCACGGGCCGCCAGCCACAGTTTGGGAGCTGCAGGCCGCCTTTGTGCCCGCGACCAGCTACCGCGTGTCCGCGGACAGCGCGCTCCGAGACGCTTTCGGCCAACGCCTTGCGGAGTCGTTCGAGTACACCTTTACGACGGCTCCTGCGAAGCCGGCAATCACCTACCAGAGTACTCACCGAACGGTCTCGACCCGTGCAGTCCCGAGCGTGGAGGTCACGTCGATCAACGTGAGCGAGCTCCGCGTGTGCAGCGCGCGCGTTCCCGACTCGGCGCGGACACGACTGGTGAGCGGCGGTTGGTGGAACGGATGGTGGACATGGAGCGGGATCGACTCGGTTTCGAGTGAATCCACCGAATGCCGACGCCTGGCCGTGCGCGGTTCACCCAGGGACAGCGTGCGTTCCACTATCGAGGTTCCGTGGAAGCCGGCGTGGAGGTCGCGGCCCGCCGGCCTGTACGCCGTGCGGGTCTCGAGTCCTGAAGCGCCACGCGATTCGCGCACTCCGTCGATGGTCGTGTTTCACGTTACCGATCTCGCGGTCCACGCGCGGCTTGACCGCGACCGCGCAACGGTTCTGGTCGCCAACCGCTCGGATGGGGCGCCCGTGGCCCGCGCCGCCGTCACGGCGACAACTTGCAGCGGCGACGTCATCGCCACGGCGGCGACCGACCGATCGGGTCTCGCCGAGCTGGCCGGCATGGCCACGGCCGAGCAGCGGGCGCGCGTCGGTTGCGATCCGTCGAGCTGGCGAATACTCGAGGTGACGACGCCATACGACTATGACGCGCTGAACGTGCCGATGAGCGGCAGCAGGGAAACCCTCGTCGGTGCGCTCCCGGCGGCGGTCGTCATCACAGACCGCCTGGTGTATCGGCGAGGGGATTCGATTCGAGCGAGAACGGTCGTGCGACGTCCTTCACGTGACTCCATCCGGTGGGTAGTCGTCGGCAGTGAGCGGGACGGACTGCAGCGGCGTCCGGTGCTCGACACGATCATTCCGCTCTCACGCGCCGGGACTGCTGAGCTCGTGTACGCCGCCGGACCTCGATTCTCTTCCGGGATCTATCAGACGGCCCTCCTGGTGAGGCGGTTGGGCCGCTGGCGCGAATTGGCGGATGCGATCTTCTGGATCACCGAAGATCCTGCACCCAGGGTCTACCTTTCCCTGATCCCCGACCGGCGCTGGGGCGCGCGTGGCGATTCTGTGCGCTTCGTGGTCGAGGCGTGGAATCGGAACGGCACACCGGCCCGCGGGGTGGTTGAAGTGACTTGGGCGGGGAGCCACCTGAACCCATATGCCGTCGTCCCGGTGCCGCAGGACTTCACTACGGCCGAGGTCAGCGCGCCACGGGGAGGTGATTCGCCCGACGCAACCGGCGGCCGTCGCACCTTGACCCTGAACGGCGCTGGCAAGGGACGATTCACGCTCCGGCTTCCGGAGCGCGCGCCGTCGTGGCCTTGGAGAATGACCGTCCGGGCGACGCTGCGGGGGACGGAAGGGCCGACGCAGGAGGGCCACACATCGGTGGACGTCTATCCAGCCGGGTTCAACCTGGCGATCAGCACCAGGCCCGATGGGCGCAGCGCCATCCTGGGCGCTCGCGATTCGGTCGATGTCGTGGCGCTGCGACCGGACGGGACGCCGGTGCCCGGCGTCTGGATCGAGGGCCTCCTGGCGGGACGTAAGTGGAGTGCGGATCCACAGGAGGGCGACTCTCTGCCGGGCCCCGGGGGCGCCATGGTGCCGGATACGCTGGACCGTTGCAGCGTGACGACGACGGATCGACCCGCGCGCTGTGTGTTACGCCGGTTCCCTCAAGGGTACGCCTCTGTCTTCTTCACTGCGAAGGATTCGCAGGGACGCGGCGTGGAGATCGAAAGGCTGGCCTCCTACTCACTCGCCCCCGAGTGGAGCAGCGCGTTCAGGTCCGATGAGCCCGCCCTCGCGGTTGACCGTCCCAGCTTCCAGGTGGGCGACACCGCCGTGGTCAGGATCGAAAACGGTGGACTCGGCGGGAACGCCTGGCTGACGGTTGCGTCCGGGGACCGCATCGAGAGCCATGTCCTGCGGCTTTCCGGCAGCGTCGACACCATCCGGTTGCCGATTCGGACGCGCCACGTACCCCGGGTGACCGTGACGGCGACCGTCTGGTATCCGGAACGTAGCGGCCAGATCGTGAACCGCGTCGCGACGACCAGCCAGATCGACTTGGAGGTGCGGGATCCGGCTGAGACCATGAAGGTGACGATGCAGCTGCCCGACCGTGCCGAGGCTGCCTCGACGCGCGCAATAGCGATCACAACGGACACCGGCCAAGGCGCGCTCGATCCGGCGGAGATTCTGGTGTGGGCCATCGACGAGCGCCTCGCGGCAGTCGATAGCCAGCGCATGCCCGATGTGGCCCGCGCGCTGCTGCGACCTCCTCCCGCCGGGCGTTTGACGGTTTCCTCGCTCCGCGATCCCGCCCCGGTCGCGTTCGTACCAATTGATCCGGGCTCGAGCATTCCGGAAGGGACGTGGGACGAGGATCCCGGGGTGTTGCGGTACGGGCCATGGGGCGAGCGGGGCGCCAGGCAACTGGACGATTCTCCCGGCCCGCTCTTTCTGGGGGCGGCGCGCGCTCGCCGCGACGGCACCGCGACCCTCAACGTGCGGCTGCCCGAAGCGGCCGGGCGGTACCGGGTGATCGCCGTCGCATTGACGAGAGCCCGTCTCGGAAGGGCCGAGGGCATCATCACCGTCGGTCCGCGGCAGTAGCTCCCCGCCACGGCTTGCTGACCGCACGATGGGCTTGGGCAATTGCGGTCGGCCGGTATCCACACGTTGTGCTTCGCCCGCATCGCGACGATGAGCCCGGCGATCGTGACCTGTGGCGAAGGAGGTGCCGCTGTTAGGAGAGGGTTGGTCCTGCCTGCGCGCGCCCGGCCCGTCCTTGGGTAGCGACCTTTAGGATAGACGGGCGTGCGACAGTACACCTTCCTTGCAACTCCCACGCCGGGTTCGGAATTGAGTTGCGTCACGGTCGAGTCAACGCCGCAATCGAGTCAAACTGCCGCAAAGGTCAGCCCCGGATCCGCCATTGCACGATGTATTCCGAAGGCCGGGGGACTCCACCGCCCGCTCAGCAACGACCTCTCAGCAACGCCTCTGGAGCAGCCACACGGACAGCAGAATCGCCGATTGAGCAACCCCATGCGTACGGAGCGTTCACGGCTTCAAGGGCCACGTCTCCGCCTAGGTTGCCCGAAGGCGCTATCCGGGTTCAACCGCCAGTCGGCCCGCTGCATGCCGGCACCGTCGTTGGGACGGAGATACCCGAATTCGTCCGAACTGACCAGGTCTGGGAGGGCGTCCTCAACTTGACCGAGACTTTGTAACGCGGCGATCGCGGAAAACACTCTTTCGTTCGTGGAATCCGGGGGCACTTGAACATAGTACACACCCTCCATCCCCTCGAAGGGGACTCCACCAACGACTGTCCCGCTGACAAGATCGATCGCGTTCTGCCGCTGCACCTGCGTAGCGTCTTGGATGAATCTAACGAGGACGAGGTCGCGCACGAACCGACCACTGACCCGGGCTGCGTTTGTTACCCACAGCGACGGCGCGCGAAGCCAGTTGGGGACTGAATCAGGCGCGCTCATGGGCACGACCTGAGAAAGGGCCGCGTATGGATTGATGAGTCCATAAAGAACAAGAGGCATGGCGGCTGCGATGACTGCTCGGCGGGTCGTCATGATGCCCTCCCTTTCGTGGCGAGAATCCGCCGATCCGGCTGATCGCTGTGAGCTAACGGGGACTGGTCTTGGTTCCAAGAAGACGCCCCCACCGCTCCCATTTGCACAAGCGACCCGGTGGTGACGGTGCGCCTTCGCTCCCTGCCGGAGCCCCTACTTCCCAAACGAATGCTCCGGCCCCGGATATCGCCCCTCGCGCACCTCGGCGGCGAAGCGCTTCACCGCCTCGCGCGCGTCGTCGGCCGCCGCGTGGCGCCTCACCTGTTCGGGTAGCGCGAGCGGATCTGTAGGCGACCCCGCCATTGAGGGATGTGGGTGGAGAAGACGCCAGCCTCCTTGTCGATCTCTCGAGCGAGGGAGTCGATCGCCGCGTAGGTGCCGCCGGGATCGGGTGCTTGCAGGTAGTACACCGGGTGTGGGAAAGCCACTCCTCCGGCGACGATCACGGCCTGGTACCTGGTGAAGATGGCTCGAATCGTGCGACCGCTGGTCGTGTCATCGAACAGAACCCCGACAACATCACGGTAATATCGTTCGGCGGTTCCGAAGGGCGAGGGCAATGTTTCTGGGGAATCGTCGGGGGAGAGCGGCGGACTTTGGTCAATGGCGGTCGGCTGGTATCCACATGTCGGTGCCGGCCCACGCGCTGCCGGCGGCTACGGCGGTGCTACCCCGCCGCACGTGCGCAAACGGCCTTCGCTCCTCGCCGTCGAGTAGGGCCGAGTCAGCCGGATTGGGCCATGGCTCAGGGAATCCGCGGGGCACGATCACTCTCGAGCGGGCTCAAGCGGCGAGAAGTCCAGCGACACAGCGACGAAGATCTCCGGTTCGTTGTTCAACTGCTCCAACACGGTGAAGAGAGCCTCCAACGACGAGCCGGGGTCGGGGATTCCCGCGAAGAACTGACCGGATCGCGTGACACCCACGACCGTCATCCTATGCCGGTTGAAGAACGCGACCTTCGCTGAGTCGGAAACGTTGTCCTTAAACCGCAGCGTGATGTTGGCCCGATACAGAAACCGGCCGCTTGGTAGCTGAACCAGGCCCGAGGTGTCGAGTCGGGGAAAGCTATCGATCAGCAGTGGCCAAGGCGGCTTCTGTTGGTTAGCACGGTAGACGAGTGAATCAGGGCTCCGCCGTATCTGCGCCGCCATGCGCGGCGTGGCGGTCGCTAGAATCGGAACAAGCACCGCGACAGGTACGACGCGCCCCCGAAACATATTGCCTCCGATTTTAGCGGATCCTCGTCGCGGCGTGCAGTCGCAAGCTCACGGCATCTTGCATTCCACGGTGACCTCGCGATCGCGAAACAGTACTACGCGGACGGACGTTGGGACCTCGACGATGTCCACGGGACTAGTCAGCGCCATGCCCTGGATACACAGGCTCCCAGGGCTGCTCAGCACCACGTGGACTTCCATCGATGGTCCCCGCACGACCACAGAATCGATCGTGATGCCAAATCCCGTGCTGGGCCTGCTGCCCATGGCCGCGACGATCACCATGTTGTGCTCGAACTCGATCCGCGGCATCGGACGCGCACTCGGGTCGCCGCGGACCGCCTCTGCCCACAGCCGTCGGAAGCTCCCGGAATCCCTCGCCACGGCGCGCAGCGGGGAGGCAAGGCCGGAGTGGGGTGATCGGAGGAGATGTTTGAGAGAATCCGCGGTCGAGTACGCGGCCGGCGACGGCTGCGCCGGCCGCAGCATCAGCACAACCAGCTTGGCGGCTGCGATCACTGCTCGGCCGATCGTCATAGTCTTGATTCCAAGAGACGCCTTGAACGCCTTTGTTTGCACAACTGCCCGGAGCGAGACCGGTAATTGAAGCGGTAGGTTCCGATTGATCGTATCCGCGGTCGGCTGGTAGCTTGGTCAACACGGTAAGGCTTGATGAAGCGTGCGAGCTGCATAGCCCCGGGCGTCAGCCCGGGGCTATGCACCAACCGCCGGGGATCATAACCACCAGCGGGCAGATCGCGACGCGCGTCATCGTAGTGGCGCAGCATGCAGCGCCCTTACACTGGCCGGGCCTCTGGCCCGTAAACCGGCCGGTCGTGCAACCCCGCTTCAGCGGGGAGAGGCCGAGCCGCGGCTTGAGCCGCGCCTATCGAGCGGGGGCTTGGGAGCTCCGCTACTTCCCGAACGAATGCTCCGGCCCCGGATACCGCCCCTCGCGCACCTCGGCGGCGAACCGCTTCACCGCCTCGCGCGCGTCGTCGGCCAGTGCCGCGTAGCGCTTCACGAATTTCGCGCTGAAGCGGTCGTTCAACCCGAGCATGTCGTGGAGCACGAGCACCTGGCCGTCGCACGCCGGGCCCGCGCCGATGCCGATGGTGGGAATGGTGAGCGACTTGGTGATCTGGGACGCCAGCGGCGCGGGGATCAGCTCGAGCACGATCGCGAAGGCGCCGGCCGCCTCGAGCGCCTGCGCGTCCTGCTTCAGCCGCTCGGCCGTCCGCTCGTCCCTGCCCTGCACGTGGTAGCCGCCGAGCGCGTGCACCGACTGTGGCGTGAGGCCGAGGTGGCCCATGACCGGGATGCCCACGTCCACCAGCGCGCGCACGGTCTCGGCGACCGGCTTCCCGCCCTCGAGCTTCACGCCGTGGCACCCCGTCTCTGCCATCACCCGGCCGCAGTTGCGGATCGCGTCTTCGCGTGACACCTGATACGTGAGA
>DASPXO010000203.1:0-2777 GCA_035637235.1 Gemmatimonadales bacterium | reverse complement strand
ACGATGTGCAGGTGGTGCCCCGGGTACCCCTCGTGCAGGGCGGTGGCGGCGAGCTCGTGACGGCAGTGGTCGCGCAGCATGCGCTCCTGCGCGCCCGCCGGCAGCTTGGGATCGGGGACGGTGACGTAGAACCAGCCGGTGCGGTCGCTCGAATACGGCCCGGGGCTGTCGTAGGCGGCGAACGGTATCACGGGCCGCATGAATGCCGGCGTGGGCACGACGTCCAGCGGGGCATCGGGGATCGGGGCGAGCCCGCGCTCGGCCACGAAGTCGCGCGCCCGCGTCATTTCCCGGGCATACGCGTCCACGAGCGCGGCGGCGGGGGGGTGGTCGCCGCGCAACCGGTCCGCGACGTCCCCCCAGCTCTTGCCGCCGTCGAGCCGCCCCGCCCGCCCGGCGAGGTCGTGCTCGATCTCGTCCTTGAGGTGCAGGCCGTAGCGCCACAGCTCGGGCGCGGTGTCGCGCAGCGCGTGCTCGTAGTGCAGCCGGAAGTTGAAGTCGTCCTCGCCCAGGGCGAAGCCATCGGACGCGGTCTCGAGCCAGCGCTCGAGATCGTGCTCGAACGTCGCCATCGCGGCGGCGGCCTGGTCGACCGCCGCCCGGAGCGTGTCCGCCTGCGCGGGCGCCGCCTCCGCGAGCGCCGGCCCGATCCCCTGCACCAGCAGCAGTCCGCCTTCGTTGACCCGCAGCGCCGTCTCCACGAACACGCGCACCGGCTCGACGAGCGTCGCGCGGGCGTCGTCCAGCAGCCGCGGCACGTCCGCGAGCCGTCCGGCGAGCGCCCGCGCTTTTTCCTCGAGGGTCCGGTCGCCGCGCCCCAACAGGAAATGCAGCCCGCCCAGCAGGTGGTTGAGCCAGAACGCCGGGTTCTTCGCCTGGGGGCGCTCGCGCTCGAAGCGCCGCAGCGTCACGCGAATCTCGTTCAACAGCGCCGTCCGGTCGATCTCGTCTTCGAGCTGGTCGGCGGCGGCTTCTTCGAGAGCCGTGGCGAGGGACTTGAGGGCGGCGAGGTGCGGGGGCAGCTCGGTCGGGCCGTAGCGCCCGTATCGGTCGTCGTAGGTTTTCACGCCCGCCTGCGTCCCCGCCACCGGATCGAGGTGCCACCGCAGGTCGAAGTAGGCCTTCTCGATCTCGCGGAACCTCCCCATCACCATGCGACGCGCCTCAGGAGCTGGCGGCATTCGTCGTCGGACAGCACCCGGTCGGTGCGCTTCGCCGCCTCGAACAACACGCGGCAGGCGCCCTCGTGCTCGGCGTCGTAGCCGTGGGTCTCGAGCCAGTACTTCACGTTCGAAAGACCCGACACGGGGGAGATCTCGATCTTCTGCTCCAGCCCCAGCTCCTCCGCCGGCACCGAGCTGTAGACCCGGTCCGCGAGCCAGGCGTGGCCCTTCTTCTTGGCCTTGATGATGGCGGCCGCGTGCACCCCCGTGCCCGTGCGGAACGCGTCAGCGCCCAGCACCGGGTAGTTCACGGGGATCGGCACACCCACGGCGTCGGCCACGAGCCGGCAATACTCCGGCAGCTTCGAGATGTCCTTCGGATGGGCGCCGAGCAGCTTCAGGTTCACGATCAGCAGGTCCATCTCGGCGTTGCCGACGCGCTCGCCCACGCCGAGCGCGGTCGCGTGCACCCGGTCCACGCCCGCCTCGATCGCCGCGAGACAGTTGATGAGCCCCATCCCGCGGTCGCGGTGGCCGTGCCAGTCGACTTTGACGGCCTTTTGCCCGACGATTTCCCGCTTCACGAAGTTGACCAACGCCTTCACGCCGTCCGGCGTCGCGTGCCCGACCGTGTCCGCCAGGCAGATACGCGTCGCCCCGCAGTCGATCGCCGTGCCGTACAGCGCCTTCAGCGTCTCCGGCTTCGCCCGCGTGGTGTCCTCGGTGACGTACATGACGGGGAGGCCGTGCCGGACGGCGTACGTCACGGCCTGTTCCGTGGACTTGAGGATCCCGTCGATGGTCCAGTCCTCGGCGTACTGGCGGATCGGAGACGATCCGATGAACGTCGCCGCCTCGATCGGGATCCCGACCTCGTCCGCGATGCGCACGATCGGCTCGACGTCCGCGATCACGGTGCGCGCCGCGCAGTTCGGGAAAATGGGCAGGTGGTGATCGCGCAGCTCGGCCGCCAGCGCCCGGACCTGCTCCACCACCCGCGGGCCGGCGCCGGGCAACCCGATGTCGGCCGCCACGATACCCAGGTCGGCCATGACGTGCAGCAGCCGCTTCTTGACGTCGAGCGAGGGGTCGCGGACCGAGGGAGACTGGAGCCCGTCGCGCAGCGTCTCGTCGTTCAAGTCGACCCGGGCGCGCGTCCAATCGAACGTCGCGCCCGTCTGGTTCCAGTCGTGAATCAGGTCCCGCTCGTCCATACCCTAGTGTCGCCCGGTCAGTCACACAGGTCAAGCACAGTCGTCAGAGCAGCCGCAAGCCCTAAGCCGCCAGCCGTAAGCGGTCTCCAGTCTCCCAGCGGTCAGATAACCACTTTCGGCTTGCGGCTTACGGCTTGTGGCTGTGGAGGGCCTACGGCTTACGGCTGTCACCCGCTTGCGGCTTACGGCTTGCGGCTTAACTCTAGAATGGATGAACGACCTCATTGCCCGTCTCCTCGCCCACGACCGCATCCGCGCAGCGCGTCATCACATCGAGCGGACCGATGCGGCGACGCTGGCGCGCCAGGCCGCGCTCTCGGCGATCCCCGCGCCGACCGGTGGCGAGGCGCAGCGTGCCGCTCGCGTCGCCGAGCTGTTCCGCGAAGTCGGCCTGCGGGAC
>DASPXO010000202.1:0-6745 GCA_035637235.1 Gemmatimonadales bacterium | reverse complement strand
CGCGACCGCGAGATCGATGGTGTCTAGCCCGAGCCCGCGGAGCTGGAGCGTGATTTCGCCGGAGCTTCCCGCATCCACGAGCGCCGTCTTTCCGCCCTGGCGGATGATCACCGCATCGCCTTGACCGACGTCCACGAAGCGGAACTCGAGTTGCTGGCCGGTGAGGGGGCCGGCTGCGAAGACGAGGACTAGCGCGATGCGCAACGACGCGGTCATGGAGGAGAGCACCAAGTCTGGGCAAGTTAGCTTCATTCCGTCCACAACGATTGCACGCTCAGGAAACCCCGCAAGGATGGCAAGAGTGACCGGGACTGACCCGCAAGGCAGCCGCTATCGCGATCCGGAGTACCTCCTGGGGGTGCCGCGCGCTCTGGGCCCGTCCCATGGCCGGACCCAGGACGAGCTCTACAGGGAAGCTGCGCGACCGGGGCGCTTCAACCGGGCCGTGGATTACCTGAGGATCAAATGGGTCCAGTGGCTGTGGCATTACCTCAAGACCCGGATCGGCGGCAGGTACCCATTTGCGGACTACGACGCGACGCCGACCGACCGAGGCATCTACCCTCTTCCCGGTGATCCGGTGAGAATGGCGGTCGTCGGGGACTGGGGTACCGGGACGCGGGAAGCGTACGAGGTCGCCACCGCCATGGCGCACGCCGAGCCACACTTCACGATCCATCTCGGCGACGTCTACTACGTGGGAACCAAGAAGGAGATGTACGACAACATGCTGGGCGGGCGGGTGACCTGGCCCGTCGGCACGCGCGGGAGCTTCGCGCTCAACGGGAACCACGAGATGTACGGCCGCGGCAAGGCCTACTTCCAGCACCTGCTTCCCACGCTCGGCGTCGGCGGCGCGGGCCAGAGGGCCAGCTTCTTCTGCCTCCGGAACGATTACTGGTTGCTGCTCGGCCTCGACACCGGCTACTACTCGGTCGGCTTACCCGTTCTCGAAAGGATCTTCACGCCCAGTTGCAAGCTGCACGACAGGCTCGTGAAGTGGCTCCGGGAAGACGTCAAGCTACAGGACGATCGCACCCGCGGCGTGATCCTCTTCAGTCATCACCAGTACCACTCTCAGTTCGAGGCGATCCTCGACACCGCCGCGCGGCAGCTCTCTCAGTTCGTGCATCGACCGGTGCTGTGGCTGTGGGGCCACGAGCACAGGCTCGCGATCTACCGCAAGCACGCCACGCAGCGGGGCAAGCTCGAGGCGTACGGACGATGCATCGGACACGGCGGCCTGCCCATCGAAGACATCGACCAGAAGCCGAAGGCAGACGCTAAACACCAGGTCGGCCTGGTGCTGTACGATCGGCGGACGAGAGCCGAGATCGGCCCGCGGCGGACCAAGGTCGGATGGAACGGATTCGCGCTGTTGGAGTTTCAGGGGAGGTCGCTGACCGTGGAGCATCGGGACGCGCGCAACCGGCTGCTCGTGAGGGAGCGCTGGGAGGTGGGAGCGGAAGGGACGCTCCGAGGGGTGGCGATCGAGAAAGGCACCGACGACCCGGATCTCAAGCTTCACGGCGCCAACCTGGAAGACGCGCTGAGATAGCTCCCCGACCATGAGTGCGGACCCCGCGCTGATCGCCCGGCTGCACCGTGACGCGCCGCTCACGGACGTGCACGTCCACCCATCCCTCAAGGCCTACCTGTTCCGGCGCAACCTGTGGCGCCACTACACGTCGGGCAAGACGTTCAACCCGTTCTCCTCTCGCAGCGACTTCCCGACGCTCGAGCGCGGCGGCGTCGGCGTCATCTGGGCGGCGCACCATCTCCCCGAAGCCGAGCTGTTTCGCCAGTGCTTCATCCTGCGAGCAGCCGCGTGGCTGCTCGTTCCCGTCTACCGGAAGATCACGTCGGGAAGTCGCCTCGGGCGCGTGCTGGAGATGATCGACGCGCTGGAGCGGGAAATCGCCCGTCGCCCCGATCGCGTCGCGGTGGCACGGTCCGCCGCCGATGTGCCGCGGATCCGGGCGGAGGGCAAGATCGCCGTCGTGCACGCGGTCGAGGGAGCGCACGTCCTCGAGGGCCGGATCGAGAGCCTCGATGAGCTGGCCCGCCGGGGCGTGGCGCTCGTGACCCTGAGCCACTTCTTCGACAACGGGCTCGCTGCGCAGACGCCGGGCGGCATCCCCCGCGACTTTTTCATCCGGAAGCTGTGCCCGTTCCACTTTCGGTGGAGCCAACCCGCGGCGCTGACGCCGTTCGGAAGGGACGTGCTGCGCCGGATGACCGAGCTGCGGATGCTGGTGGACGTCACGCACTGCACGCCGGAGGCGCGCGCCGCGGTCTTCGGCGAGCTGAACCCGTCCCGCCCCGTCGTGGCCACGCACGTGGGTCTACAGCGGTACAACCCCGACCCGTACTGTCTCGCGGACGACGAGCTGCGGGAGATCGCGCGCCGCGGCGGTTTCGTCGGCGTGATTTTCATGACGTACTGGCTGCGGCAGCCACACCCGCCCGACGCCGGGCTCGACCTCATCTGGCGGACGGTCGAGCACATCCACGCGGTCACGGGGTCGTTCGATCACATCGCGCTCGGCACCGACTTCGACGGTTTCACCGATCCGCCGGACGACGTCCGGGATGCCGGGATGCTGCCGGCGGTCACGGCTATGCTGCTCGATCGCGGGATGGCCCCGGCCGACGTGAGCAAGGTGCTGGGTCAGAACGCGCGGCGCGTGCTCGACGCCGGGTGGCGATAGGCCGAGCACCGGCACGGCCTCGCCGACCACACGCGTCCCTTACAGCATGATCAGCCCGCGCCGCGCGCCGATCGCCACCGCCTCGGCGCGGGTCGCCGCGTCGAGCTTGTCGAGAATGGCGGCTACGTACGTCTTCACCGTCTGCTCGGAGATGCCGAGCCGGGACCCGATCGCGCGATTGGGCAGGCCGGCGGCGAGCAGCGCGAGGACGTCCCGCTCCCGCTCCGTCAGCGCCGCAGGGGGCTCGCGCCGCCGGCCATCCTGACGCCGCCGCGACCGCGAGGTGACCGCCGACCCCAGCTCACCGGGAAGCACCACGAGCCCGGTGGCGGCGGCTTCCACGGCGGCCGCCAGCTCCGCCACACCGGCGCCGTAGGGGAGCACCCCCTGCGCCCCGGCGCGCAGCGCGGCGGCCACGAGCGCTTCGTCCGGCGCCTCGGCGAGCGCGATGAGGGCGGGTCCCGGGGTCTCGGAAATGCGGCGACCGCGCCGTGCGGCGAGGCGCGCGGGAAACCAATCGGCCAGGTCGACCAGGACGACATCGGCACCGAAAGCCGCGGGCGCGGTCGGGGACCACGCGCCTGGGAGCGGGACCACGGCAAGCGACCGGCGCTGGCCGAGCGCCCGCTCGAGAGCGGCCCGGAGCGGAGCGGACTGGACGGCTACCGCGACACGGATCACGCCGCCTCTGTCGCGGCTCGTCCCGGCAGGCGCACGGCGAGCTCCAGCCTCGTCCCGCCACGCACGATCTCCAAGAGCAGCTCCGCGTCCGGCCGAGCCCGCGTCAGCTCGGCTGGCAGGTCGCTTGCGGACGTGAACGGACGGCGGTCGAGCGCGACCAGCACGTCTCCGGGACATAGGCCCGCCTGCGCGGCCGCGCCGTGAGGTGCGATCTCGAGCACGAGGAGGCCGAGCCCCCGGCCCCGGGCAAGCACCACCGGCCGGACCGCCACGCCGAGGCGCGGAGCGGCGTCGCGCGCCTGGAGGAACCGCCCGACCACCGAGGCGGGCACCGCGAGCCCGAGCCCGCGCGCGATCATCGCGTTGACGCCAACGACCCGGCCGGCTGCATCTGCGAGCGGGCCGCCCGAGTTGCCGGGAGCGAGGCGGACGTCCGCGCGAATCCAGCGGCCGGCTGCGGCGTGCACGACACCGACGGCGAGAGCGCCGGCCGCACCCAGCGGATGACCGAGGGCGAGCACCAGCTCGCCTGGCCGGAGCCCCGCGGCATCGCCCAGCGTCGCGGCCTCGTGTCCGTCGCCCGGGACCGCGATTGCCGCAAGATCGCGGCGGACATCGAGCCGCACCACACGCCCCTCCACCTCACGCCCATCCGCGTAGCACACCAGCGCACCGGAGCGCGCGCCGACGACGTGCGCATTGGTGACGACGACCTGCGGCTCCGGCCACACGACGCCGGCACCCAACCCACCGCGGGGCCCCCGAGGAGCCCTGATCTCCACGGTGACGCGCCGCAGTGCGTCGGCGACGCGGGCGAGCTCGCGCGCCAAGGCCTCGCTCACCGCCGCACCTCCCCCGGCCGCTCGCCCACCGTCACGGTCACCGTCTCGAGCCGCCCCGCGCGCACCAGTTGCACGCGCGCCGGACGTCCCACGCGCGCCGGGTCGAGCTGTGCCAGCACGTCGGCCGGATCGGTCACGGTCGCGTCGTCGATCGCGATGATCGTGTCGCCGAGCAGGACGCCTGCCCGATCGGCGGGGCCCTCCGGCTCGACGTTCACGATCATCAGACCGGTCCGCGCGGACAGCGCGAGGGAACGGGTCAGTGGCTCGGAGAGGCGCACCGGCTGCATCGCCACGCCGAGGTAACCGGTGGGGACCCGCCCATGTTCCAGGAGCTGGGGCACGACGCGGTCCACCGTGGACGCGGGGATGGCGATCGGCGCGCCACGCACGAGCGCGGACGAGTTGATCCCGAGCACGCGGCCCGCCGCATCCACCAGCGGCCCGCCCGAGAAGCCGTCATAGATGCCGATATCCAGGCGGACGAGCCGATCGAGCCGCCCCCCCTGCCAGGTGCGCCAGGCCTCACCGACCGCGCTCACGAAGCCGAGCGCCGCGGTCAGCTCCCGCCCGGGCCGTCCCAGGGCCACGACCAGCGCGCCCACCCGCACCGCCTCCGCCGGAGCGATCTCGGCCGCGCCGCCGGGCGTCTGGGCGAGCCGCAGCGCCGCGAGATCGGTTCCGGGGTCGCGCCCCACGAGCGTCGCCTGCGTCGCCGTGCCGTCCGCGAGCGTGATGGTGATGTTCTCGTCGCGCTGGATCGTGTGATGGGCGGTGACCACGAGGCCGTCGCGCCACAGGACGCCGCTCGAGGGGATGCGCCGGCGCGCATGGATCGCCACGACCGAGCGCCCGGCGCGCTCGGTCGCCGCAGCGAGGTCGTCGGAGAGGGTTTGGAGCATGGACGCCATGTGTTGACCCCGGTTGTCAGGTTGAGCGCGGTGCGGGAGCGCCCCGCGACCACCCTGCACAGCCTAGGACCGAACGCGGAACGGTGGTATCCCCCGTCCGGGGGAGGAGAGATGGTCTCGTCGGGGGCGACGGGCGGGGCGGCGTGTGCCGCTACCGCCCCGGCTCCTTGTACGCGCCGAGCAGGCGTCGCAGCAGCAGCAGTTGTCCCAGGTGATAGGAGTTGTGATCGGCCAGCACCAGGGCCTCGCGCAACACGGTTTGCCCGGTGCCATGTGGAATGCGCGTGAAGAGATCGGTCTTGGGATCGGCCACGAGGCGTGCCATGGCTCGGAGGTCGCGTTTCACCTGGAGGACGCTCTCGTCCCAGGCGACGTCGTGTTCGGGCGCGTCTTCCGCCGGCCAGTAGCCCTCCGGCCACTCGGGAGACACGTGTTTGGCGTTCCTGGTGAACTCGACGATGTCCCACTGCGTGATCCGCATGTGCTCGAGGAGGCGCCAGGGGGTGAACGGCTGTCCCGGGGGCTTGGCGCCGCGCAGCCCGGCCGGCCAGTCTCGGATGGCGTCCCCGAAGCCGATGTGGGCGTGACCGACGCGCAGCAGATCTACGAGATGGTCACGCAGCGCCCGATGGGGATCCGTCCGGGTGGGCGTCCGCTTGGCCGGCGTCGGTCGTTTCGCTCGTTTGGCGGCCATGTCGCGCTCCTTGAGACGAGTCCGGGCCGGAAGAGATTCTACGGCTCGGGGAGGCGCCGTCAACGCGCCCAACGAAGACCTGGCGGCTCGGGTGGTCCGGATTGAATATTGCGACCCCCGACTCGCAGGCACGACATGACGCTGCCGGACCAACCGCCCGACGACTCCTGGGCGGTCGACGACCGCTCCCTCAAGGCCTTCGCCGACAAGCTCAAGGAACCCCCGGCCGAGCGCGCCTGGTACGAGCTGCGGCGCGACGCGGAGCGCATCGCCCTGGTCCCGGGCTTCGACCGGCTCATCACCCTCGACGCCAACGCGATCAAAGAGCTGCCCCACCAGATCGACGTGGCCCAGCGGGTGCTGCGCCAGATGGGCGGCCGCGCCATCCTGGCCGACGAGGTGGGCCTCGGCAAGACGATCGAGGCGAGCATCATCTACAAGGAGCTTGCGATCCGCGGGCTCGCCCGCCGCGCGCTGATCCTCACGCCCGCTTCACTCGTGGGCCAGTGGCAGGGGGAGCTCGAGGAGAAGTTCTTCGAGCGCTTCGACACGCCGACCGATCCCGACGACTGGCCGCGCGTCACCAAGGCGATCATCTCACACGACCGCGCGCGCTCGCGCCGCCACGCCGAGGAAATCTTGAGACACCGCTGGGATCTCGTCATCGTGGACGAGGCGCACAAGGTGAAGAGCCACCGCGGCGCGACGTACCAGTTCATCGAGAAAATCGAGCGCGATTTCATCCTGCTGCTCACCGCCACGCCGCTCCAGAACGATCTGCGCGAGCTGTACAACCTCATCACCCTGCTCCGGCCCGGGCAGCTCGGCACCTGGCAGGAGTTCCGCGCCGCGCACCTGGTCGCCGGCGACCACCGCACGCCCCGCGACCCCGATGCGCTGCGCGTG
>DASPXO010000201.1:0-11725 GCA_035637235.1 Gemmatimonadales bacterium | reverse complement strand
CGTCAGCCTTGCGGCCATTGCGCAATATTCCCCACTGCTGCCTCCCGTAGGAGTCTGGGCCGTGTCTCAGTCCCAATGTGGCTGGCCATCCTCTCAGACCAGCTACCCGTCGTCGCCTTGGTGGGCCATTACCCCGCCAACTAGCTGATAGGCCGCGAGGCCCCCCGCCGGCGCAACCTTGCGGCTGCTTTCCTCACCCAGGGATGCCCCCGAGTGAGGATATGCGGTATTACCCGGCCGTTGGGCCGGCTATCCCCCACCGTCGGTCAGGTTCCTCACGTGTTACGCACCCGTCTGCCACTGAACCGGAGTTGCCCCCGGTCCCGTACGACTTGCATGTGTTAGGCACGCCGCCAGCGTTCGTCCTGAGCCAGGATCAAACTCTCCAATGATAGAAGAATTCGAACAGCTCGCGCGAACGACTAGGTTCCACGTGTCGTCCGAATCACGTCAGAGATAAACCCCATCGCGCCACGCGTCTGACCGCGTGTGCGCTGGTATCGGGGCCGCACTCCACACGCTCGACCGTCGATTCTCAAAGAGCCGCGCACCAAAAACTTGCTGCGCAGAATTACATGGTAACCGCCCCGAGCAATTGGCGTCAAGGGGGCTGGGAACCGGCGGATAGGCGGACTGCGTAGGGCGGACAGGCGGACTGCCGGACCGCCGGACGGAAAGCCCGTTCCGCACCGGGTACCGTCCGCCCGTCCGCCCGTCCGCCTGACCGCCTGACCGCCCTACAGCGTCAGCGCCAACCGGGCGTAGTAGAACCCGCCGTTCATGCCGAACTGGGTGACGCGTCGGCTATAGATGAAGCGGCCGAAGCTGATGTTGCCAGCCTTTGTCTGCTCGTCGGGGTAGGTGTTGAACAGGTTGCTCGCCCCCACCCCAAGCCGGACGCCACCCGCCACATCGAACGAGAGATCGACATCACACAGCGTCTTGGCGCCGAATGTTTCGTCGTTCGCCGGGCTCGTGGGATGATGGTACTCGATCGCCCCATAGTACGTCGCCCGACCGAGGGCGCCGAACCGCCCGCGCCGCCAACGCGCTTGCACCGAGCCCTTCTCGTGCGGGAGCGCGTCCTCGAGCCGGTTCCGATCTTCCGGGTTGAGAATGCGCACGCGGACACTGTCGAGGTTGCCGCTCGCGAAGGTGTCGGCCATGGCCTGGGGCACATTGACATGCCGTACCTCCGTCTTGGTCAGGTTGGCCGTGGCGGTGAGCGTGAGCGCGCCGCCGCCAAGGCCCGTGGCGTACCCCACGACCACGTCGAGGCCGCGGGTGCGCGTGTCCACCGCGTTTCCGAAGAACTGCGCCGTGGTCACTCCCTGACCCTGGAACGGCGCGAGGATCTGCGCGACGCGAGCGCGGATCGCCGGATTGAGCTCGCCGGTCGTGGAGGTGAACTGGCTCGTGATCACGATCCGGTCCTCGATCGTGATGCGGTACGCATCGGCCGTGAGGGAGACGTTCTCGACCGGCCGCCAGGTGATCCCGAGGCTCGCATTGACTGAGGTCTCTTCCTTGAGCGGCGGGATCCCGAAGGCCTTGGTGACCGGGCTGGCGTTGTTGCTCGTCAACACCTGGCGTGGCTCGAGCTGGCCGCCCACCGCCACGAACTGGGTGCTGACGTTGTTGAACCACACCTGGTGGAGCGACGGGGCGCGGAACCCGTTCGAGACCGCGCCGCGCAGCGCGAACCGCGGAACCAGCTCCCACCGGAGGGCGAGCTTGCCGGTCACGGTGCTCCCGAAGTCGCTGTAGTTCTCGTAGCGGCCGCCCGCGTCCACCAGGAGTCGGTCGCTCAGCTCACTCTCGAGGCCGGCGTACGCCCCGATCGAATTGCGGAACCGGCTGACCTCGTTGGCGGGCTGGAAGCCCGGGAATCCTTGCGACCCGGCCGCCTTCGGCCCCCCGCCGGGCAGCGTATCGTAATCGGTCCCGGGCCTGGAGCCGCCGTTCCCGAGCTGATAGGAGGCCGCGTCGCCGGCGTCGATGCCGTAGTTCTCGACCCGGAACTCGCCGCCGGCCACGAACGAGACCGACTTCGCCGCGCCTGCGGGCAGCGGCCGCACCACATCGAGGTTCCCGACGGTTTGCGCGAACCGCAGGCGCCCCGCGTCAAAGCTCGACGGGGTCGTCACACCGAGCGATGCGTTCACCGTGTGGTCCACGGTGAACTGAAAGTCGTTGCGGCCGTGGGTGAGGCTGAAGTCCACGTCCCACCCGTTGGTGCTGCCGCGCACCCCGGCCGATAACGAGCGGTCGGTGATGCCGGTGTGAATCTCGGGCAGGAATCCATTGGGGAAGAGTGGGAACACCATCTGCCCCGGCGCGTTCGGGAGGCGGTAGAACGCGCCCGCCACCCCGTTGCGCTGCGAGAAGCCACCGAAGCTGTAGAACTCGGCGTCGTCCGCCAGCGGCACAACCGAGTTGTAGAACGCCGTGCCGAATGTGGCGTCAGACTGGCCCACGTCCATGGTGAAGTCCGCGCGGCTGAGGCCGCGCCGCTGCAGCGAGTCCTCGTCGATCGCCCGCAGCGAGTCGCTGTACGGCACGTTCGTGGGCGTCCAGATCGGGCCCGAGTACGGCGCGGCGCGGCTGGTCGCACCCCGATCGAGGAACTCCGCCGTCACATTGACGAACCCCCGGGTGCCGATCCCGAACCCGTAGTTTGCGTCGGTCTTGACCTGTCTCCCGTCGCCTTCCCCGGTGACGCCGACCGTGCTCGACGCCGCGATGCCGTCGGTGCGCTGCTTCAGCACGATATTGACGACGCCGGCGATCGCATCCGAGCCGTATTGCGCCGCCGCGCCGTCGCGCAGCACCTCGATGCGCTCGATCGCGGCGGCGGGGATCGCGTTCAGGTCCACGCCCACCGTGCCGCGGCCGAAGGTGCCGTTCACGTGCACCAACGCAGGCGGATGCCGGCGCTTGCCGTTGACGAGCACGAGCACCTGGTCGGGACCCAGGCCGCGCAGGCTCGCCGGATTGATGTGGTCCGACCCGTCGGCGATCGTCTGGTGGGAGGCGTTGAACGAGGGCGCCAGCGTGCTGAGGATCTGGTTGACTTCGGTCTGCCCGTTGTCGGCGATCTCCTGCGAGGAGATCACGTCCACGGGCACCGGCGTCTCGACCGCGGTGCGCGAGGTGCGGGACCCGATCACCACGACCTCGTTCAGCGCGAGCGGCGTCGCCGCCAGCCGGAAATCCGCGGTCGCCGTCTGACCCGCCGCCACCGTGACCGGCTGCTCGGCGGCCTCGTAGCCGATGAGCCGCGCCCGGACGGTGTGCGCGCCCGCTGGCACGCTCAGGCGATACTGGCCCTGCGGGTTGGTGAGGACGCTGCGCGCGGTCCCGACGATCACGATGCTCGCGCCCGCCAGCGGCACGCCGCCCTCGGCGGAGAGCACGGCGCCGGTCACGGTGCCGCTCTGTTGCGCGCCGAGCAGCCTCGCGCCGAGCAGGGCGGCGATGCAGACAGCCGGAGTGAGCGTTGATCCCATGTGGCCACCTCCAGGACGATGCCGCGTCAACTGGTCCAACCGTCCGGGTCGTGGCCTAGAAATACGCCCGAGCGGCGGCGCCCGCCACCCGGCATGGCGGGAAGCGGGACCGGGCGCCAGATTGGGGCATGCCCTCCCCTCCGGCCGAGCAGCGCGAGCCCGGCGAACGGCCGCCGGATCGCCGCGGCGAGGGTGACCGCCGCAGCCGCGAGCGGCGCGAGGGCCTGCTGCTCCTGCCCGACGTCGCGCGCCCGGAGAGCGACCGCCGGTGGAATCCCGAGCGGCGCAGCGTTTTTGAGCGGCGGGGGCAAGAGACGGTGGGCGAGCACATCCGCAACGCCCTGCAGCTGATCGCGCACGTGGCGGATTCCGGCGAGCTCGATGATGAGCACCGCCGCGATCTCGACGCCGCGCTGTTCCGGCTACGGTTCGCGCTGGATCGGCTCGCGCAGGGAGCCCGCTAGGGGGAGAACGTCAGCGCGACGTCGCCTGGCGCAGCCGCTCGACCGCTTTCACCCGCGTGATGGCGAACAGCCAGCTGGACACGGTGCCGCGCTGGAGGTCGAACCCGGGCGCGGACCGCCACACCTGCTCGAAGGCTCGAGCGACAACGGCGTCCGCGTCGTCCGGATTGCACAGGATCCCGTACGCGATGGCGAACGCAGAGAGGTGGTGGCGTGCGAGCAGCTCGCGCCAGGCCGCCCGGTCGCCGGCCGCCATCCGGGCGACCAACACGCGGTCTGGTACGACGTCCTGCTGCACTTGCGGAGCCATGCGGGTACGCCTGTGGGTCGGCGCGGTCGTGGTACTAGAAGAGTGCACAAACTGCACAGAGGTAACGCCGCTCCGCTACCAGCCAACCAGGCGCTCCGGCGGGCCGCCGCCCGGCGGCTCCGGCGTGCCGGGGTTCCCCCTGACGACAGCCTCGATCGCGACAACCGTGGCGGTGGCGGCGATCCCCACGAGCAAGCCGACGGTCCGTCCCCGGTGCAGCCGCTTCACTTCCACCTGGAGCACGTCGCGCGGGGTGAGCGCCACCCGCTGGTAGAGCGCGTGCGAGCCGGCGCGCCAATCGCCGCCGTCGGCGCGGATCGCGAGCAACACCCGGTCGCCATCCCGGTCCGCGAGGGTGCCCTGCACCGTCTGCTGGCGGAGCCCCAGGCTGTCCCGCAGCACGAGCTGCGCCTCGGTCGAGAGGACCGCGCGCACAGCAGTGCCGGCCGGCACGGCGTCGAGCGTCGCCGGCACGTACGTGTAGCACCCCGGTGAGAGCGCCGCGGCGACGGCGTACAGGACGCTTCTCACGGCACGTTCGGATTCGTCTCGCGCTCGTTCCTGCCCACCGGGAAACACAGCGCGCGCGCCACCGGCGCCGTCATGGTTTCGATCGGCGTCGGGGAGAGAGTGCCCGGATGCGACACGCGATACGTACCATCCGTGTAGGCGCCGGGGACGTTGTTGGCGATCCAGCGGCGCAGGTCCCCGAGCCGGCGCGCCTCGAGCCAGAGCTCGAGCGCCCGCTCCAGCTTCAGGAGCGACCACGCCGAGTCGACCGTGATCGCGGTGCTGTAGAGCGGCAGGGCGAGGTTGGCGCGGCGCAGGTTCATCTTGTCCACGGCGGTCACTGCGTCGTTGTTCACGAGCGCGGCCTCGGCCTCGATCAACCGCATCTCCCAGCCGCTGGAGATCCGCACCGGGTCCGACGTCTTCGTGTACTTGGCCTCGGGCCAGAACGGGACGCGGCCGCCAAACTTCGCCACTGCGGCGTCCCCGAGGGTGTCCGACTTGGTGGTCGTGTCCCACCTGACGCGGGGATCCCTGGTCCGGCGGTAGTAGTCCTCGTAGAAGGTTCCCCACTCGGTATGCGCACGGAACGACTGATTGGCCCGCGCCCAGTAGAGGTAGTTGTATTGATCCGGGGATGCCGACGAGTACGGGACCTGAAACTTGAAAGTGTCGGGAATCAAGGCCGAGTCCGCGGTCGCGTCGGACCAGGGCCGCAGGCCGGCGGACGCGAGGTCTGCGCGCACGGAGGCCCGCCCCGCGCGGGCGGCGCGAAGGAAGTTGACGGTCTGGGTGTCCGTTTTCCCGGTCGCTGTGAAGGCGGCGATCGCGTTCGTCAACGCCGTGTCCGCGCGCAGGAAGTAGAGCGTGTGGGAGCCGAGGCTGCCCGGCGCGAGCACGTAGTGCAAGCTGTCGGGAACCTCGATCGGGATCACCGACTGACAGAAGTTCTCCCCGAGCAGGCGGTTGGCGAAGCCGGCGTAGAGGTACGCCTGCGCAACGAGCGGCGACTTCGGGAACACGGTATCTGGCATTACGCGTCGGAAGCGGGCCACCGCAGCCTCAGCGGTGTACCGGGCCACATTCGATTGCGTCCAATCGCCGTTCATCGTCGCGTCGGTAGGGAGCCCCGCCTGGACGTCGGTCGGAATGCCGTAACTGCCCGTGGAGCCGGCGGGGTTGATCTCGAAGGTCACGGCGGCACCCCAGTAGAGCAGTTGACTGACCGGTGTAGTGCTGGAGCCGATGGCGTCGGACAGGGCGCGCCGCGCGCCGATGACGATAGCGGGCCACGAGCCGGGCTTGTCGAGATCCTGGTCCGGAGTGAGCCCCGGGTTGGTCAGCGTGGTGTCGCACGCTCCCGCGACGAGCAGGGCGACAGCTGCCGGGCCGGAGCGAAGCAGGGAGGCGAAATGGGTGCGCATGGCTCGCTCCTTTCTCAGAACGTCACGCGGAGGTTGACGGTGATGACCGCGGGCGGCGGGATGTGTTCGGAGATGTCCCGGTTCTGCGAGTCGAGGGCGTCCCGGCCCACCATCTCAGGGTCGAACAGCCGCAACTGGCTGTTGATCCACTTCAGGTAATTCTGCGCCGTGATGCTGAGGGTGGCCGAGCTGGCCCGGCGGATGGCCCAGCCGACGGGAATCGTCAGCGTCACGTCGCGCAGCTTCCAGAAGTCCTGCGGGTACCAGAACGTGTCCAGGTTGGTCTTCAGCGGCACGCACTCTTTGCGCTCCCGGGCCGTGAGCTGGCTGATGTTGGTCACCGTGTCGATGGTCGGCGAACCGCCGGGGTAGAGGAACGGGTACGCGCGGGCGCAGGTCGGCCAGCGCACCGACCGGTTCAGGGCGTTGAAGGACGCACCGTCCTGAATCCACGCGCCGCCCTGATATTCGCCACGCGCCGACAGCGTGATCCCCTTGGGCAGGCGGAGCGTCAGCTGCTGGCCCAAGATCAGCGTCGGTTGCTGGGGCCCGAAGATATGGAAGCCGTCGGCGGTGCACGACGACCGGCACACCGTGTCCGGCGCGGCCTTGTCATTCGGGTTGTTGATGACGACGCCCCGCGCCGCCATGGGAGGGAATCCGACCTCCACCCACCCACCGCCCGCTGCGAACGGCACGACCGGAAAACCCTTTGCCGTGCGTCCCAGGTCGCGGACGAGGCCGTGATTGGTGTACACGGTCACGCCGAGGTCGAGTCCCCAGTCCGGCTTGTTGAGCAGGGTGCCGTTCGCCGACAGCTCGATCCCGGTGTTGGACATACTGCCGACGTTCGCGTTCTGGGGCTGGGGGAAGCCGACCGAAGGGATCTGCCGAACCCCGTAGAGCGCGTCGCTGGTCAGCCGGTGGTACCAGGTGGCTTCGAGCGTCAGGCGATTCTTGAGCAGCGCCGCGTCGAAGCCCAACTCCGCTTCGCGCGTACGCTCCGGGCCGACGAGCGTGTCGCCGACGCTGCCGGGTTCGTAGCCGGCCTGGCCGGCCGAAACGGCCGTCTTCCAGCTACGCACGGCGTCGAACGCGCCCGGGGCCCGGCCCGACCACCCGACCGCGCCACGGAGCTTGAGCTCGCCCAAGCCCTCCGGCCAGAATGGCTCGTCCGACATCACGTAGGAGCCGCTGATCTTGGGATACGCCTGCAACCCGAGCGTCTTCCCGAACGCCGTGTTGCCGTCGAAGCGCACGCCGCCGGTCAGGAAGTAGCGGTCCCGGAACTTGAGCACGTCCTGGAAGAAGAACCCGGCGTTTACGACGCGCAGGCGCGACTCACTGGCCACGAACAACGCCGCGTTGCTCACGACGGGAAGGCCCGGACCCGGAAAGCCCTCGCCGTACGCGGTGGTCCGCACCTCTTCCGAGCTGATGCTCTGCCCCCCGAGGGAGAACGTCGAGGCGAGCTGCTCGCTCAGCCTGTAATCCATGCTGCCGACGTAGTCGGCCGTGAGGATCGAGTAGCGGATCTGCTCGTCGAGGAGAATCCCCAGCGGCGCCGCCACGAACCCGAACGGCCGCAGGTTGCGGTTCTCCTGCTGCGCCATGTCATAGCCCAGCGTGACGCGGTTCGAAAACCAGGGCAGCGGCGTGTAGGTCACCGTCCCGCCCGTGACGAGCCGCTGGATGCCCGTCGTGATGGACTGGTTGAGGAGCGAGTCGATCACCACGGGATTACTCGACGAGCGGTAGTTCCGCTCGGCGCGGTACACGTTGAGCACCAGCCCGTGGGCATTGTTGCCGGCCGGCGTGTTCGACAAGTCGGTGTTCGTGTACGACGTGTTCCAGTCCACCCGCACGTCGTCGAACAGGTTGAAGCCGACGTTCCCCCGGGTCGAGAGCTTTCTTTCGTTGTCGAGCGGCAGCACGCCGTCGTTGTCCTCCGAGGTACCGGAGAAGAAGTACTGGAACGTCCTCGCCCCGCTGATTCCTCCCGCCACCGACCCGCTGAAGCGCTGCCGGTAGGCGTTGCGGATCCAGGAGCACCCGGGCTGTGGAGTTTCGTGGCACTGCCCGTTCACGGCGCCGGCAGGTCGGAGGTTCAGATACGGCACGGAATCGGTGCCGAACGGCCGCAGTGTCGCGAAGCCCTGCGCCGTCTCGAACGTCCACTTGGGCGCGCCGCCGGAGCCGCGCTTGGTGAAGATCTGGATCACGCCCGCCGCCGCCTCGGTGCCGTACAACGTGCTCGCGGCCGAGCCCTTGATGACCTCGACGCGCTCGACGTCGGCGGGGTTGATGTCGTTCAGAGGGCTCGCCTGATAGTTCGCGCCCCGGAATCCGTTCGAGTCGTCGAACGGCGGCCGGTTGCGGCGGTACCCCTCGCTGCGCACGCGGATGCCGTCCACATAGACGATCGGCTGGTTGCTCTGGGTGACGCTCACGGCGCCACGCAGCCGGATCTGCGCTCCCTCACCCGCCATGCCGCTCGTCTGCATCACGTTCAGGCCGGGGGCGCGCGCCTGCAGCAGCTGGTCCATGTTCGCCGGCGGGTCCTTGATCTGCGCCAGATTCACCTGCGCGATCGAGTTCCCGACCTCGCGCACGCGCGCCTGGCCCGCCGTCCCGGTCACCACGACGGCGTCGAGCTGCAGGACGCTCGGCGTGAGCTGCACGTCGGCGGTCGTGACCGTGTCGGGCGCGACCGTAAGGCGCAGGGTGCCGAGTTTGTACCCGATCGCAAGCACGCGCAGGTCGTGCGGGCCGGCCGGGACGTTGAGCAGTACGAACCGCCCGTCCTGGTTCGTCCGCGTGCCGAGGTTGGTGCCCGCCAACGAGATCTCGGCGCTGGCAATGGGGGTCCCCGTCGGGGCAGCCGTCACGCGCCCCTGGACGGTTCCGCCCTGCGCGGCGGCGCGCGCGCTGCCGAGCGGGGAACCCAGGACGGCGATCACTGCGGCGAGGATGTGCGGCCGCAGGACCCCTTTCAACTGCGATGGCTTCGGCTGGTCCGAACTATGATGGGTCATAGGGACGCTCCCGCGTGGACGCGAAGGAGTCGGAGGATGGCGCATGCGACAAGCCGTGCCGGGCGTGACTTCCCAAGGCCTGCGAGAAGACCGACGTACCGCCAGCTTGAATGCTTGTCAAGAGCCCGAGACCGGGCCCGCCTTGGGGGATGCGCCCGGGAGGATTCGAACCTCCGACCAACAGCTTAGAAGGCTGCTGCTCTATCCACCTGAGCTACGGGCGCGGGGAAAGGCTGGTCTGCGGCCCGCGAGGCAGACGCACAGACGCGCAGCGGTATTGTAGTGAATGGCGGCCAGGGACGCCATTGTCGCTGCCTGCTAGGGGACGTCGAACGGGGTGCTCGCGGCCGCCGTCAGCCCGGTCGCCGCGGCCGAGAGCACATAGCCGCTGCCCGCCTGGTCGATGCCAAGAGCGGGGAAGACGGCAACTCCGTCGACCGCCGCCACCGTGGTCGTGCCCGAGAGCGCGGCCCCGCCGGTGCCCGTCCCCGCAGTGATGGTTAGCGTCACACTGCCGGCGAACCCTGTCGCCGGGTTCCCGAGCGCATCGAACGCCGTCACCCGCAGGGCCGGCTTGAACGTCCCCCCGGCGGTCGTGGTACTTGGTTGCACGGTGAACAGCAAGTAGGTGGCCGGCCCCGCCGTAACGACGAACCCATTGCTCGTCGCCGAGCTCAAGCCGCTCGCGGTCGCCAGCAACTGGTAGCCGGTGCCGGTACGATCGATGCTCAAATCGTTGAAGGCCGCCACCCCCGCGACCGTGGCCACCGTCGTCGTGCCGGAGAGCGTGCCGCCGCCGGGATTCTTCGCGATCGCCACCGTCACGGTGCCGGCGAAGGACTCCACGCGGTTCCCCAGCGCATCCCGCGCGACCACGGGGATGGCCGGCGTGATCGTCACCCCGGCTGTGGGCACGGGGTCGTCCATCTGCCCGGGGATCCGCTGCGGCGTGAACGTGAGTTGGGTCGGCGCGCCGGCGTTGATGGTGAAGAAGGAACTAGTGGTCCCCGCGAGACCGGTGGCCGTGGCCGACAGCCGGTACGCGCTCCCGCTCTGGTCGATTTTGAGAGCGGGGAACGTCGCAACCCCGGCGCTTGCCGCCACCGTCGTCGTGCCCGACAGCGTGGCTCCTCTGGTGCCCGCCCCGGCCGTGATCGTCAGCGTCACATTCCCCGCGAAACTCGTCTCCGTCTGGCCCGAAGCGTCGCGCGCCGTGACCTCGACGACCGGACTGATGGTCGCGCCCGCCGTCGTGCTGGTCGGTTGCACCGTGAAGACCAGCTGGGACGCGCGCGCGGCCGTGATGTCGAAGGGAGCGCTCGTGGCCCTCGCCAGGCCGGCGGCCGCGGCCGACAGCGTGTAGCCGCCGCCTGCCCGGCCGATGCTCACATTACGGAAGGTCGCGACCCCGGCGACGGCGGCCAGCGTCGGCGTGCCGGACAGGATGCCCCCTGCAGGATTGGTCCCGATCGCCAAGGTCATGTCGCCCGTGAAGCCTGTCGCCGTGTTGCCCAAGCCATCCCGCGCGGTCACCTCCATCGGGGGCGTGATCGTCGCCCCCACGGTCGCCGTGCTGGGCTGCACCCTGAAGACGAGCGCGGTCGCCGCTCCCGCGAACACCCTGAACGAGGTCCCAGCAGCCGCCAGACCGGGGGCGGTGGCCACCAACGTGTACCAGGCCTCGCTCTTGTCGATCCTCAGATCCGAGAAGGTGGCGACCCCGCCGACCGCCGCCACGGTGGTGCTCCCCGAGAGCGTGGCCCCGCTGATGCCAGTACCAGGCTCGATCGCCAGCGTCACGTTTCCCGCAAAGGTCGTCACCTGCTTGTCCGACGCATCCTGCGCCGTCACCTGGAGCGCGGGCCCGATCACGGCCCCTGCCGTCTGCGAGTCGGCCGGCTGCACTGTGAACAGGAGTTGGGTCGCCGTCGAGGCGATGACATCGAACGGCGCGCTCGTGGCGCCCGTGAGGCCAGCCGCGACCGCCGACGCCGAGAGCGTGTAGCCGCGCCCCACGTTGTCGATGTTGAGAGAGGGAAAGGTGGCGACGCCGGCAATCGCGGCGAACGTCCTCGTCCCGGACAAGGTGCCGCCCGCGGGATTCGTTCCGATGCCCACGGTCACGTTGCCCACAAAGCCCGTGGCCGTGTTGCCCAGCGCGTCCCGCGCCGTGACCCGCACGGCGGGCTTGATGGTCCCCCCCGCGGTCGCCGTGGCAGGCTGGACCGTGAACACCAAGTGGGTCGCCGACCCGGGGGTGATGGCAAAGGCCGCACTCGTGGCGCCCGCCAGGCCCGCCGCCGCAGCCGAAAGCGTGTAGCCCGTCCCGCTCTTGTCGAGGCTGAGCGTGGAGAAAGTCGCGACCCCCGCAACCGCCGCGACCGTGGTGGCGCCGGTGAGCGTGCCGCCCGCCGGATTCGTCACGATGGCCACCGTCACGGTTCCCGTGAAGCCCGGGACGGCGTTGTCTCCG